>NZ_JAHEWS010000049.1:0-7824 GCF_018598405.1 Curtobacterium flaccumfaciens | reverse complement strand
GTCGGCTACCAATGGTTCGTCGGCTACCAACGGTTCGTCGGACACGAACGGTTCGTCGAGCACGAACGGGAGCACGAGCGGGTCGTCGAACACGAACGCGTCCGCGTCTGCTGCGGCCGATGCGAAGTCGAACGCCGCTGCCCAGGCGGCCGCGCAGGCCGATGCCAGCACTGCTGCGTCGGCAGCTGCGAACGGTGACGCGAGCGCTGCAGCGCAGACCGCAGCGAACAGTGCGTCGTCGAGCAATGCGTCGCAGAACGCAACGTCGGCGGCGAACGCAGCTGCCGCCAGCGCGGCACAGGGTGCAGCGGACTCGAGGGGGAACTCCTCCGCGAACGCGAACACCTCCGCCGCGGGCGATGTCTCCGGTGCGTCAGCTGCGCAAGCTGCCGCGATCACCAACGCGTCCGCTAACGCCTCCTCCGCAGCCAACGGAGCAGGAACCGGGGGGACGGGCGCCGGGGCTGGCGCGCACACAGTGGTCGATCCGCACGCTGGGGCGAAGGGAGAGCTCGCGTTCACGGGTGCTGATCGCTCGCTCCTCGTCGGGCTCTCCATCGCGGCGATCGCGCTGATGCTCGTCGGCGGTCTCGCGGCGGCTGCCGGACGTCGGCGCCGCCTGCAGCGCGAGGCACACTGACCCTCCTCCACCACCGGCATGGTGCCGGGGCGGTCTGATACCCCGCCCCGGCACCATGCCACGAGCCCTGATTCAGGAGACTCCTGTGCTCCAAGAAACATCCCGCGGTGTCCGCCGCGGTCGGCTTCGCCGATGGTTCGCCCGCGGGACGGTCGGAACGATTCTCATGCTGACGTGTTGGCAAGTGTTCGCCTCGTTTTTGTGGATCGCGCCGCCCACAGCGATCCGGCAGCTTGTGCCCGGCGACCTGCTCGAGCGGTACATGCTGCCCTGGTTCGGCCAGAGCTGGTCGGTCTTCGCGCCCGACCCGATCAACGGCGACAATGAGGTACTCGTCCGGGCGCAGCTGCGCTCCGACGACAGCCCGACGAGTTGGGTCAACGTCACGGACGTGGAGTACGAGCTCGCGCGGCACAACCCGTTCCCTCCCAAGGCAGCGACCATGGGAACACACCAGGCTGCGTCTACCCGCGATGCCTGGAACGCGCTCACTGAGCCCCAGCAACAGGCCGCAGGCCGGGACTTCACGCACCGCTCCGGCTCGCTCGCCCGGACGCTGGAGAAGGCCGGCGGCCCTGAGCAGGCTGCCCGGGCATACGTCCAACAGGACGAACAGATCCGCGCGTACGCGACGCAAGCGGCCTACAGCATCTGGGGCGCCGACGTCACTGCCGTGCAGTTCCGCGTCCAGCGTCACCCCATCGTGCCCTTCGCTGACCGGAACGACCCGACGGCTCAGCGTCCTGGTCCGATCATCGTTGCCACTGGCTGGCGTGCGCTGTCCGAGCCGTACGAGCGAAGCGACCAGGGGTTCCGCCGCACGTTCCTCGAGGCATGGACGCAGTACCGGGAGCAGCGATGATGCCCGACAGTCGGCCACCTGGACTGGTCAGGAGCGGATGGGAGTGGTTTTCAGCACAGTGCGACGCAACCGTCGTCTGGGCCGTCACGATTGCTCGACAGGGATGGCGCTGGTTCACCGGCGCCCCGCATGCACGCCATGGGCTTGCAGTCGCGCGGATCCTGCTCGGCGTGGCGATTCTCGGCGAACTCGTGAGCAACGCCCCAACCCGGGGGTATTCCTATGGCGCCACCTGGACCGGACAATTCTCCACACCGACGACCACCTTCGTCACTTTCTTTCCGTACGACTGGATCTGGCTCATTGCAGCCCACCCAGCGGGACTCACGGCGCTCTTCATCATCGCCAGTTTCGCTGCCACAGCGCTGATCCTCGGCCTCTGCAGCCGCATTGCGATCCTCGTCCTGTTGACGGTGTGGGTAGGCCTTAGCCAGCTCACCGTCTTCACCGCTGATCAAAGCGACAATCTCATCCGGATCGCCCTGACGTTCCTCCTCTTCACGGACGCTGATGTCGTGTTCGCCGTTCGACGAGCTCGCCCACCTCGAGTGCGATCAATCATCCGGAACGCAGCCCACAACGGCGCCCTCATCGCGCTCGGCGCGCAGGTCTGCTTCATCTACGCCGCCGGCGGCCTCTACAAGGCCGGTGGACAGGCCTGGACTCAGGGATGGGCAATCTACGACCCCCTCCAGGTGAAGCAATTCAGCACCTGGCCCGAAGCCGCGCACCTCCTCACAGCGTGGGCGCCCGGAGTGGCGGTCCTCACGACGGTGACAGTGCTGGTGCAGACGTGCTTCCCCGTTCTGCTCCTGACGACCTGGACCCGCCGACTTGCCCTGATCGTCGTCCTCGGCTTCCACATCGGGATCGGCGTCCTGATGGGCCTGCCCTGGTTCTCGATCAGCGCACTAGCACTCGATGCGATCTTCATCCGCGAACAGACCTGGCGCAGCATCACTGCTGCCTGCAGATCCATCTACGACAGAACAGGAAGACCACGCCCCCATGACCGGACACATCCGCACCCGACGGCACCCCTTCCCTCGGAACTCAACCGAAAGCCGGTCCTGGCGGCCCTCGCTCGTCCTCGTGAGCGGAGTGTTGTCGGCCGTGTTGTTATCTGGCTGCAGCAGCCCGGCGGCACCGGAAGGACGGACTACCGAACCGGCACCGCCAGCGTCCACAACCGCGGCACCGTCCGCGACAGCTCCACCTTCAGTGAAGTCCCGCGAGGTGTTCTGCGCGGCCGCTTCAGACCTCGTCGCAGCAACACGTGACGCCCCTCGTACGTCAACGCCGACGACCATCCACGATGGATTGCAGAAGCTCCAGCAGCTTTACCAGCGCATGGCCCGCGCCGGGACGACGGCGACTGGCTCACACGACTGGTCCAAGACTGCCGACGCATACGGGAGCACGTTGCGGCGTTTCGACAGTAACCACCGCAGCACTGCCGACGATCAGTTCATCTTCTTGCTCGCGCAAGCCGTACAGCGCCAGAACGATGCGATAAGCCGGTGGCGAACAGCGGTGCAGCACCGGTGCGAGGTAGACCTCGCGCCGCTCTACGTCAGCGGGCAGAGGTAACCGATGTCTCTGGGACACACGCCTCTCGCCCGTCCGGCCTGGAGCGTCAGCGGTGGCCGCACAGCTCAGCGGATTCAAGGCCGCACCCCTGCGATTGGGACTGAGCGCATGCTCGCTCCATCTGAAAACGCACGAGCGCTTTGTTTCAGCCGGCCCGACAAGACCTGGCCGAGGAGCCCACGCTTTCCGCAGTCCAACTTCGACTCGAGGGCGCGACCCATCCACAGAGCGCGTCGAAACGGAGACCGGGGCGGGGCGATGCCTGAATCAGCCAAAGGACGGTCAGATGCCTGATCGGGACAGCGACATGGCGATTGACCTCGAGCGGCAGATCACCGCTATGCCGGGGGTCGCCCGAGTGTATCCGCAACCCATTCTCCGCTCGCTTGCAGAGTCGCTGCGATCCCCGAACGCACTTCGCTCGCGAGTGACCATCGACAACGGGGTCGTCTCCGTGATCATCGGAACCGCTGACGGATCTGTCGCCCGCGAGGTCGCCCACGAGGTCTACAACACCGTCGTCTGCTTTCTGAGCACACGGGACCTGCCGCTTGTGCGGGTGGACATCAAGATCGCGACCATCGGAGCCGGTCACAGGTAGGCCGCCGCGTCCGGGCGTAATCGCAATTGGACGTCAGGCGGCGTCAACGAATCACGTCCGGATAGGGCCACCACCGTGGCCTTGGCTGACACTTCCAAGCTGTGCGGAGGGCAACATCATCGGACGGCCGCCGTTCATCTCTTGCAGGATCCGGTAGACCTGGCGGCTGTAGCCGGACTCGTTGTCGTACCAGACGTACAGGACAACGTGCTCGGAGCCGTCGGTGATTGTCGCCAGCCCATCGACGACACCGGCCCGTCGGCTGCCGAGGAGGTCGGTGGAGACGATCTCCGGGGACTCGACGTAGTCGATCTGCCGCCGGAGCGGTGAGGTAAGCGACGCGTCGCGGAGGAGCCCGTTGACCTCGTCGCGCGTGACCGGACGGTCGAGCGTGAGGTGCAGGACCGCCAGTGAGACGTTGGGGGTGGGAACCCGGACCGCGTTGCCGGTGAGCCTGCCGCGCAGTTCCGGGAGGGCCTTCTCCGCTGCGCGGGCGGCCCCGGTCGCGGTGATCACCAAATTGAGCCCGGCGGCGCGTCCACGGCGATCGGCGGGGTGGTAGTTGTCGACCAGGTTCTGGTCGTTCGTCGAGGAGTGCACCGTCTCGACATGCCCGTGCACGATGCCGAATGCGCTCGACACGGCCTTGAGCACCGGGACGATCGCATTCGTCGTGCAGGAAGCGGCACTGACGACGGGATCGTCGCCGATGCTGTGGTGGTTGATCCCGTGCACGATGTTCTTGACGTCACCTTTGCCGGGGGCCGTGAGCAGGACGCGGGATGCCCCCGGGGCGAGCAGATGCTGTCCGAGTCCCTCGGCGTCGCGCCACCGACCGGTGGTGTCGACGACGATGGCGTCGTCGATGCCGTACGCCCGGTAGTCGACCGTGGCGGGGGCGTCCGACGAGATGAACTGGATCAGCGTGCCGTTCGCAGTGATCGTGTCGTGTTCCTCGTCGACCGAGATCGTGCCGGCGAAAGGGCCGTGGATCGAGTCCCGCCGCAGCAAACTTGCACGCTTAATCAGGTCGTTGGGGCCGCGACGGCGGACGACCACGGCGCGCAGGGCGAGCGGGGCGTGGGTGCCGGCACGCTCGAGCAGGATCCTGGCGAGCATGCGGCCGATTCGACCGAAGCCGTAGAGAACGACGTCGCGGGGCACCGGGTGGCTCCCACCGACGCCGGAGGCCGCTGCGCCGCGAGCCAGGAAGAGTTCGTCGTCGAGGAACTCGCGCAGCGTGACGCCGAGCCGGTCGGCGCGGTATCGCGCGGCCAGGTCGGCGATGTCCACGGACGCGGACGACAGCGACATGGTGTCGAGTTCCGTGAGAATCGCCAGGGTCTCCTCGACGGACAGCTCCGCGTCGTCCAGTCGACGCGTCGACCGGTGCGCCTTGAGGATCGCTATCGGCGACTGTCCGACGAGGGGCCGGCCGTACACCGAGGGCACGATGTCGTCTCGTCGGTAGAGCCGACCGATGAGCGGCACCATCGCCTCGGCCGCGGCAAGCTTGTCGGCCCAGTCACGCCGCAGGCGGTCGCGGGTCTCAGCCTGGTGTCGTGTCGGCAGGGTCCGTGCGCTGCCCGGACGGTCCTGGTTCGCCTCGGTGCGCATCAGGCGGCCTGCCGCGTTGAGGCAGCGGTTCGGAGCGATGCGCGGCGCTCGTCGAGGATCGCAGCGAACACCGCAGGTGTTCGTCCGTCGAACGCCCCGAGGAACTCCTCGGTGAGGTCGCACTCGGCAAGCCACGATGCCGGGTCGACAGCGAACAGTGCGTCGAGCTGCGCGGGCGGCAGCGCGAGCCCCTGCACGTCGAGGTCGTCGACGTCGGGGACCAGGCCGATCGGGGTCTCGACGGCGGGGACCCGCCCCTCGACGCGTCGTGCGATCCACTCGAGCACACGGGCGTTCTCACCGAAGCCCGGCCACAGGAAACGGCCGTCGTCGCCCTTCCGGAACCAGTTCACCTGGAACACGGCCGGGGCGTCGCTCCCGAGCTGGTCGCCGATCTCGAGCCAGTGCGCCCAGTGCCTCGCCATGTCGTACCCGCAGAACGGCAGCATTGCGAACGGGTCGCGGCGGAGTTCCCCAATCGCGCCCTCGGCGGCGGCGGTCTGCTCGGACGACATTGTCGCGCCCATGAACACGCCCTCGGACCACGTCGAAGCCTGGGCCACGAGCGGGACGTTCGTCGAGCGCCGGCCCCCGAACACGACGGCGTCGATCGGGACGCTCTGTTCCCAGTCGTCGGCGAGCGACGGGCAACGGTCCAGTCCGACGGTGAAGCGGGCATTCGGGTGTGCTGCGGGGGTCCCTCGCTCCGGTGTCCAGTCCGCTCCGGTCCAGTCGACCAGGTGAGCGGGTGGCTCGGGGGTGAGCCCTTCCCACCAGACGTCTCCGTCATCAGTCAGCGCGGCGTTGGTGAAGATCGTGTCCGCCGCGATCGTCTGGACCGCGACCGGGTTCGTGTCGGCGCCGGTTCCGGGCGCAACGCCGAAGAGGCCGGCCTCCGGGTTGATGGCGTGCAGCCGTCCGTCAGGACCTGGCCGGAGCCAGGCGATGTCGTCGCCGATCGTGTCCACCGACCACCCGGGCAAGGTTGGCTGGAGCATCGCGAGGTTGGTCTTCCCGCACGCCGACGGGAACGCCGCGGCGATGTGGAACGACCGCCCCTCGGGGGAGTTCAGGCGGATGAGCAGCATATGCTCGGCGAGCCATCCCTCGTCACGTCCCATCACCGAGGCGATGCGCAGCGCGAAGCACTTCTTCGCGAGCAGGGCGTTGCCGCCGTAGCCGGAGCCGTAGGACCAGACCTCGCGTGTCTCCGGGAACTGCACGATGTACTTCGTCTCGTTGCACGGCCAGGCGACGTCGTCTCGCAGCGCACCGTCGTGGCCGCGCAGGGGGTGCCCGACGCTGTGCACGGTGGCCACCCACGGGGTCCCTGCAGAGATCGAACGGAGGACGTCGGGCCCGAGCCGCGTCGTCTTACCCATGCTCAGGACGACGTACGCCGAGTCGGTGATCTCCACGCCGAGCTGCGAGAGCGGCCCGTTGACCGGGCCCATCGAGAACGGCACGACGTACATCGTCCGACCCCGCATGCTCCCCGCGAACAGTTCACGTAGCTCGGAGCGCATCGTCGTCGGGTCGCGCCACAGGTTGGTCGGCCCGGCATCCTCTGGCGTGCGTGAGCAGGTGAACGTGCGGCCCTCGACGCGGGCGACGTCCGAGGGCGCGGAGCGCGCGAGGTAGCTGTTGGGCCGTCGTTCCGGGTCGAGTGCGATGAGCTTGCCTTCGTCGACCAGCATCTGTGTGAGCCGTGCGGTCTCGTCAGCTGAGCCGTCGCACCAGACGATGGTGTCTGGGCGGGTGAGGGACGCGACCTCGGCGACCCACGCCTCCAGGGCGACCCGTGGGGAGCCGGGGACGGTGGCGGGCGCTGGCGTCGTGTGGTTGGGGTTGGTGATCATCGGCGATCTCCTTGCGGCGGTGGTCGGGGAGGGGGGGTCAGCGGCGCTCGGCCGATGCCGTCGAATCTTCGGGATCGACGATGGTGCGGACGGCCTCGGTCGAGATGCGTTCCTCCTGCGCGACCGCGGGGCGGCTCCCGCCGTGGTCGTCGGCGGACATCGTGCGCTCGTCGAACGGCGACGTACCGGAGAGCACGCGGTCGACCTGGACTTTGTCGATCTGCCGGGTCCACGTGCCGACGAGCACGGTCGCGACCGCGTTGCCGGTGAAGTTGGTCAGCGCCCTGGCCTCGGACATGAACCGGTCGATGCCCACGATCAGGCCGACACCGTTGACCAGGTCGGGGCGGTGCGCCTGCAGGCCACCGGCGAGGGTAGCCAGGCCGGCACCGGTCACACCGGCTGCACCCTTCGAGGCGATGATCATGAACACTAGGAGCGAGATCTGCTCGGGGATGTTCAGCGGCGTGCCGAGGGCGTTGGCGATGAACAGCGACGACATCGTCAGGTAGATCGCGGTGCCGTCGAGGTTGAACGAGTAGCCGGTCGGCACCGTGACACCGACGACGGGCTTCGAGACGCCGAGGTGCTCCATCTTCGCGATGAGGCGCGGCAGGCTCACCTCGCTCGAGGACGTCGACACGATCAGCAGGTA
>NZ_JAHEWS010000048.1:0-7950 GCF_018598405.1 Curtobacterium flaccumfaciens | reverse complement strand
AGCTGGCGGTGGTCAATTGGCGGGGGCGGGGGTGAGGTGGAGGCCGGTGATGCTGGTGGGGTCTCCTTCGAGGGGCTGCTGGACGAGGGTGAGGTCGTAGGTGATGCCGGGGGCGAAGCCGCGGCGGAGTTCCCACTTGCCGTTGTCGTCGACCTTGGTGGTGAAGATCACGTTGTTGTTCCATGCCGGAGCGATGGCGGTGATCGTCGCGCCGCGGGTGCCGGTGCCGGTGAAGGACACGGGGGCGCCGGGCTCGAAGGTCGAGTCCATCGCGGGCGTGGTCAGCGTGAACGGTCGGTCGATGCCGGTGGCTTCGAGGGTGAAGGTGTTCGACAGTGACGTGGTGCCATCGGCTCGGAGCTGCTTCGCGGTCAGCTCGTAGGTCGCAGCGGGGCCGTAGGCGCGGAGGATGTTCCACTCGCCGTTGGCGTTCGCGACGGCGGTGCCGTAGACAGTGTCGTTCCACTGGAAGCGGAGCTCGATCGTCGCGAACGGGGTGGCGGTGCCGGTGACCCGGGTCGGCTCGCCGGGCTTGTAGGCGTGGTCGGCCGGCCCGGTGATGACGACCTCCTTGTTGCTGATGCCCTCGGGGTCGAGGTTGAACATGGCGGAGGTGGAGGTGGTCTTGTCGAAGCGGGTCTGCGTCGCGGTCAGTTCGTACTTCGCTGCCGGGCCGAAGCCGCGGGTGATGGACCAGTTGCCGTTGATGTCTGCCTTGGCCGTGCCGTGGACGGTGTCGTTCCACTGGAAGCGGAGCTGAACCGTGGCATACGGGGTCGCGGTGCCACTGATGGTGGTCGCGCGGTTCGGCTGGTAGGTGTGGCTGGTCGGCTCGGTGATGACGACATCCCGCGCGGTCTGGGCGCCGTTGGGGGTGACCGTGATCGTGTCGGAGGTGGTCAGGTTGCCCTTGGAGTGCTGCTGCGCGGTGAGGGTCTTCGCGGTGTTCGAGGGTTCGAGTTCGACCTCCGTGCTGAAGGTGCCGTCGCTCTCGACCGTGGTCGTGACCGGCTTGGCGCCGCCGGTGATGGTGACCGTGGTGCCTGCCTGGCCGGCACCCGTGACGGTGACGGCGCCGGGGACGACCGTCGAGGAGTCCGGCTGCTCGAGCGTGACGGCGGCGCCGTATGCGGCGGTCGTCTCAGCGGTCTGGATGCCGTCGATACCGGACTGCTCGATGCGGATCTTCTGGTCGCCCGCGCCGATGGGGTCGATCGTGGTCGACCAGGTGCCGTTGTTCACCACAGCAGTGCCGATCGCGGTGGTGGAGTCGCCGGCGTAGAGGGTGATCGTGGCGCCGTCGACACCGGTGCCCGACACGGTCGCCTTCTGGGTGACGTCGTCCGAGAACGTGACCGTGCCCGTCGGAGCCGCGACACTCGGTGCCTCGATCGTGGTTGCCGTGCTGCTGGTCGTGTTGAACGCACCCTCGGTCGCCGTGCCGACGAGCTTGGTGGTCATCGGGGACGTCTCGGCCTCGGCGTCTGCCGGGGTGACGACGTCGATGTTCCACTTGAACAGGGTGTCGGCCGGCTCACGGAAGTACGACGCCGTCCGGAACGTGTAGGTGTACTTCGTCCCGTCCTCGGATCGCTTGCCGTCGGTCAGGCGCAGGTAGGTGTTGTCCCACTCGCCGCCCGGCTTCTTGGCCCCGCCCATGATGGTGTTCTGACCATCGCGGAAGGTGGTGCCCTCGGGAGCGGTGAACTCGACGGTCCCGCTCGGGTTGCTGATGGATCCGTTCGTCTTGAACAGCGACTCCACCGAGGTGACCTGGTCGCGCTCGAGCGTGACCGCAGTGCCGTCCTGCCCGGTGATCGCGGCATCGTTGACGGTGACGTCGACGTCCTTGGAGTCGTGCTCCTCGTCGTCGATCTCCTGCACGACGTGCAGTGTGTTCTTGCCCGACACGAGGTCCTCGACCGTGATGCTCCACGCACCGGTCTCGGCATCGGCGTCGACGCTCTTCTCGCCGATCGTGACCTTCGCGCCCGGCGTCGCCGTGCCCGAGATCACCGCGGTCTTCGCAGCGTGGTCGATCGAGGTGATCCGGGCGACGAGGTCCACGACCGCCGTCTCGATCGTGGTCGTCGTCGTGCCCTCGGCGCGGAAGTCGTTCGTGCTGCTCGTGCCGCTGAAGACGAAGTCCATGGCGCTCGGCTCTTCGGGGGCTTCGTCGCTGGCGGTGACGTCGACCATGAAGCGGTACTGCTGGTCAGTCGGACGCTCGCTGGCCCAGTCCACGTCGAACGTCAGGGTCGTGTTGTCGTTCGAGAGACGGCCGTTGGTGAGCGGGATCGACGTGGAGGCGTTCCACGCGGTGTTGCCGACGCGTCGCCACGAGCCCTGGACGGTGTCCTGCTCGGAGAAGGTGGCGCCGTCCGGAGCGGTCAGCACGACAGTGCCCTTGGTGTCGGTGCGCGAGACGCGGTTCTCGACGACGAACGGCACCTGGGTGGTCGCACCTCGCTCGAGCTCGACCGGCCCCTGGTCAACTGCGAACAGGCCCCCGCCCTCGACGATTGTCGCGGACACGGTCTTGCGGTCGAACTCCTCGTTGTCGATCTTCTGGATCACGACCAGGTCGTTCTTGCCGGGCTCCAGTACGGACACCGTCATCGACCAGGCGCCGCTGGCGTTGACGTCTGCACTCTGTTCACCGATCCACACCTTGGCACCCGGTGTCGCCATCCCCGACACCACCGCCGTCTTCGCAATGTTGTTCACCTTCGTGACACTCGCACTCAGGTCGGAGGTGTGCGGAGCAAGGAACTGGCCCTGTAGCTTGGCCGCGTGGTTGCCATTCTCGTCAGCACGCCAACCAGTGGCCGAGTACCTCAGATAGTTGCCTGTCTTGGACAGGATCGTGTACGCACTCGGCCCGCCATAGAGCTTGAACGACTGGCTATCTGATCCGTCACATCGGTGGTTCGTGATGGCAACCTGGGCCGCGCTGATCTGCAAGCAGACATTCGATGCACTGCCGGTTCCACGGATCTCGCCCCGGGTTCCCGAGGCTGGGAAAGTCCAGACGGCGGCATCGGCTGCTGCGGCATTGGCGGAGTCCTGCCTGCTTCCACCGCTCATCGCTCCGTTGTCCACTGGAGCGTGGGCGCTGCGATATCCGTATCCGTAACCGTTGTTGATGACCTCCACCACGAACTTGCCGATGAGGCGGTTCCCGAGGGTTGTGGACGTGTTAGCCGGCTGAACGTCCGAATCCGGTGCCGCCGCAGCTGATGCGGCCGTGGATCCGAAGGAAAGACCGCTGACGATGGTGGCTGCGACCAGGCCGGCCGCACCCATGGACTTGAGAGCCGTGGAGGCCCTCTTCTTGTGAGACATGTGCATCTTTCAGGACAGGCCGCAGAACGCGGCTGTTCGGGAAGGGGAGCACGCGCGCTCACCGAACGGCTCGCTACGCATGTGTATTCAGAATATCACGTGAAATACCAACATACGAACATGCTATCCGCTCTCCCCGTCGCCTGGGAGTTGAGTGTGACCGGCGCAAGTTCCCGTGCTCAAAGTTGACGCGCCTCCACTCAGGAGTAGAGTTGAGTGCATCGGACGCAAGTCCAACGACTTACCCCCAAGCAAGAGGAGCAACACATGGGACGTGCAGTAGGCATCGACCTCGGAACCACCAACTCCGTCGTCTCCGTTCTCGAAGGTGGCGAGCCCACCGTCATCGCCAACGCCGAGGGCATGCGCACGACGCCGTCGATCGTGGCGTTCACGAAGGACGGCGAGGTCCTGGTCGGCGAGACCGCCAAGCGTCAGGCCGTGACGAACGTCGACCGCACCATCGCGTCGGTCAAGCGTCACGTCGGCACCGACTGGACCACCGAGATCGACGGTAAGAAGTACACGCCGCAGGAGATCTCGGCCCGCACCCTCGGCAAGCTCAAGCGCGACGCCGAGCAGTACCTCGGCGAAGACGTCACGGACGCGGTCATCACCGTGCCGGCGTACTTCAACGACGCCGAGCGCCAGGCCACGAAGGACGCCGGTGAGATCGCCGGCCTCAACGTCCTCCGCATCATCAACGAGCCGACCGCGGCCGCTCTGGCCTACGGCCTCGACAAGGGCAAGGAAGACGAGCTCATCCTGGTCTTCGACCTCGGTGGCGGCACGTTCGACGTCTCCCTGCTCGAGGTGGGCAAGGACGACGACTTCTCGACGATCCAGGTCCGCGCGACCTCCGGTGACAACCGCCTCGGTGGCGACGACTGGGACCAGCGCATCGTCGACTACCTCGTCAAGAAGTTCAAGGACGAGCACGGCGTCGACCTGTCCACGGACAAGATCGCCAAGCAGCGTCTCAAGGAAGCTGCTGAGCAGGCCAAGAAGGAGCTGTCGTCGCAGATGTCGGCGAACATCCAGCTCCCGTACCTGACGCTCACCGCCGAGGGCCCGCTGAACCTGGACGAGACCATCTCGCGCGCCCAGTTCGAGCAGATGACCTCCGACCTGCTCGACCGCACCAAGAAGCCCTTCAACGACGTCATCAAGGAAGCCGGTGTCTCGGTCAACGACATCGCCCACGTGGTGCTCGTCGGTGGCTCGACCCGCATGCCCGCCGTGGCCGAGGTCGTCAAGTCGCTGACCGGTGGCAAGTCCCCCAACCAGGGAGTCAACCCGGACGAGGTCGTCGCCGTCGGCGCCGCACTGCAGGCCGGTGTCCTGAAGGGCGAGCGCAAGGACGTGCTGCTCATCGACGTCACGCCGCTGTCGCTCGGCATCGAGACCAAGGGTGGCCTGATGACGAAGCTCATCGACCGCAACACCGCGATCCCGACCAAGCGGAGCGAGACCTTCACGACCGCTGACGACAACCAGCCGTCGGTCGCGATCCAGGTCTTCCAGGGCGAGCGCGAGTTCACCCGCGACAACAAGCCGCTCGGCACCTTCGAACTCACCGGCATCGCCCCGGCTCCCCGTGGCGTCCCGCAGGTCGAGGTCACCTTCGACATCGACGCGAACGGCATCGTGCACGTGTCCGCCAAGGACAAGGGCACCGGCAAGGAGCAGTCGATGGTCATCTCCGGCGGCTCGTCGCTGCCGAAGGAGGACATCGAGCGCATGGTCCGCGAGGCCGAGGAGCACGCCGCCGAGGACAAGGCCCGTCGCGAGGCAAACGAGCGTCGCAACCAGGCCGAGCAGCTCGTCTACTCGATCGAGAAGCTGATCAAGGAGAACGACGAGAAGCTCCCCGCGGACGTCAAGTCCGAGGTGCAGGCCGACGTCGACGCGCTCAAGTCCGCACTCGCGGGCGAGGACGACGACGCCGTGAAGACCGCCTTCGACAAGCTCAACGAGTCGCAGGGCAAGCTCGGTCAGGCCATCTACAGCCAGCAGGACGCAGCAGCCGGTGCCGCCGGTGGCGAGCAGCCCGCGGGTGAGCAGCCGGCCGACGACGAGGACATCGTCGACGCCGAGGTCGTGGACGACGAGGACGACAAGGACAAGAAGTAACGATGACGGATCCCAAGGACAACGTGCCGAACGAGGAAGACCCCCAGGTCGAGGGCGACGCCACGAACGCGGCCGAGCCCGAGGACCTCATCGAGGCGGAGGGGCCCGACGTCGAAGTACCGACGGACGGCCCCGCCGCCGGGGGCCCGGCGGCCGAGGCAGCGAACGACCTCTCCCCGGAGGACGAAGCGCTGCTCGCCGACGCAGCCCGCGGCATCGCCGAGGACAAGCTGAGCACCGACGACCGTGACCTCGTCGCCGAGATGCGTGCGGACATGCTCCGTGCGCAGGCCGAGCTGGTGAACTTCCGGAAGCGCGTCGAGCGTGACCGCGAGGCCAACCGCGAGGTCGCCATCGCCGAAGTGGTGCGGGCCCTGCTGCCGGCGCTCGACGACCTCACCCGGGCCGAGGCCCACGGTGACCTCGCCGAGGGCCCGATGCAGGTCATCGGTCAGAAGATCCGCGGTGGCTTCGAGAAGTTCAAGCTCGTGGAGATCGGCGAGAAGGGCGAAGCGTTCGACCCGAACATCCACGAGGCGATCGTCCAGCTCCCCACCCCGGGTGCCACCGGACAGACCGTCGCGGACGTCGTCGAGCCGGGCTACAAGCTCGGTGAGCGCGTCCTCCGCGCGGCCAAGGTCGCGGTGGCGGTCCCGGCCTGAGCCGGGTCTCCACGGTGACGACAGAAGAAGGCAGGTGATCCATGGCCAGTCAGGATTGGTTCGACAAGGACTTCTACAAGGTCCTCGGCGTGTCCAAGGACGCCTCCGACGCCGAGCTGAAGAAGACGTACCGGAAGCTCGCGCGGCAGTTCCACCCGGACTCCAACCCCGGTGACGCCGCCGCCGAGAACCGCTTCAAGGAGATCAGCGAGGCGTACTCGGTGCTGTCCGACAAGGAGCAGCGCCAGGAGTACGACCAGGTCCGCGCCATGGGCTCCGGTGCCCGCTTCACGGCGGGTGGCGGGGGCCAGGGCGGCTTCGAGGACGTCTTCGGCGGGATGTTCGGGCAACAGGGCGGCGGCGGACAGCGCGTCCGCTTCGGCCAGGGCGGCCCGGGCGGTGCCGGCGGCTTCGAGGACATCCTCGGCGGGATGTTCGGCGGGGGTGGTGGCTTCGGTCAGACCTCCGGCGGTTACCGCGGCTTCGGTGGGCCGACGAAGGGCCGCGACGTCACGGCGTCGACGACGCTCGACTTCACCACGGCCATCGCCGGTGACACGGTCAAGCTCTCGCAGGGCAACGGCCGACCGGTGAACGTCCGGATCCCCGCGGGCGTCGCCGACGGTCAGAAGATCCGACTCCGCGGTCGCGGCGAGCCCTCGCCGGACGGTGGTGAGGCCGGTGACCTGGTGGTCGCCGTGTCGGTCCGCAAGCACCCGGTCTTCGAGCGCGACGGACTCAACCTGCGCGTGGACGTCCCCGTGACCTTCACCGAGGCGGCACTCGGCGCGACGATCGAGGTCCCGACGCTCGGCGGCTCGCCCGTGAAGCTCAAGGTCGCGCCCGGCACGCCGTCGGGTCGCGTCCTGCGCGTCAAGGGCCGCGGCGTCACGACGAAGAACGGCACGGGCGACCTGCTCGCGACCGTCCAGGTCGCGGTGCCGTCGCACCTGTCGGACAAGCAGCGCGAGGCCGTCGAGGCACTCGCGGCGGCGCTGCCCGACGAGAACCCCCGCGAGGATCTCCTCGCCAAAGCGCGCGACTAGCGTCGCGCACTGAACGCAGTAGACCCAGCCTGGGCCCACGCCGCCGGTACCGGCCCGTCGCGAAGCGGCGGGCCGGCCGTGCCGGTGGGGAGAGGGGCGGCGCGGCTTCCTGACGGACGCTCGCCGGGCCTCCAGGCTGGCTTTCACCACCACGTCGACGACGGAAAGGAACGCGCCATGACCGACATGGACGAGAACTCGCCCGTCTTCGCGATCGCGGTCGCCGCGGAGCTGGCTGAGATGCACCCGCAGACGCTGCGGCAGTACGACCGTCTCGGCCTGGTCGTGCCGGGGCGGACGCGCGGCGGGTCGCGTCGGTACTCGATGCGGGACGTGGTGCAGCTGCGTGAGATCGCGCGCCTCGGCTCCGAGGGGGTGTCGCTGGAGGGTATCCGGCGGGTGCTCGACCTGGAGAACGAGAACAAGGCGCTCCGCGATCGTGTGCGGGAACTCGAGTCGGCGCTGGCCGACCAGCTCATCAACCGGCCCGGCGCACGGGTGTTCGCCGCCACCGCGAGTGGTGCGGCGATCTCGCTCAAGGCGGGGTCGCGGCCGCAGCGGAACACGCAGGTCGTGCTGTACCGCGGGCCGCGCTGACGGCGACCGGAGCGTCGCCTGCACGGGAACGCCCCGGACAGCACTGCTGTCCGGGGCGTTCGTCGTGCTGACGGTCAGGACTTCGGGGCAAGGGGGGACTTGACCTGCTTGACGACGTCGCCGTCGGCGTCCTGCCGGAACGCCGCGTCCTTGTACTGCCAGTCGGC
>NZ_JAHEWS010000047.1:0-9850 GCF_018598405.1 Curtobacterium flaccumfaciens | reverse complement strand
CCGCCGCCCTGCCCGCCGCCCCAGCCGCCGAGGTCGTCGTTCGCCGCGTCCATCGCGGCGGCGGCGTACTGTTCGGCCGCGCGGGCGGCGTTGAGCGCCTGGCCGGGGTTGCTCGGGGCGAGCTCGACGGCGTCGTCGTAGGCGCGCTGGGCCTCGGACAAGCGGGTCCGGGCGGTCGGGCCGATGCCCCCGCGGTGCAGCGAGACGTAGTCGCGGGCCTGGCTGATCCGGTTCCGGGCGTCGCGGAGGGCTGCGTCGAGCGCCTGCGTGGCTCGCTGGCGCTGTTCCTCGGCGCCCCGGGCCACTGCGATGGCGCGGTCGATCTCGGTGTTCGCCCTGGTCAGCGCGTCGACGGCGGCGACCGGGTCCTTCGGGTCGAGTCCCTGCCGGAGCACGGCCTCGGCGCGGGTGACGGCGGCGGCGAGGTCCGGACCGCCCGAGCGGAGGCTGCGAGCGGCGGCGACGTCGCCCTCGATGTCGATGCGCATCGCCTCGGCACGGGCGGTGGCTTCGTCGAAGGACTGCTCGGCGGCGAGGGCACCGTCGGTGAGCTGCTGCACCTGGGCGAGGGCGTGCTGGGCGTCCCGCACGGCGACGACCGCCTCGCCCTTGTCGCCGGCGGCGATCGACGCGGTGGCGGCGTTCGAGCGTTCGGTGGCGAAGGCGAGCACCTGGTGGGCCTGGTCGACGTTGTCGGCGACGGTGGCGAGGGTGCGGCCGGTGTAGCGGGCGCGGACGCGGTCGAGTGCAGCGGCAGCGGCTCCGACCGAGGCCGGTGCGGCGGCCACGGCCTGGGCGAGCGACGCGGCGGCGTCCTCGATGCCGTCCTCGAGCGAGCGGAGCTGGTCGAACGCCTCGGTCTGCTCCTCGATCGCGGCGTGTGCCCGCTCGCAGATGACGATGATCTGGTTCGCCCACTCGGCGCGCTGCTGGGGGGAGTCCGGGATCTCGTCGTCGAGCTGCTGCCGGATCGTGAAGGCCTTGCGGACCTCGCGCTGGGCGGCCTGCACGGCGTCGGCGAAGGGCTTGGCAGCGTCCGGGCCGAACTGAGCGCTGGCGAACCCGACCTCCTGCTCGGCGGTGCGGAGTTCGTCGTCGATGGTGACCAGTGCTCCGCCTGCGGTGCGCTCGAGGTCGGCGAGCGAGGCTTCCTGCGCCTTGGTCGCTGCGGCGGTGCGGCGCTTGTTCCGGGTCCGGATGACCAGGACCACGACGATGAGCCCGACGACCACGACGAGCAGCAGGATCCACAGCCAGGTGAGGTCGACCGGGGCCTGCGCCTGGGTCAGCCCGTCGGCGAAGGCCACGGCCGCACCGGACCAGTCGTCCTGCTTGAGTCTGGGCAGCAGCGAGTCGTCGACGGCGTTCTGCACGTCGGACGCGGAGATCGCGGTCTCGTTCGTCTGCTGGACGTCGTAGTTGCGCTCGTCGACCGCGACCGAGAGCAGGATGCCGTCGGTGTCGATCTGGTTCTGCTCGAGGACGGCTCGGCCCCACTCGGTGTGGTCGGTGGGGTCGGTGAAGGACGGCACGAACACGACGAAGAGCTGCGTCTGGGTCTCGGAGTACAGGTCCTGCACGGCCTGCTCGACCCGCGCCTGCTGGGATGCGGTCAGCGCATCGGCCTCGTCGAGGACGTACGCCCCGCCCAGGTCGACGGGCGCCGTGGCGTGGGCGGTCGCTGCCGGGGCCAGGACGATCAGCATCGCGACGAGGGCCGCCGTCACGCGGCTCCACAGCCGCGTTGTCCCCCTGTGCCCGATCGATCCGTCCGTGCCCGATCCGTGCTGGACCGCTCGCATCCGTCCTCCGTCCGTCACCGGTCGGTACCCCGTGGCACCGCACCGGACCGCGCCACGAGAGCGCTGTCGCCCGGAGTCTATCCAGGCCACGCAGGGGCACGGACAGACTCTGGGGGAACGCTCCGGACCGTGCTTCCTGTGAACGTCTTGTCCCCCGTACCGGGGTATGCTGGCGCCACTGTTCGAGGATGAACGGAAGGGGAAGAACGATGGAACGCACCACGAGCACCGAGGTCGTCCCGCTCGAGGACGGCTACCACCGGGTGTCGACTCCGGCGACGGGTGTGATCGGTTTCGTGCGCGAGCACGACGGTCGCTACGAGGTCCTGCGCGGACGTGTGCGCCAGGCCACCCGCTCCGAGGGTCAGTACAGCACCATGAACGTCGCGCTCATCGCGCTGACGCACGCCTGATCCGCTCTGGGCCGGGCCACACGACCGACGGGCGCCGCCCCGGTCGTTGGGTCGCGCCTCCAGGCCGTCACGGTGACGCTCCGGACGCCTGCTGCTGACCCAGCGGACGACCGGGAGGCCCTGGTCGCCGCCGTCGCGTCGGTGACCGGCGTCGAGCCGGTCGCGGTGCGCGCGGGGCGCGTCTGTCCGCACTGCGCGGGGACCGACCACGGTCGTCCGTGGGCGACCGTCGCGGGCACTACGGTCGGCGTGAGCATGTCGCGCGCACCGGGCGTCGTCGCCCTCGCGGTCGGTCCGTCGGCACTCGGTGTCGACGTCGAACGGGTGTCGCGGGTCGCTGCCGCGCCGCTCGATGCCTTCAACCCGGTCGAACTCCGTCGAGCCGACGGGGATCCGGCGCTCCTCGCCGCAGCGTGGGCGGCCAAGGAGGCCGTGCTGAAACGCGACGGACGCGGGCTGCGCGTCGACCCGCTCGCGGTGGAGGTCGACGTGGCCGCTGGCACCGCCGTGTTCGAGGGTGCCGGACAACCGCTCACCGTGCTGTACCCCGCGCCGGACGTCGTGCTCGTCGTCGCGGCGGGTGGCCTGCCCGTCGACGTGGTCGGGACGGTCAGCGGGGGAGCGTGAGCACCTCGGCGCCGTCCGCGGTGATCGCGATGGTGTGCTCGGTGTGGGCGGTCCGCGCTCCCGTGGCACTCCGCAGGGTCCACCCGTCGGCGTCGGTGACCAGGACGTCGGTGTCCGCCATCACCCACGGTTCGAGGGCGAGCAGGAGCCCGGGCCGGAGCGTGTAGCCGCGACCGCGGCGACCGGTGTTCGACACGTGCGGGTCCTGGTGCATGGTCGAGCCGATGCCGTGGCCCCCGAACTCGACGTTCACCGGGTACCCGGCGGCTTCGAGCACGGTGCCGATGGCGTGCGACAGGTCACCGATCCGTGCGCCCGGTCCGGCGGCGGCGATGCCCGCGGCGAGGGCGCGTTCGGTCGCGTCGATGAGTGCGAGGTCCTCGGGGCGTGGGGTGCCGACGACGAAGCTGATCGCGGCGTCGGCGGCGATGCCGTCGAGCGACACGGCGAGGTCGAGCGTGAGCAGGTCGCCGTCGTGCAGCACCTGGTCGTGGGGGAGGCCGTGCAGCACGGCGTCGTTCACGGCCGTGCAGATGTGGTGGCCGAAGGGACCGCGGCCGAACGAGGGCGCGTAGTCGACGTAGCAGGAGTCGGCGCCGGCGGCCTCGATCATCTGCTTCGCCCACCGGTCGATCTCGAGCAGGTTCGTGCCGACGCGGGTGCGTTCGCGCAGGGTCTGCAGGATCGTGCCGACGAGGGCTCCGGTGGCGCGGCCCTTGTCGACCTCGGCGGGGGTCAGGATCTCGATCACGCCGATGATCATACCGGTATTACTATGTGGTCATGGTCCGTCTCCCACTCCGCCCCGACGAGGTCGCGCGCGGTCGTCGCCTCGGTGCGCTGCTCCGTCGTGCCCGTGGTCCACGGTCGATCGTCGACACGGCCCTGGCCGCGGGGATCTCGCCGGAGACGCTCCGCAAGATCGAGACCGGGCGCATCGCGACGCCGGCGTTCTCGACGATCGCCTCGGTCGCCGGCGTGGTCGGGCTGTCGCTCGACGCGGTGTGGTCCGAGGTCAGCTGCGACCCGGCCGACGGTGAGCTGGCGGGCTAGCCGACGCGGCGACGGAGCCTGCTGGCCGACGCGGCAGCGGAGCCCGCTAGCGTGCGCGCGGCGCGGGCAGTGCCGGCACCGACGCCTCGTCGATCCAGGGCCCGGTGACGGCGCGGACGTCGTCGACGGAACGGCCGGCGGCATCCGCGAACGCACTGAGCACGTCCGGCACGGTGACGGATCCGTGCCGGTGCCGCTCGGTGATGCTCCGCAGCCCGGTGAAGAAGGCGTCGTCGCCGAACGTGCGGCGGACGGCGTGCAGGGCGAGGGCACCGCGCTTGTAGACGCGGTCGTCGAACATGTCCTTCGCGCCCGGGTCGCCGACGACCAGGTCCTCCGGCTGCCCGAGCAGGCCCTGCCGGTACCGCTCGGCCAGCGCGTCGGCGGAGTCGTCGCCGCGCTGGTCGGACCACAGCCACTCGGCGTAGCAGGCGAACCCCTCGTGCAGCCAGATGTCCTGCCAGCGGGTGACGGTCACGGAGTTGCCGAACCACTGGTGCGCGAGCTCGTGGGCGATGAGGCGGTCGGTGCCGTGCTCGCCGTCGACGTGGTTCCGGCCGAACACCGCCAGGCCGTGGGCCTCGAGCGGGATCTCGAGGTCGTCGTCGGTCACCACGACCCCGTAGGTTGCGAACGGGTACGGGCCGAACCGGTCGCCGAACAGCGCGAGCATCTCGGGCACCTGGCCGAAGTCGGTCTTCGCGGCCGCGGCGAGGTCGGCGGGGTGGTGCAGCGTGACGGGGACCCCGCCGGTGCGGAGCTTCGTGGTGCGGTAGCGGCCGATCTGCACGGTCGCCAGGTACGTCGCCATCGGCTCGGTGGTGGCGTAGGTCCAGCGGGTGCCGACGCGGTCGCGCTCCTTCGCCAGCAGCTCGCCGTTCGCGAGGACGTCGTACGCCGCCTCGGCCGCGATCTCGATCCGGTACGTGGCCTTGTCGTCGGGGCGGTCGTTGCACGGGAACCACGACGGCGCTCCCGTGGGCTGCGCGGCGACGATCACGCCGTCGGACAGTTCTTCCCACCCGAGCTGTCCCCATGCGCTGCGGACGGGGTGCGGGGTGCCCCGGTACCGCAGGTGCACGCTGAACACGGTGTCGGCGGCGATCGGGTCGGCCGGGGTGACCGTGACCTTGTGCGTGGCGGTCGACACCTTCTTCGCCCGTCTGCCGTCGACGTCGACGCGGTCGACCGTCAGTCCGTGCAGGTCGATCACGACCTTGTCGAGCGGTTCGAGGGCGCGCGCGGTGATCGTCGCGGTGCCGTCGAGCCGGTTCGTGGCGACGCGGTAGTCGAGCCGGAGCTCGTAGTGCTCCGCACTCCAGCGTCGGTCGCCGCTGTGCGGGGTGTACGGGTCGGCGGCGGGATCGGAGGGCACGGAGACAGTCAACCTCATGGCGCCGGTGGAGCTGTCACCGAGGGGGCTGCCGCTGTCCAGGGAGCGATCGGGTTGCCGGACCAGCGGGAGCCCGTCGGCACCTGTTCGCCGCGCATCACGAGCGACGACGGTCCGACGGTGGCCCCGGCACCGATGCCCGCGGCGGGCAGGACGACACTGTGCGGACCCAGCGTCGCGCCGGCGTCGAGCCGGACGGTGTCGAGTTGCATCACCCGGTCGTGGAACAGGTGCGTCTGCACGACCGTGCCCCGTGCCACCGACGCCCCGGACCCGATGGTGACCAGGTCGGCCTCGGGCAGCCAGTAGGTCTCGAGCCAGGTGCCGCGGCCGATCGTCGCACCGAGGCTCCGCAGCCAGACGGCGAGGGCCGGGGTGCCGGTGGCCTGCTCGGCGAACCACGGCCGGGCGACGGTCTCGACGAAGGTGTCCTGCACCTCGTTCCGCCACACGAACGACGACCACAGCGGGTGCTCCCGTGCGGTGATCCGGCCGACGAACGCCCACTTCGCGATCGTCGACACCACGGCGGCGACGGCTCCTGCGGCGATGAGCACCGGGCCCGCGAGCAGCACGGTCCAGCCGACCCCGACCGCGGTCCACAGCGCCAGGAGCGTGCCGGCGACGCCGAGGGCGATCGCTGCGGACACCATCGGGGCCACCAGGCGCAACAGCTCCCAGCAGCCGCGGGCGACCTTGAGCCGACGCGACGGGCGGAACGTGCGGGCTTCGTCGAACTCCGTCGCCGCACGCCGCAGCCGCACCGGGGGCGACCCGAGCCACGACGACCCGCGCTTGGCCTTCTTCGGCACGGCGGACAGCACGGCGACCAGGGCCTCACGCGGCACCGAGCGTCCTGCGCCCGTCATGCCGCTGTTGCCGAGGAACGCCCGACGGCCCACCTTCGACCGGCCGATCCGCACCCGACCGCCGCCGAGCTCGTACGTCGCCACCATCGTGTCGTCCGCCAGGAACGCCCCCGACGCGATCTGCGTCAGCGCGGGGATGAGCAGCACCGTGGAGATCTCGGTGTCCCGCCCGACCCGTGCACCGAGCAGCCGCAGCCACACCGGCGTCACCAGCGACGCGTACAGCGGGAACAGCAGCGTGCGCGCCGCGTCGAGCACCCGCTCGGTCGACCACACCTGCCAGCCGATCCGGGACCGCACCGGGTGCCGGCCCTCGTGCAGCCCGATGCCGAGCAACCGCACCGCGACCACCACCAGCAGTGCGTACACCGTGCCCGCGACGACCGTCGCCAGGGGGACCGTCACCAGCGCACGGAGCACCGCCTCGCCCAGGGTCGTCGCCCGCCCGACCAGGGCGAGGGTGACCAGCAGTCCGACCGCGACGCCGACCACCGGCAACCCGGCCACGGCCAGGGACCCGGCCCCGTACGCGAGCAGCCAGCGTCGACGGGCCGCGGGGCGGGCCTCCCGGTCGTCGCGAGCCGACCCGATGCGCTCCGCCGGTGCCCCCGCCCAGCGCTCGCCCGCCGGGACCGGGCCGCCGACGGCGGAACCCGCGGTGACCTCGGCACCCGCACCGACGTGCGCACCCGGCAGCAGCGTCGTCCGGCTCCGCACCACCGCGTCGTCGTCGATCCGCACGTGCCCCAGGTGGAACACGTCACCGTCGAGCCAGTGCCCGGCCAGGTCGACCTCGGGCTCGACCGACGCACGCTTGCCGATCGTGAGCATCCCCGTCACCGGCGGCAGCGTGTGCAGGTCGACGTCCCTGCCGACCCGCGCACCGAGCGCCCGGGCGTAGTAGCTGATCCACGGGGCACCCGCGGTCGAGGGGCCGTCGACCGCCTCGGCGATCCGCTCGGCCAGCCACACCCGCAGGTGCACCGCCCCACCACGGGGGTACGACCCCGGCCGCACCCCGGCCAGCAGCAGCCTGGCGAGGACCACGGTCAGCGCCATCTTGCCGATCGGCGTCACGAACACCAGCAGCATCAGCACCAGCGCCGGCCAGGGCAGCACCGGCAGGAAGGGCAGCGTCGTCGCGTGCAGCACCGCAGCCACCAGTGCCGTCCACGTCAGCACCCGCAACCCCCGGAGCACCTGCACCGGCAACCCGAGCAGCGTCATCAGCAGCCCCGTCGCCGGGGGGACCGGAGCCACGTCCCGCGACGAAGCCGCCACCGGACCCGACTCGTCGAGCGCCGCAGCCAACGCCCCGATCCTCGGGTGGTCGTACACGTCCGCCACCGTCGTCGTCGGGAACCGCTCCCGGATCGCCGACACCAGCTGCGCCGCCGTCAGCGACCCACCGCCGTGCGCGAAGAAGTCGTCGTCGACGCTCGCCACCGGCACCCCCAGGATCGCCGACCAGCGCTCCGCGATCCACGCCACCGTGTCCGGCAGCATCGCCGCGTCCGACGCACCGGGCAACGGCCACGGCAGCGCCGCGCGGTCGACCTTGCCCGACGTCCGCGTCGGCAGGGAGTCCACCACCGCCACCAACGGCACCAGCGCCGCGGGCAGCTCCTGACGCAGGCGGGCATTCGCCGCCGCGACGTCGACCGTCGCACCCGCCACCGGTGCCACGTAGCCGACCAGCACCTGGTTGCCCGCCGGCGTCCGCTGCACCACAGCAGCACCACCCGCCACGTCGTCCAGGGCCTGCAGCGCAGCGTCGATCTCCCCGAGCTCGATCCGCCGGCCACCGAGCTTCACCTGGTCGTCCGCACGCCCCTGGAACACCAGCCCCTCGGGCTCGTACCGCACCAGGTCCCCGCTCCGGTACGCCCGCTCCCACCCGAGCTCCGGGAACGGCGCGTACTTCTCCGCGTCCTTCGCCGGGTCGAGGTACCGCCCCAGCCCGACCCCACCGATCACCAGCTCCCCGACACCTCCGGGCGCCACACGGGCGCCCGATGCATCGACGACCGCCAGGTCCCACCCGTCCAACGGCAACCCGATCCGGATCGGCTGGCTCCCGTCGAGCAGGGACCCGCACGCCACCACCGTCGCCTCCGTCGGCCCGTACGTGTTCCACACCTCCCGGTCACGACTCGCGATGCGCGCCGCCAGCTCCGGCGGGCACGCCTCACCACCGAAGATCACCAGCCGCACCTGCTCGAGGGCATCGTCCGGCCACAGCGCCGCGAGCGTCGGCACCGTCGACACCACCGTGATCGTGTGCGCGATGAGCCACGGCCCCAGGTCCACCCCCGTCCGCACCAACGACCGGGGCGCCGGCACCAACGCGGCACCGTGCCCCCACGCCAACCACATCTCCTCGCACGACGCGTCGAACGCCACGCTCAGTCCCGCCAGCACCCGGTCGCCCGGACCGATCGGCGCCGCCTGCAGGAACATCCGTGCCTCGGCGTCCACGAACGCCGCTGCACTGCGGTGGGTGACCGCCACACCCTTCGGCACCCCGGTCGACCCGGACGTGAAGATGATCCACGCGTCGTCGGTCTCACGGGGGAGCTCGGCGCTCGCCGCGGGGTCCGTCACCGGCAACTCGGCACCGGCACGGTCGCGCAGCACGCCGCCCGCGCCGATCACCCCGACGACGCCGGCCTCGCCGAACACCAGAGTCGCGCGTTCCTCGGGGTCCTCGGCGTCGACGGGCACGTACGCGGCTCCCGCGGCCAGCACGGCGAGGATCGACAGGTACAGGTCACGTCCGCCCGAGGGGATGCGCACCCCGACCCGGTCCCCGCGTCGGACACCGCGGCGGGCGAGGTCGTCGGCCTGCGCGCGCACGAGGACGAGCAGGGCCGCGTAGTCGACGCTGCCGGCGGGGTCCTCGAGCGCGGTCGCATCCGGGTGCGTCGCCGCGGTCGCCGCGAGGACGTCGAACAGGGTCCGTGGGGCGGGTGCGTCGCCGCCTCGGGCGAGTTCGAGCTGCGCGTTCCCGGTGGCGGTGGTCATCGAAGCCTCTTCCCGGTCGTGTGCTGGACGACCGGCCCGTGATCCTAGGGGACCGAGGTGTCCTGCTCGGGAACACGGGGTGGCGCGGGCGGCGGCGGGGGCCCACCACCGAGTGAGCAGGACACACCGCGGTCCCCACGCCGACCCGTCGTCTTCTGCTCACTCGACGAGGACGATCACCACGAGACCGGCGACGAACCCGGAGGAGTCTCAACGGGGGAAGGTCGCCGCAGGCGACATCGCGCGCAGCTGACTGAGCGAAGCGAAGACAACTGCTCGCGCGGCAATGTGACAGTGCCCCCAGGAGGATTCGAACCTCCGCCCCTGCCTCCGGAGGGCAGTGCTCTATCCCCTGAGCTATGGGGGCCAAGGGGTGTGAACAACCGTAGCAGGTCCGGTGGGTGGTCCTGGACAGCGCGTGTCGCGGTGTGGACGGGGGAACCGCCGGCCTGGAGGCGCGGTGCGGGCCCGCCACGGGCCTCCTGTCCGCACGGTGCGAGCGTCGCGGGCCCGTGCGAGCTTGCGTGCTCCGTGCGGCGCAGCAGGCGCGCACCAGGCGCGCAACCTCGCACCAGGCGGCCGACCCGGCACCGTGCGAGCGACGCGAGCTGGTGCGAGGTTCCGTGTTGCGTGCGGCGCAGCAGGCGCGCACCGCGCGCGCAACCTCGC
>NZ_JAHEWS010000046.1:0-11532 GCF_018598405.1 Curtobacterium flaccumfaciens | reverse complement strand
CACGGTGCACGGTCTGTCGGACGGTGTGGGCTTGGCCGCCTGGTGCGGCGTTGCAGCCGGGCACGATGCGTGGAAGCGCGCACCGGGTGACGACTTACGCACGGTGCGGACTGGAGGCGCGGGGCCGGGCCGCCCCGCGCCTCCCGCCCGGCACGGTGCACGGTCTGTCGGACGGTGTGGGCTTGGCCGCCTGGTGCGGCGTTGCAGCCGGGCACGATGCGTGGAAGCTCGCACCGGGTGACGACTTACGCACGGTGCGGACTGGAGGCGCGGGGCCGGGCCGCCCCGCGCCTCCCGTCCGCACGTGTCCCGGAACGGGGCCACCGTCGCGTCACCGGGACGCGCTACGGTTCGCGCATGACCGCTTCACCGGCCGCCGTCGTGCCGCAGCGCACCGACCGGCGCGCGCTCGTCTCCTGGGCGCTCTGGGACTGGGGTTCCGCCGCGTTCAACGCGGTCGTCACCACCTTCGTGTTCAGCACGTACCTGGCCAGCCGGGCGTTCGTGGACCCGGCGCTCGTCGGTGACACGTCCGCGGCGGGCAAGGCGATCGTGGAACGCGAACTCGCCCACAACGCCGCCGTCGTCTCGACCGCACTGACCATCGCGGGGATCGTCGTGGCGCTCGTGGCACCGGCGATGGGACGGCTCGCAGACTCCTCCGGGCACCGTCGCCGCTCGGTCCTCATCGCCACGATCGGCGTCGCACTGTCGATCGGTGGCATGGTCTTCGTCGCGCCGAGCCAGCCGTACCTGCTGCTCGGCGCGGCCCTGCTCGGCATCGGGACCGTCGCCTACGAGATCGCGAGCGTCGGCTACAACGCCATGATCGGGCAGATCGCACACGGGGAGCGCACCGGTCGTGTGTCCGCGATCGGCTGGGCTGCCGGGTACTTCGGCGGCATCGTCCTGCTCGTGCTGCTGCTCGTGCTCTGCATCCAGGACTTCCGGGGCGACGGCGTCGTCGGCGGGCTCCTGCAGCTGCCGGCCACGGTCGCCGCCGGCCAGTGGGACGTCCGCGTCGCGATCGGGATCGCCGCCGTCTGGCTCGCCGTCAGCTCGATCCCGCTGTTCCTCACCGTGCCCGAGGCTGTGCCGGACCGCACCCGCGGCGGCGGCGTCCTCGGGGCCTACGCCGACCTGGTGCGGGACATCGCCCGGCTGTGGCGGGAGCGCCGCAACGTCCTCGCGTTCCTGCTCGCCAGCGCAGTCTTCCGCGACGGCGTCGGGGCGGTCTTCACCTTCGGCGGGATCGTCGCCGCCCAGGTGTTCGGGTTCAGTGCGTCCGAGGTCATCCTGTTCGCCATCGCCGCGAACGTCGTCGCCGGGATCGCGACGTTCGTCTCCGGACGGCTCGACGACCGGTTCGGCTCACGCGCGCTCATCATGGTGTCGCTCGTCGGGCTCGCCCTGTGCGGGGTCGGGGTGTTCGTCGCCGGCACCCGGACGGAGTGGTTCTGGGTGCTCGGACTGACCCTCGCCGTGTTCGTCGGCCCCGTGCAGTCGTCGTCGCGGGCGTACCTGGCGCGCCTGGCCGTGCCCGGCCGCGAGGGGGAGCTCTTCGGCCTCTACGCCACCACCGGCCGGGCCGCCTCGTTCCTCGCGCCGGCGCTGTTCGGCGTCGCGGTGACCGTCGGCGGGTCGACGCGCTTCGGGATCCTCGGGGTGGTCGTCGTGCTCGTCGCGGGGTTGGTCCTGATGGCGTTCGTCAAGCCGGAACCGCGGGTCGCGCGCGCCTGAGCCGTGTCCTGTCTGAGGTGCGGCCTTCTGTCGGCCCGGCCTGGAGGCGCGGTGCCCGTCCGTCCACAGGCTGCGGTTGTGCGCACGGTTCCGCACAGGGCCGTGGTCGCGTCGGGCGGCCCGGGCTGCGGTGCGCCAGGATGGGTGCATGACCGACCAGCGCATCGCCGTCGTCGTCCTCGCCGCCGGGCAGGGCACGCGCATGAAGTCGTCCACGCCCAAGGTGCTGCACCGGCTCGCCGGGCTGCCGCTCATCGGGCACGTCCTGCGGACGGCGTCGTCCCTCAGCCCCGAGCACGTCGCCGTCGTCGTGCGGCACGAGCGTGACCTCGTCGCGGCCGAGGTCGTGGAGCGCGCGCCCGACGCGATCGTCGTCGACCAGGACGACGTCCCCGGCACCGGCCGTGCGGTCGAGGTGGCCGTCCAGGCGCTCCCGGCCGACTTCGACGGTGCCGTCGTGGTGCTGTCCGGCGACGTTCCGCTGCTCGACGCGGCGTCCCTCCGGCTCCTCGTCGACGCACACATCGGTGCCGCCAACGCCGTGACGCTCGTCAGCGCGATCGCCCCCGACCCGACGGGCCTCGGCCGCGTGGTCCGCGACGCCTCCGGTGCGTTCGTCGGGGTCGTCGAGCACAAGGACGCCACCGACGCGCAGCGCACGATCACCGAGACCAACGCCGGTATCTACGCCTTCGACGCAGCGCACCTCCGTGCCGCGCTGCCCGGGCTCACCACCGCCAACGCCCAGGGCGAGAAGTACATCACCGACGCACCGACGCTCATCGCCGAGCGCGGTGGGATCATCGACGTCGTCACCCTCACCGACCAGTGGCTCGTCGCCGGCATCAACGACCGCGCGCAGCTGTCCGACGCCGCCCGTGAACTCAACGCCCGCATCGTCCGGCAGCACCAGCTCGCCGGCGTCACCGTGCAGGACCCCGCGACCACCTGGATCGACCTCGACGTCACCATCGAGCCCGATGCCGAGGTCCTGCCCGGCACCCAGCTCATCGGCGCCACCGCGATCGCCGCCGGCGCCGTCGTCGGACCGGACACCACGCTCCGCGACACCGAGGTCGGGGCCCGCGCCACCGTGAACCGCGTCGACGCCACCCTCGCCGTGATCGGGGACGGCGCCTCGGTCGGCCCGTTCGCCTACCTGCGGCCGGGCACGATCCTCGGTGACGACGGCAAGATCGGTACCTTCGTCGAGACGAAGAACGCCCGGATCGGCCGCGGCAGCAAGGTCCCGCACCTGTCCTACATCGGCGACGCCGAGGTGGGCGAGGACTCGAACATCGGCGCGAACACCATCACCGCGAACTACGACGGCGTGCACAAGCACCGCACCGAGGTCGGCTCGAACGTCCGTACAGGCTCGCACAACGTGTTCGTCGCCCCCGTTAGGATTGGTGACGGTGCGTACACCGGTGCCGGGACCACCGTCCGCAAGGACGTCCCGGCCGGATCCCTCGCGATCAGCTACGCCCCACAGCGCAACACCGACGGATGGGTCGAGGAACACCGACCCGGCACTCCGGCGGCCGAGGCTGCTCGGCTCGCGAACGGCGAATAGATCCTGGCGACCACCCGTCGCCGACATCGACCCCTCGTGGGTCAGGGAGTGAGCACCGCACTTGTCCGGAATCAAGACAACCGGCCAGAAACGACTCGTCCTCGTCTCGGGGCGAGCACACCCGGCGCTCTCTGCCGAGATCGCGGAGGAGCTCGGGGTCGACCTCGTGCCGACCGATGCCCGGACGTTCGCGAACGGTGAGCTCTACGCCCGCTTCGACGAGTCGGTCCGTGGCTGCGACGCCTTCGTCATCCAGTCGCACACCGCGCCGATCAACGAGTGGCTCATGGAGCAGCTCATCATGGTCGACGCGCTGAAGCGTGCCTCGGCGAAGCGCATCACGGTCGTGGCGCCGTTCTACCCCTACGCCCGCCAGGACAAGAAGGGCCGCGGCCGCGAGCCGATCTCGGCCCGCCTCGTCGCCGACCTGTTTAAGGCCGCCGGCGCGCACCGCATCATGAGCGTCGACCTGCACGCCGCGCAGATCCAGGGCTTCTTCGACGGCCCCGTCGACCACCTGTTCGCCATGCCGGTGCTGCTCGAGCGCTTCCGCCAGATCCTCGACCCGAAGACGCTGACCGTGGTGTCGCCCGACATGGGCCGCGTCCGCGTCGCCGACATCTGGTCCGAGAAGCTCGGCGCCCCGCTCGCCATCATCCACAAGCGCCGCGACCCGCTCGTGCCGAACCAGGTCTCCGTGCACGAGATCGTCGGCGACGTCAGCGGCCGCGTGTGCCTGCTCGTCGACGACCTCATCGACACCGGCCGCACGATCGCCAAGGCGGCCGAGGCGCTCAAGAACGCCGGTGCCACCGGTGTCGTCGTCGCCGCGACCCACGCCGTGTTCTCGGACCCGGCGACCGAGCTGCTGCAGAGCGAGTTCATCGACCGCGTGGTCGTGACGGACACCCTGCCCCTGCCGATGGAGAAGCGCTGGGACCGCCTCGAGGTCCTGCCGATCGCGCCGCTCATCGCCCGCGCCATCCACGAGGTCTTCGACGACGGTTCGGTGACGTCGATGTTCGATGGCGCCGCTTGACCCACCCCGCGCGTGACGCCCTCGCGGCCCGGCTCCGGGCCGCGGGGAGCGTCTTCGCCGAGGACGAAGCAGACCTGTTGCTCGAGGCCGGCGACGGTGAGCCCGTCCGGCTCCGGACGCTCGTGCAGCGTCGGCTCGCCGGTGAGCCCCTCGAGTACGTGCTCGGTTGGGCGGCGTTCGACGGGCACCGCATCCGGGTGACCCCGGGAGTGTTCGTGCCGCGTGCGCGCACCACCGTCGTCGTCGAACACGCTGCGCGCCGGCTGCAGCGCTACGACCGCGTGGTCGACCTGTGCTGCGGCGCCGGCGCGATCTCGGTCGCCCTGTTCGGTCGCGTCGGCGCACTCGACCTCGTCGCCACTGACATCGACCCGGATGCGGTCGACGTCGCGGCCGAGAACGTCGGGGACCGCGGCATCGTCGTCGCGGGCGACCTGTTCGCCCCGCTGCCCGACCGGTTCCGCGGGGCCGTGGCGGTCATCGCGGTGAACGCCCCGTACGTGCCGACGGCCTCGATCGAGCTGATGCCAGCCGAGGCCCGGGAGCACGAGCACCGCGTCGCCCTCGACGGCGGCGCGGACGGCCTCGACTTGCACCGGCGGATCGCTGCGGGCGCTGGGGAGTGGCTCCGTCCCGGTGGCGCGGTCGTGATCGAGGTGTCGGAGGCCCAGGCCGAGGCGTCCGCCGCTGCGTTCACGGCTGCCGGCTTCACCACCGAGGTCGAGCGCGACGCCGAGGTCGACGGCACCTGCGTCGTCGCGACCCTGCCCGCCTGACCCTCGTCTGCCCGCCTGGCCCTGGTCCTGGTCTGCCTGCCTGGCGCCGGCGCCGAGCGGTCACGACATGCCGCTCAGGTCCGCCGAGGTGGCACGAAGTGTCGCCTGCGCGCCCGCGAACCGACGCGTTCTGCGACCTCGGCGCGACGCACGTGGCGTGTCGCGCGACCCGGGCGAGGCGCGGGGCGGGCCGGCACCGGGCCTCCAGGCCGTCGGGTGGCCGGAGCGCGCCGGTGCCGAGTGGTCACGACATGCCGCACAGGTTCGCCGAGGTGGCACGAAGTGTCGCCTGCGCGCCCGCGAACCGACACTTTCTGCACCCCGGCCCGACGCACGTGGCGTGTCGCGCGACCCGGGCGAGGGGCGGGGCGGGCCGGCACCGGGCCTCCAGGCCTTCGGGCGACCGGAGCGCGCCGGCGACGAGTGGTCACGACACACCGCTCAGGTTCGCCGAGGCGGCACGAAGTGTCGCCCGCGCGCCCACGAACCGACGCTTTCTGCCAGCTTGACGGCTGCCCGCGGGCGTGTCGCAGACCCGCTTCCGGACGGTCAGCGCGCGTCGACCGTCACGGTGTGCCAGCCCGTCGCACCGTTCGGCGCCGGCGGACGGTCCACGCTCGTCTGCACCTCGCCGTCGGCGCTGGTCGCACGCACCTCGATCCGGTGTGACCCCGCGGTCGGTGTCCAGCGGAACACCCACTGTCGCCAGGTGTCCGCGGACACCGAGTCGGCCAGTTCGGCGCGCTGCCAGTCGCCGCCTCCGACACGGACCTCGACCGCCTTGACGCCGGTGTGCGGCTGCCAGGCGACCCCGGCGATCGCGACCGGCTTGCCCGCGGTCACGGTCGTGCCGTTGCGCGGGGTGTCGATGCGGGACTCGAGCTTGACCGGGCCGCGCTCGGACCAGCCGCGCGGGGTCCAGTAGCCCTGCGCGTCGGCGAACCGGGTGACCTCGAGCTCGGTGACCCACTTCGTCGCCGAGACGTAGCCGAACAGGCCCGGCACGACCATCCGCACCGGGAACCCGTGCTCGGTCGGCAGGGGTTCGCCGTTCATCCCGACCGCGAGCAGCGCCGCTGTGCCGTCGTCCTGCAGCACGTCGAGCGGCGTGCCGGCCGAGAACCCGTCGACACTGCGGGAGAGCACCATGTCGGCGTCGCCCGTGGGCCGGGCCCGTGCGAGGAGCTCCCGGATCGGGTAGCCGAGCCAGCGCGCGGTGCCGATGAGCTCGCCGCCGACCTCGTTCGACACGCAGCTCAGCGTGGCGACGTGCTCCTCGAGCGGCAGCGCGAGCAGTTCGTCCCACGTCAGCGTGATCTCCTGCTCGACCGCACCGTGGATCCGGAGCGACCAGTCGGCGGGGTCGACCTGCGGCACCCGAAGGGCCGTGTCGATCCGGTAGAAGTCGGCGTTCGGCGTGATGTAGGGCGTGATGCCGTCGACGTCGAGCGAAGCACCCGCGGGGACGGCCGGACCGCTCGTCGCCGCGGCGGGCAGACGGATGGCCCGCCTGGCAGCGGCGGCCGCCTGCATCGCGGACGACCCCAGCCGGGAGGCGGTGCCCACCACGACCGCGAGGGTCGCCGTCCCGACGCCCCAGACCAGGAACGCGCGGCGCTCCGCCGAGGCAGGACGCGGTGCCGCGGTCGGCACGGCTGCCGCGGCCTCCCACCGGCGGAGTCGCCGGAGCAGCAGACGCAGGACGACCACGGCCGCCGCGATGCCGAGCACCGTCGGGGCCCCGTCCCAGGTCCCGCTACCCGAGCGGGTGCTCACGGCCAGGAGCGCCAGCACCCCGCCGGCAGCGAAGACGAGCGCACCGAAGGGCGGTCGGGCCCGTTCGAGGACACCGGCACCGGCGCTGATCGCGATGACGATCACGGTCATGAGCACGAACAGGGCGACCTTGTCCCCGGTGCCGAACACGGCGACCATGACGTCCTTCGCGGCAGGAGGAGCGAGGTCGATGACCGCGGACCCGACGGCCACGAGGGGACTGCCTGCACCGCCGAGCAGCAGTGCGCCGAACTCGGCGACCCCGAGGAACGCGGCAGCGGCCACGATGCCGACGGCCGCTGCGAACAGGGTCGGGTGTCGGGTCGGACCGGTGTCGGGACCGTCGGGCGGGCTCGCCGTCGGTCGGCCGATCGGTTCGTCCGTCGTCTCGGTGGTCACCGCCCGAGCGTAGGTCGCCGCGCCGCTCGTGGGCTGTGTGTCGGCTTCCCCGGGCGTTCATCGGGTCCGGCCAGCAGTCGGCGGGCGGCTCGTGGGAGGATCGGACCGTGCTGCAGCGTCCCGATGGTGTCCCGCGGTCCGGTCGTGCCCGCGGTGCGGGTCGGACGCCGATGTCGCCGGCACGTCGGCTCTCGACGCTGCGCTGGGTGATCGTCGCCGTCTGGTTGGCCGTGCTGATCACCCGGATCGTCGTGCTCTCGGTGGTGCCGGGCGCGGATCTGTCCTGGTACGGCCTCGTCGAGTTCGGGGCGATCGCCCTCGGTCTCGTGGCCATCGCGATCGCGGTGGTGCGGACTGCGTCAGCACGGCGACGGCAGGCCGACGAGGCCCTCGCCCTCGCCATCCGCCGGATCGACCCGACCGTCTGGCTGGTGCCGGCGGCGCCGACGCCCGAGCTCCGTGGGGTCGTCGACGAGGTCCGGCCGGACACCCGCCTCGGGTCACGCGTCACCTGGGCCTTCGGCGCCACCGAGGCGTCGCTGTGGGAACTCGACGAACGCCGGGCGACCCGACTGCTCGTGATCCGGTGGAGTCGCGTCGTGCACGTCGGGCTCGAGGACGTGGCGGAAGACGTTGCGGAGGGCATCGCGGAGCATGCCGGCGGCTCGGGCGGCGCTCGCCGTGCGTGCGCGGTGGCGATCCATCACATCCGCCCGGACGACACCCCGGCCGTGGCGACCTTCTTCGTCCGGACCGCCCCGGGCTCTGGTCGGCTGCTCGGGCGCGGTCCGCGGCTGGACCGGCTCGTGTCGGACCTGGCACGCGAACGCATCGTCGCCTGACCCGACCGTTCGGCTGATGCCTCGGAAGGCCCCGCGGTCCGCGAGGCCCCCCGACGCTCAGGATCGTCAGTGCGTGGACGGCTCCTGCTCGACCTCGCGGCGGTCGTCGTCGGACCACAGCGTGTGGAAGGTGCCGTCCTTGTCGATGCGCTGGTAGGTGTGCGCACCGAAGAAGTCGCGCTGCCCCTGGATCAGCGACGCGGGCAGACGATCGGAGGCGAGCGAGTCGAAGTACGACAGCGCCGACGAGAAGCCCGGCGCGGGGACGCCCGACGCGGCAGCGATGCCCACGATGCGGCGCCAGGCGGCCTCGCCCTCGGACACCGCGTTCGCGAAGTACGGGTCGACCAGCAGGCTCTCGAGCGAGGGGTTCTCGTCGTACGCCTCGACGATGCGGTTCAGGAACTGGGCGCGGATGATGCAGCCGCCCCGCCAGATCTTCGCGACGTTGCCGAGGTCGATGTCCCAGCCGTACTCCTTCGCCCCGGCGATGATGAGGTCGAAGCCCTGCGCGTACGCGACGACCTTCGAGGCGTACAGCGCCGCCCGGACGTCGTCGGCGAAGGTGTCCGGCACCTCGGCGAGCTGCGGACGGTTCGTGATCGACTTCTGGACGGCCGCGCGCTGGACCGGCTTCGACGAGACGGCACGGGCGAACACGGCCTCGCCGATGCCCGAGACGGGGATGCCGAGGCCGACCGCGTTCTGCACGGTCCAGACGCCGGTGCCCTTGGAGCCGGCTTCGTCGCGGATGACGTCGACCAGGGGCTTGCCGGTGTCGGCGTCGCGCTGCTTGAGGACCTCGCCCGTGATCTCGATCAGGTAGGACTCGAGGTCGCCCTTGTTCCACTCGTCGAACACCTGGACCAGGTCCTCCACCGACAGCCCGCCGACACGACGGAGCAGGTCGTACGACTCGGCGATGAGCTGCATGTCGGCGTACTCGATGCCGTTGTGCACCATCTTCACGAAGTGCCCGGCACCGTCGGTGCCGATGTGGGTCACGCACGGTTCACCCTCGGCCACCGCGGCGATCGACTTCAGGATCGGGCCGAGCGTCTCCCAGGCCTCCTTCGAGCCGCCGGGCATGATCGACGGGCCGTTCAGCGCGCCCTCTTCACCACCCGAGATACCGGTACCGACGAAGTTCAGACCCTTCTCGCGCAGGTCGTGTTCACGTCGGATGGTGTCGTGGAAGTTGGCATTGCCACCGTCGACGATGATGTCGCCCGGTTCGAAGCGCTCGGCGAGCTGCCCGATCACGGCGTCGGTGCCCTTGCCGGCCTGCACCATGATGATCGCGGTGCGGGGCTTGGACAACGAGGCGACGAAACCGTCGATGTCCTCGGACGCGATGAACCCGGCGTCGCCGTGCTCCTGGAGCAGTTCCTCGGTGCGGGCGTACGTGCGGTTGTACACCGCCACCGTGTTGCCCTCGCGCGATGCGAGGTTGCGGGCGAGGTTCGAACCCATCACCGCGAGTCCGACGACTCCGATGTTCGCCTGACCGTTGTTGTCTGCCACGAGGGCCTCCTTTGTCCTGACGTTGGCGCCCAACCTACGACCGGCGGTCTGGGATCGCACAGGTGTTCCGGGAACTGGGGACCAGAGTTCACCGGATCAATACTGTGGAGGGATGAGCGAGCTCGCTGTCCACCCGCCCGTCCTCGTGATGGGCGTCTCCGGCTCCGGCAAGTCCACCATCGGCCAGGCCCTCACCGACGCCCTGGTGGCGCGGGGCGAACCGTGCGTCTTCGTCGACGCCGACGACCTGCACCCGGCGGCGAACAAGGAGAAGATGCGGCAGGGCACCCCGCTCACCGACGAGGACCGCTGGCCGTGGCTCGAGGCCTGTGCCGACCGGATCGCCGCGGTCGAGGCCGACGGGTCTCGGTGCGTGATGGCGAACTCGGCGCTCAAGCGGGCCTACCGCGACCGCCTGCGCGCGTCCGCACCGGGTCTCGTCATCGCCTTCCTCGACGGCTCTCGCGGCCTCATCGCCGAACGGCAGTCCCACCGCCAGCACGAGTACATGCCGACGACGCTGCTCGACTCGCAGTTCGCGACCCTCGAGCGGCCGCAGTCCGACGAGACCGCCGTTGCCGTGTCGATCGACGGCTCGGTCGACCACACCGTGCGGGAGATCCTCGCCGCGCTCGCGGTCACTTCCGGCTGACGACCCATCGACGACCTGCGGTGGATCCGGGCAGTCCCTCCACAGGCTGCCGCGCGGCCGTCGTCATCCCCAACCGGTTCCGAACTCCGCGTGCGTCGTGGGAGACGTTCGTACCGTCGTTCCATGACCACGATCGCTGTCGCCCGTTCAGATACCACCGTTGATACCATCGACGCCATGGCCATGACCCTCCGACTCGACGACGCCGAGGCAGCGGCCTTGCGCAAGCGTGCCGACCTCGAGGAGCGCTCGATGCAGGACGTCGCCCGAGCCGCCATCCGCGAGTACGTCGAGCAGCACAGCCGCAGCGATCTGATCGACGGCATCCTCGACCGAGAGCTCCCGCGCTACGCCGAGGCGCTCGAACGACTCGGCAAGTGATCCACCTCACGACCGACGAGGCGTTGCACATCGCTCGACGGAGCCTGGGGGCTGACGACGCGGTCCGCGACGTCGGACTGCTCGAGGCGGCGGTCGCGCGACCCGCCGCGTCGGTGGGCGGGAACGACGCCTACCCGACTCTGGTCGACAAGGCTGCGGCGCTCGTCCACTCCGCCGTCCGGAACCACGCCCTGGTCGACGGCAACAAGCGCCTCGGCCTGATGCTGCTCGTGGTCTTCCTCGGCGTGAACGGAGTCCGGCTCCACGCCTCGAACGATCAGGCGTACGACTTCATCGTCGCGATCGCCGAAGGGGAACTCGATGCCGTGCCGGAGATCGCCGCGGCTCTGAGCTCGATGGTCTCGGACGACTGACAGGCCGCTTGAACGGACAGCGGTCAGCGATCAGCGGCGCACCGCACTGATCGCCCCGTGCGGCCGGTGCCCCGAGTCCGTGCGGGTGTGGACGTCCACCACGTCGAAGCCCGCTTCGTCCAGCAGCGCCACCAGGGACGCGACCGGCCAGCGGTACGCGGTGACGACCGCGTGGTCGAAGGCCTCGACCGCGGCGCCCTCGAAGAACCCGAGCAGCAGCCCACCGCCGGGGGTGAGCACCCGGCGGAACTCGTCCAGGGGCCCACCGATCCGCGACGGCTCGTGGTGGATCACCGAGTACCAGGCCAGGACCCCGTCGACGCTGCCGTCCGCGAGCGGGAGCGCGTCGAGCGACCCGACCCGGAAGTCGACCGAGGCGTCGTGCGTCCGTCGTGCGTGCTCGACGAACTCCGGCGCCGCGTCGATGCCGATGACACGATTCCCCTGCCGTGC
>NZ_JAHEWS010000045.1:0-11557 GCF_018598405.1 Curtobacterium flaccumfaciens | reverse complement strand
GCTGCGAGCGGCGGCGACGTCGCCCTCGATGTCGATGCGCATCGCCTCGGCACGGGCGGCGGCTTCTCCGGCGGCGGCCGCTTCTGACCCGGCAGACTCCCCCGCTCTCCACACGGCCGGACCTGATCCGACCTCCGGCACCCAGAACCAGACACGACCCGACAACACCGTCCACAGGACTTCCACGAAAGGGAACAGCAATGGCCAAGCAGACCATCTTCGGACGCATCTCCACCCTCGTGCGCGCGAACATCAACCAGATCATCGACGACGCCGAGGACCCGCAGAAGATGCTGGACCAGCTCGTGCGCGACTACACGAACAACATCGCGGACGCGAAGACCGCGATCGCGCAGACCATCGGCAACGTACGCCTGCTCGAGCAGGACCACGAGGAGGACAAGAAGGCAGCGGTCGAGTGGGGCCAGAAGGCCGCCAACGCCTCCGCCGCCGCCGACAAGTACCGCGCCGAGGGCAAGTCGTCCGAGGCCGACAAGTTCGACAACCTCGCCAAGATCGCCATCGGCAAGCAGATCGCCGCCGAGCAGGAGGTCAAGGACGCCGAGCCGAACCTGGCGTCGCAGAACGAGGCCGTCGAGAAGCTCAAGACCGGCCTCGCCGGCATGGAGCAGAAGCTCGAGCAGCTCCGCGCGAAGCGGGACAACCTCGTCGCCCGCTCGAAGACCGCCGAGGCACAGACCCGCGTCAACGACGCGCTCGGCAACATCGACGTGCTCGACCCGACGAGCGACCTCGGCCGCTTCGAGGAGAAGGTCCGTCGCGAGGAGGCGAAGGTGCTCGGCCAGCAGGAGCTGCAGTCCTCCAGCCTCGACGCGCAGTTCGAGAGCCTCGAGGACGTCGGCAAGGACGCCGAGGTCGAAGCACGGCTCGCCGCGCTCAAGTCCGGCGGATCCGCGAGCATCTGACGAACGCCCTGACGACGCCGGACCCCAGCTGACAGACTGAGACGATGCACTTCCTCGTGGTCGGTCAGTGGCAGGGTTCGGCGTCGTCGCGCGCGATGCGTCTCGGTGACGGAGCGTCGGCGATCGCTGCCGACCTCCCCCGGGCTTCCACCACCGTGGTCGACGTCCCGGCCGGGGCCGGCGACCGTCTCGAGACGGCCGTCGCCCGCTACACCTCGGTGCTCGCCGTCGCCGAACGCGTCGCGGAGGAGACCGCCGTCGCGACCGAACCCGTGCTCGTCGTGGGCGGTGACGGTGCCAGCGTCCTCGGCGCGACCGCAGCCCTCGCACCGGACACCGCGTTCGTGCGCATCTCCGGTTCGAGCGGCTACCGCGCCCTGAACCGCGCTCAGCCCGTCGCCGCCGAGACCGCGGCCCTCCGCTTGCTGGTCGACCGCCCCGACGACCTGTTCCCCGGCCTGCCGGTCGTCCCCGCGTCGTCGGTCGTCGTCGCGGGTGTGCGCGGGGTCGAGGACGCCGAACGCGCCGCCCTCGACAAGGCCGGCATCGTCCACCTCGACGTCGACGCCGCCACCCCGGACGCCCTCGCCGCCGCGGTCGAGCGCACCGGCGCCTCGTCCGTCTTCGTGCACGTCGACCTCGACGTCCTCGACCCGTCCGAGGTCGACGGACTCCTCGAACCCGTCCCGTTCGGCCTCGACGGCGCAGCGCTCGTCGAGCGCATCCAGGCCGCGACGCGCGGCCGCCGCCTCGTCGGCGCCGCGCTCACCGGATTCGCCCCCGTCGACCCGGACCGGGCGGTGGACGACCTCGGCGTCATCCTGCGTGTCGTCGGAGCGGTGACCAGCGCCTCCCGGGTGGGCTGACCACACGCCGGACGCGACCGGCGGACGCCCCGCCGTCCCGCGTACGCTCGGCAGCATGACGGACTACGACCTCATCGTGATCGGAGCCGGCGCAGTCGGCGAGAACGTGGCGGACTACGCCAGGAAGCGCGACCTGTCGGTCGCGATCGTGGAGGCCGAACTCGTCGGCGGCGAGTGCTCGTACTGGGCGTGCATGCCCTCGAAGGCACTCCTGCGCAGCGGACACGCCCTCGCCGCAGCCAAGCGGCTCGACGGTGCGAAGCAGGCGGTGACCGGAACGCTCGACGCCGCCCACGTGCTCGCCCGCCGCAACTCGTTCACCTCGGACTGGAAGGACGACAGCCAGGTGTCGTGGCTCGAGTCCGCCGGCATCGACCTCATCCGCGGGCACGCCCGGATCACCGGCCCGAAGACCATCGAGGTCGACGGCGAGACGCACACCGCTCGCGCCGCCGTCGCCGTCGTCACCGGGTCCCTGCACACGCTGCCCCCGGTGCCCGGGCTCGCCGAGGCGAAGCCGTGGGGCACCCGCGAGGGCACGAGCGCCCAGCAGGTCCCCGAGAGCCTGCTCGTCATCGGCGGCGGCGTCTCCGGCTCGGAGCTCGCGACCGCGTGGGCCTCGCTCGGGGCGAAGGTCACCCTCGTCGCCCGCCACGGACTGCTCGGCGGCATGGAGCCGTTCGCCGGCGAACTCGTCGCGGACTCCCTGCGCGATCTCGGCGTCGACGTGCGCACCGGTGTCAACCCGGTCCGCGTCGACCGCGACGAGCACGGCCTGGTCACGACCGAACTCGACGACGGCACCACGGTCATCACGAGCGAGGTGCTCGCCGCCACCGGCCGAGCCGCACACACCCGCGACCTCGGGCTCGAGTCCGTCGGGCTGACTCCGGGCGACTGGCTCGACGTCGACGACACCATGCTCGTGCACGGCACCGACTGGCTGTACGCCGTGGGTGACGTCAACCACCGCGTCCTGCTCACCCACCAGGGCAAGTACCAGGCGCGTGCCGCCGGCGAGGCGATCGCCGCCCGGTACCAGGGCACGCCGCTGCACACCGAGCCGTGGGGCGCGCACGTCGCCACCGCCGACCACGCCGCCTCGCCGCAGGTCACCTTCACCGACCCCGAGGTCGCGAGCGTCGGCCTGACCGAGGCGAAGGCCCGCGAGCAGGGGCTGAACGTCCGTGCCGTCGAGTACGACCTCGGCGCCATCGCCGGGTCCTCCCTGCAGGCCGACGGCTACACGGGCCGGGCGAAGATGGTCGTCGACGAGGACCGCGGGGTCGTCGTGGGCGTCACGTTCGTCGGCCAGGACGTCGCCGAGATGCTGCACGGCGCCACCGTCGCCGTCGTGGGCGAGGTCCCGATCGACCGCCTCTGGCACGCGGTGCCGGCGTACCCGACGATGAGCGAGATCTGGCTCCGCCTGCTCGAGACGTACGGCCGCCCGGCCTGAGCGTGCGCAACCCGCTGGTCGACTCCCCCGTGTCCCGCGCGGGGTGGGTGTTCGCGACGGCCGTCGGGCTCGCCGTGGGCGTCCCGCTGTCGACCGGGAGGATCCGGGTGGAGGACGGGCTCGTGGTCTGCGCGGGGCTGCCGCGCTGGGTGTTCCGGCGCGGCGGCACCTGCGTCGGCTCGGTGTACCTGACGCGCGACAACGACGGCCCGCGGGTGCTCCGACACGAGCGGGTGCACGTCGAGCAGTGGCGGCGGTACGGCATGCTCATGCCGCTGCTCTACGCGGTCGCCGGGCGGGATCCGCTGCGGAACCGCTTCGAGGTCGAGGCCGGCCTGGAGGACGGCGGGTACGTGCGCTGACGCGGAGGTCGAGGGTCGAGGTCGCACGACCCGCCGCGCGCATCGCCGAGGTCGCAGGACATGCCGCTCGTCGAGCGTCGAAGTTCCACTGATCGCCTGCGGGGCGCGCGAGGTGCCGAGATTTCGGAACCTCGGGGCCGCGACGCCGCCCGCGCGTCAGGCGGCGCGCCGCCGGGGCACCACGAGGGGCGTACCGGTCTCGGGGTCGGGGACGACGACGCACGGCAGGCCGAAGACGTCCTCGACGAGGTCCGCGGTGAGCACCGACGACGGCTCCCCCGCCGAGACGATCGCCCCGTCGCGCATCGCGATGACGTGGGTGGCGTACCGAGCGGCCTGGTTCAGGTCGTGCAGCACCGCGACGACCGTGCGACCGGCGGCGTGCAGCGTGGAGGCCAGTTCGAGCACGTCGTACTGGTGCGCGATGTCGAGGAACGTCGTCGGCTCGTCGAGCAGCACGATGTCGGTCTGCTGCGCGAGCACCATCGCGATCCACACCCGCTGCCGCTGCCCGCCCGACAGCTCGTCGACGCTCCGGTCCGCCAGTTCCACCGTCGACGTCTGCTCGAGAGCGGCCTGCACGGCCTGCCGGTCGGACCCGGACGACGGGTGCAGCAGGTCCTGGTGCGGGAACCGGCCCCGGGACACGAGGTCGCGCACGGTGATGCCGTCGGGCGCGATCGGGGTCTGCGGGAGCATGCCGACCCGCCGGGCGACGGCCTTCGGGCGGTACGAGTCGATCGGCGCCCCGTCGAGGAACACCGTGCCGGCACGCGGCTTCAGGGTGCGGGCGAAGGACTTCAGCAGCGTCGACTTGCCGCACGCGTTCGGGCCGACGATGACGGTCAGTTCGCCGTCGGGGATGTCGACGTCGAGCGAGTCCACCACCACACGGTCGTCGTAGGCCAGGGTCAGCCCACGGGCCCCCAGCGCGGTCGTCGGGACGGTACCGGTCACGGCACCCGCCGCCGGCATCAGTGCTCGGCCTTGCCGTGCCGCCAGTAGCCCATGAACGCGACCTGCTTGCGGTCGATGCCGACGCCGCGCACCAGGTGGCGGCGGAGTTCCTTGACGCAGCCGGCCTCGCCCGCGATCCAGGCGTAGACGGGGCGCTCGTCGACGGGGGCGGGGACGTCCCACAGCACCTGCTCGTCGACGTCGACCTCGGTGAGCTCGGCGGCCGGCTCGCACGCGGCGGCGGACGGCGCAACGGTGGACGCCCAGGCGTGCACCTGGTCGGTCATCCGGACCCCGTGGGTAGCGCCGTTGCGGGCGATCCAGCGGACCTCGACCCCGGCGGGTGCGGTGACGGGCAGGCGGTCGGCGTCGGTCGGGACCTCGATGAACACGTGGCCGACCGTGGAGACGTCGAGCGCCTCGAGGATGGCGCAGATGGCCGGGGCGGCGGTCTCGTCACCGGCGAGCAGGATCCGGTTCGCGTGCCCGGGAGCGAACTCGGCGGCCCCGGTCGGCAGGTCCTCCGGCGATTCGGGGACGCGCGGCCCCACGATGCGCAGCTCGTCACCGACGCGGCAGGCCGACACCCAGCGCGACGCCGGACCGGTGTCGCCGTGGGCGACGAAGTCGATGTCGAGCTCACGGGCGTCCGGCCGGAACGAGCGGACCGTGTACGTGCGGAGCGGGTTGCGGACCTCGTCCGGCAGCGCACGCCAGGCGGCGTACCAGTCCTCGTCCTCGGGCAGTTCGGAGAAGCCGATGCCGGGCAGGGGCAGCACGATCTTGATCCGCTGGTCGAGACCGACCGAGGAGAAGTCGGCGAGCGCGTCGCGCGTCAGCGTCACCCGGACGAAGTTCGGGGTGAGCGACGTGACGGCGGCCACGCGGACGGAGAAGACGCGATACCGGGTTGCCACGGAACCGAGTATGGCATGCCTTACCTAACACCTCCAGGTCCCCGGAACGGTGCGAGGATCGTCCCCGTGTCCGAAGCCCCCGACGACGAATTCGCCGACCTGCACGCCCTCGCCAGCGCAAGCGGCGTGCATGCGCCGCTCCGCGCCTCCAGGCAGGTGGTCCGCACCGCGGACGGGCAGGAGATCTCCGCGATCCGGTGGGGCGACGACGGCCAGGAGGCGCGGGTCACCTACCTGCACGGGCTCGGCATCGACGCCCACAGCTTCGACACCACGGCACTCGCCGTCGGCGAGCCAGCGGTCGCCCTCGACCTGCCCGGTCACGGCCGGTCGTCGTGGCGAGAGGACGCGGACTACGCGGCGGCCGCGACGGCGCCGAGCGTGCTCGACGCGCTCGACGCGCTCGCGGTGCCCCCGGGGATCGTCGTCGGGCACTCACTCGGCGCGATCCTGTCCGCTCGACTCGCGGCCACCGCGCCGGAGCGGGTCACCGGACTCGTGCTCGTCGACATGTCGCCGGACTTCGCGCAGCGTGCGGTCGACCGGATCGCCCGCGCGCTCGAGGCCGAGGAGCCGTTCGAGTCCCTCGAGCAGGTCGTCGACCGGGCGATCGAGGCGCGGGTCGGCGACGACCGGCAGGTGCTGCTGCGCGAGGCCCGGCACACCACGTCCCTGGGTGCCGACGGGAGGCTCGTGCGTCGGCACCACTTCCCGCACCTGCCCGCCGGCCGGACGTCGTCGGTGGGGCGCTTCGCCGACGCGTGGCCGGACCTCGAGGCCCTGCGCGTGCCGATCCTGCTCGTCCGCGGCGACCGCGGGTACGTGTCCCCGAAGCTGCACGCCGGGTTCGCCGAACGCCTGCCCGACGCCGAGATCGTCACGGTGACCTCGCGGCACGCGGTGCAGAACCAGGCACCCCTCGAACTGGCGTCGGCGATCCGGGCATGGGGCCAGCGGCACGGATTGTTGCACCCGATCGAAGAACCGTCGCCCGACGGCACCAGCCGCCGGTAACCTCGTGCGAGCGCGAGGCCCGACCACCGACCTCGCGCCCGGAAGGAACCCACACCCCATGAGTCCGCTCCTGCCCCGTCGCACCGCGCGCACCGCGCGCATCGGGCGCGCTGCCCTCGCCGCCACCGCGGTCGCCGTCGTCTCCGCCCTCGCGCTGACCGGCTGCTCCGGATCGTCCGACACCACCGGGGGGAAGGACGCCACGGTGCGCGTCGGGCTGGTGCTCGAGCCCACGAGCCTCGACATCCGCACCCAGTCCGGTGCGGCGCTCGACCAGGTGCTCATCGACAACGTCTACCAGGGGCTCGTCGGCCGGACCGCCGAGGGCGACGTCCGCGACGTGCTGGCCTCGTCGCACAGCATCTCGGACGACGGCCTGACCTACACGTTCACGCTGCGGGACGGCACGACGTTCCAGGACGGCAAGCCGGTCACCGCGGCCGACGTCGTGTGGTCGCTCGAGCAGGTGAAGTCGAACGACTCGTACGTCGACTCGGCCAAGCTGGCGGGCGTCACGTCGATCACCTCGCCGTCGGAGGACACCGTCGTGCTCAAGCTCGCGAAGCCCGACTCCGACCTGCTCTGGAACCTGACCGGCCGCTCGGGCCTGGTGCTCGAGAAGGCAGCGGACAACGACCTGTCCGACAGCGCGAACGGCACCGGCCCCTTCGAGGTGTCGGACTGGAAGCAGGGCGACTCGCTCACCTTCGACCGCAACGAGGACTACTGGGGCACGGAGGCGAAGGTCGCGAAGATCGTCTTCCGGTACATCACGGACCCGTCGACCGCCGTCAACGCGATGGCGAACGGCGACCTCGACGTCCTGAACCCGGTCGACGGCACGCTCAAGAGCCAGCTCGAGGGCACCGACGACATCACGCTGCACAGCGGCAAGACCACGGACAAGTACACGCTCGCGTTCAACGACCGCAAGGAACCGTTCACGGACAAGCGGGTGCGGCAGGCCATCCGGCAGGCGATCGACGCGAAGGCGCTCATCAAGGCGATCGGTGGCACGGGCGTCGAGCAGGGCGGCCCGATCCCGGAGCTCGACCCCGGGTACGAGGACCTGACCGACATCGACGCGTACGACCCCGCGAACGCGAAGGAGCTCCTCGCCGCCGCCGGGCAGCAGGACCTGAAGCTGACGCTCACCTACGCGAACATCTACCCGACCACGATCGGCGACGTGCTGAAGTCGCAGCTCGCTGACGTCGGGATCACGCTGACGGTCAAGCGTGTCGACTTCGCCACCTGGCTGTCCTCGGTGTTCCAGGCACCGAAGTCCGGCGAGCGGGACTTCGACTTGTCGATGGTCGACCACGTCGAGGCCCGTGACTTCGGCAACTGGGCGAACCCGGACTACTACTTCGGCTACGACAACGCAGAGGTGCAGGCGCTCTACGCCCAGTCGATCGCTGCGACGGACGAGGCCACCAAGACCGAGGCCCTGCGGAAGGCGGCACGCATCGTCAGCGAGGACGCGGCCGGCGAGTGGCTGTACACGGCGACCGAGATCACCGCGGTGCGCTCCGGCGTCACGGGCTTCCCGGTCGACGGCGGGAACTCGCGCCTCGACCTGGCGAAGCTCGCGGTCAAGTGAACCGGAGCGGCCGCGGCGGGGTGTCCGTCCCCGTAGCATCGGTGTCGTGACCCGGTTCCTCATCGGGCGGGTGCTCCTGCTCGTCGTCGGCCTGCTCGTGGCGAGCGTCATCATCTTCGCCACGCTCCGCGTGCTGCCCGGTGACGTCGCCCAGGTCGTCGCCGGCACGCAGTCGACCCCCACGCAGGTCGAGCAGCTCCGGCAGCAGCTCGGACTCGACCGGCCCGTCGTGGTGCAGTACCTCGACTGGATCGGTGGGGTGTTCCGCGGTGACCTCGGCCGCTCCCTCGTGACGAACGCCGCCGTCGCACCGGAGATCGCGCAGAAGCTCGCGATCACCCTGCCGCTCGCCGCGATGTCGCTGGCGACCGCGCTGGTGATCGGCGTCCCGCTCGGGGTGATCGCCGCGGTGCTCCGCCGCCGTCCGGGTGGTGCGGTGATCGGGTTCGCGGCTCAGGCGGTCGCCGCCGTGCCCGTCGTGTGGGCCGGCATGCTCCTCGTCGCCCTGTTCGCGGTGACGCTGCACTGGTTGCCGACGCAGGGCTTCCCGCTGGACGGCTGGTCGGAACCCGGGCGGGCGTTCGCGTCGCTCGTGCTGCCCGCGCTGACGATCGGTGCCGTCGAGGGCGCCGTCATCCTCCGGTTCACGCGGTCCGCCACGCTCTCCGTCCTCGACGCCGACCACCTGCGCACCGCCGCCGCCGTCGGGCTCACCCGGACGCAGGCGCTGCTCCGCCACGGTCTGCCGAGCGTCGCCCTCACCGTCCTCGCCGTGCTCGGGGTGCAGATCGCCGGGCTCCTCGTCGGCGCGGTCGTCGTCGAGCAGCTCTTCTCGCTGCCCGGGGTCGGCCGGATGCTCGTCACCGACGTCGGCCGCCGTGACATCACGAAGGTGCAGTCCGAACTGCTCGTGCTCACCGGACTCGTGCTGCTCGTCGGGTTCGCCGTCGACGTCGTGCACCGCACCCTCGACCCCCGCCAGCGCGAGGTGCAGGGATGATCCGCCGCCTGCTGTCCCGCCCGACCGGGGTCTTCGCCGTCGTCGTGCTCGGCCTGCTCGTCGTGCTCGCCGCCGTGTCGCTCGTGTGGACGCCGCAGAACCCGTTCCGCGCCGACCCGTTCCACCAGTGGGAGGGTCCGAGTGCCGCGCACTGGTTCGGCACCGACGCCGCCGGCCGCGACATCGCGAGCTACCTGCTCGCCGGCACCCGCACCACCGTGCTCGTCGCCGTCGGCTCCGGGGTGATCGCGAGCATCGTCGGCGTCGTCCTGACGGCCGTCGGTTCGCTCACCGCCCGCTGGGTGCGCGAGGGGACGGCGGTCCTGCTCGACATCCTGGTGGCGTTCCCGACCCTGCTCACGGCGATGCTCCTGACCGCGGTGTTCGGCGGGTCACTCGGCGTGGTGATCGTGAGCGTCGGGCTGTCCTTCGGCGTGACGATCGCCCGTGTGGCCCGCGGTGAGATCCGGCGGATCGCCCGGAGCGACTACGTCACGGCTGCCCGGGCCTCCGGCGTCGGCGGCGCGGGCGTCCTGTTCCGGCACCTGGTGCCGAACGCGGCACCGCTGTTCACCGTGCAGCTGTCCCTCGCGATGGCCACGGCCGTGCTCGCCGAGGCCGGGCTGTCCTACCTGGGCTACGGCGCCGGGTCGGACACGGCGTCCTGGGGCAGCCTGCTGTCCGACCTGCAGACCTACATCGGGGTGCACCCGTGGAGTGCGACCTGGCCGGGCGCGGCGATCGCGCTCGTCGTCGCCGCGCTGTCGCTGCTCGGCGATGCGGTGCGCGACGCCTCGGACCCGCGACTCACGACGAGCGACCGGACCGATCCCGGCACGACCACTCCGGGGGTGACCGCATGACCGACGCGACCACCGCAGCCTCCGGGCTCGAGGTGCGCGGATTGTCGGTCCGCATCACGGGGCGGACGATCCTGGACGACGTCAGCTTCACCGTGCCTCCCGGAGCACGCGTGGGCGTGATCGGCGCGAGCGGATCCGGCAAGTCGATGACCTCGCTGGCCCTGATGGGGTTGGAGCCCGCCGGTGCCGTCGTCACCGGCAGCATGCGCCTGGACGGCACCGAACTCGTCGGCCTGCCCGACCGCGAACGCGCGCGACACCGCGGATCGGGCATCGCGATGGTGTTCCAGGAGCCGGGCACCGCGCTCGACCCGCTGCGCCGCGTCGGCGCGCAGATCGCGGAGCCGCTCCGGCTGCACCGCGGACTCGATCGGCGCGCCGCCCGCGTGGCAGCCGTCGACCTGGCCGCATCCGTCGGCCTGCCCGACCCGGAGTCGCTGCTGCGGCAGTACCCGCACCAGTTGTCCGGCGGGCAGCGGCAGCGGATCTGCATCGCGATGGCGATGGCGGGCGAGCCGTCGTACCTGGTGGCCGACGAACCGACCACGGCGCTCGACGTCACGACCGAGGCCCGCATCCTCGACCTGTTCGAGCACCTGTCGGCGGGCATGGTGTTCGTCACGCACGACCTCGCCGTGCTCGCGCGCATCGCCGACACGGCGGTCGTCCTCGACGCCGGCCGGGTGGTCGAGCAGGGCCGCGTCGCGGACCTGCTCGCCGCACCGCAGCACCCCGCCACGGTCGCGCTCGTCGACGCCGCCCGTGCCACCGCCAGGAGGACCGCCCCGTGACCCTCCCCGTCCTCGAGGCCACCGGTCTCCACCGCACCTACCGACTCCCCCGCCGCGGGCCGTTCGAACCCGGTCCGGTCCGCACCGCCGTCGACGGCGTCGACCTGACGGTGGCCCCCGGCGCACGACTCGGCATCGTCGGCGAGTCGGGATCCGGCAAGTCCACCCTGGTGCGGCTGCTCGCCGGCCTGGAGGCGCCTTCCGCCGGCACCGTCGCCGCCTCGGGTCGTCCGGTGGTCGCGTCCCGGTCCGCGCGTGCGTTGCGCTGGTTCCGTCGCGAGACCGGGGTGGTGTTCCAGGACCCGTACGCGTCGCTCGACCCGAGGATGCGCGTCGGGTCGATCGTCGCGGAGCCGCTGCGGGCGCTGCGCATCGACGGCCGGCACGAGGACCTCGTGCGTGCCGTCCTGGAGCGCGTCGACCTCCCCGCCGACACGGTCGACCGGTACCCGCACGAGTTCTCCGGCGGGCAGCGGCAACGGATCGCGATCGCCCGGGCCGTGGTGCACTCGCCGCGGGTCCTGTTCGGTGACGAGCCGATGAGCGCCCTCGACGTGGTCGTCCGGGCCAGGGTGATCGAGCTGTTCCGGTCGCTCGCCGACGACCTCGGGCTGACGCTCGTGCTGGTGTCGCACGACATCGGCGTGGTGCAGCGGCTGTGCGACACGGTCGCGGTGATGTCCAACGGCACGATCGTCGAGCACGGGCCGGTGTCGCTCCTGGAGATGCCGCAGCACCCGGTGACGCAGGCGTTGGTGGCCGCGGCGCCGACGCTGCCGTAGGGCGGGGCGGCCACCAA
>NZ_JAHEWS010000044.1:0-12149 GCF_018598405.1 Curtobacterium flaccumfaciens | reverse complement strand
GGAAAGGGGAGAGGGGGGAAAGGAGGAAGGGGGAAGGGGTCAGAGGGTGAGCGCCGGCGCGTCGAGGAACGACCAGTCGCCGTCGGGGTCCGAACGCCGGAGGAACGCACGGAGCTGCGCCGGCTGTGGTGCGCTGGCCGCGCCACCGAGGCCGGTCACGGCGTAGGCGGCGCTGGCCGCTGCGAAGCGGAGCCTCGTCTCCAGGTCCCAGCCGCGAAGCGCCCCGGCCATGAACGACGCCACGAAGACGTCGCCGGCGCCGGTGGGATCAACGACGTCGACCGGGATGGTGTCCGCGGTGACGACGACACCGTTCGCGGAGTCCACGGCAACCACCCCGTCGCGGCCTCGGGTGACAACGGCCAGTGGCACCCGCTCGGCAAGCGCTTTGGCGGCCTCGAGCGCCGATCCGGTCCGGGTGTAGTGCATCGCCTCGACGTCGTTCGGCACGAAGACGTCGACCTCCGCGAGCCGGTCCAGCACCCCGCCCGCCCAGGCGCCGGTGTGGTCCCAACCGACACCGCCCACGACCGTCGTGCCCGCCGCCCGGAGCCCAGCGACCCACGGGGGCAGTGGTCGTGCGATCCCCACGTGGGTCGCGGCGACCGCGCCCAGGTCGTCGGGGAGGCCGAGCGGGCCGAGGTGCTCCTCGTACGTGATGAAGCTCCGGTCGTCCGGGCCGGTCAGGGCCACGGAGACGGCGCTCTGGAACCCGGGGACCAGGCTGAGCAGGCTCGTGTCGAGCAGCGGCTCCGCGGTGAGCACGTCGTACACGTGACGGCCCAGGACGTCGTCGCCCAGCCGGCTCAGCAGCTTCGTCGGCGCTTCGGCGCGGGCCGCTGCGACCGCACGGTTGGCGACGCCACCGGGGGTGACGGCGAACGCGTCGGCGAACACCTCGGCACCCGGCTCCGGAGCGGTGACCCCGGAGAACACGAGGTCGCAGTAGACGTCCCCGGCGAACAGCAGGGCACCTCGGCTGGTGGGCGGGCTCGCCTCGGTCACGGCTTCTCCTCATCGTTGCGGATCGTCCCTGCGCAGGTCTGCGCAATCACGGGATGTTCCGCTCGTGATGCTCAAGCCTGCGTGTTTCGTGTTGCCAGGACGTTACTCGATTGCGCCAGATTTGTTAAGTGTGCTCAGAATCAGATTATGGTGATTGAACTTGCGCGAGTGTGCGCGAATTCGACTACAGTGGCGCCATGATCCTGCGAGAACGTCAGAACCGCATCATCACGGCGCTGCGGCTCGACGGTGCTGCCTCCGTCCAGGAACTCGCCGACGCACTGTCGGTGTCGCCGGCGACGATCCGTCGCGATCTGGAGATGCTCGACCGCAACGGTGAGCTCGTCCGAACCTGGGGTGGCGCGGTGCTCGCCCCGCGCGCGACCACGCCGGGCGAAGAGGACGGTGAACCGGTCGAAACCCCGTTCGAAGAGGCGGGCGATCTCGACCTGAAGCGACGGATGGCCGAAGCCGCGGCGGCCATGGTCAGTGACGGCCAGGTGGTCATCCTCGACATCGGCACGACCACGCCACTCGTCGCGGAGCGTCTGCGCGGCCGCGACATCACCGTCATCACCACGAACCTCGCCGTGTTCGACGTCCTGCGCGACGACGAAGCGGTCCGCCTGGTCCTGCTTGGTGGCGTCGTTCGCCGCAACTACCGGACGCTCGTCGGGTCGCTGGCCGAAGCCGCGTTGGAGCACGTCAGCGCCGACCTGCTCTTCCTGTCCTGCACGGGTGTGCGCGCGAACGGGCACGTCGTCGACAACATGGCCGTCGAGGCGCCCATCAAGCAGTCGATGATCGCCGCCGCCGACCGCGTCGTGCTGCTCGCCTCCGAGACCAAGTTCCCGGGGACCGGGGCCCTTCGGCTCTGCTCCCTCGCCGACGTCGACACGTTGATCACGACGACCGGCGCACCCGACGAAACACTCGCACACAGCCGGAACGCCGGCGGAGAGGTCATCACGACATGAAGCTCTGCATCCTCGGAGGCGGCGGGTTCCGCACGCCGTACGTCTACCAGGCGCTCCTCCGCGACAGCGGCTCCCCGCGCGTCGACGAAGTCGCGCTCTACGACGTCGACGAGGTCCGGTTGCACGCCATGGTCGCGATCCTCACCGAGCTCGCCGAGGGCTTCCCGGACGCCCCCGTCCTGAAGCCGACGACCGACCTACACCGCGCCGTGGAGGGCAGTGACTACGTCTTCGCGGCACTCCGGGTCGGTGGCCTCGAGGGTCGTCGCTGCGACGAACACGTCGCCCTCGACCTCAACGTGCTCGGACAGGAAACGACCGGCCCCGGTGGCCTGGCCTACGCCATCCGCACCGTACCGGTCATGGTGGCGGCGGCGAAGGTCATCCGAGACCTCGCGCCGAACGCCTACGTGATGAACTTCACCAATCCGGCGGGCATCATCACCGAGGCCATGCAGACGGTCCTCGGCGACCGGGTCCTGGGGATCTGCGATACCCCCTCCGGCCTCGGGCGCCGGGTTGCCGGGATGCTCGGCCTCGACCACACCCGTGTCCAGATGGACTACGTCGGGCTGAACCACCTCGGATGGATGCGCCGCGTGATGTACGACGGGCGAGACGTCCTGCCCGAGCTCATGGGTGACGACGGGCTCCTCGGCGCGATGGAGGAGGGACACGTCTTCGGACTCGACTGGATCCGTTCACTCGGCTCGATCCCGAACGAGTACCTCTTCTACTACTACTTCAACCGTGATGCGGTCCGCTCCATCGTCGGGTCCGGCAAGACCCGCGGCGACTTCCTCGCCGAGAGCCAGTCGGCGTTCTATGACCGAGCGAGCGCTGCCGGCAACGGTGTCGCGGAGCTGTGGCGTGAGACCGTCGAACGGCGCAGCGCCTCGTACATGGCCGAGGCGAAGGGCGGCACGCAGGACGAGCCGCTCGACCCCAAGGAGCGTGAGACAGACCCGTCGCACCAGGGCTACGCCGGCGTCGCACTCGGCGTGATGGCGGCTATCAGCCGCAACGAGCGTCAAACGATGATCCTCAACGTCCGGAACAACGGCACCATCGCGGGCCTCCCGCTCGACGCGGTGGTCGAGGTCCCGACGATGGTCGACGCGAACGGCGTGCACCCGATGACCACCGACCAGCCCGACCTGCACCAGATCGGGCTGATGTCGCAGGTGAAGGCGGTCGAGCGGCACACCATCGCCGCCGCCCTGACCGGGTCGAAGGACGAGGCCCTGAAGGCGTTCGCACTGCACCCGCTGGTGGACAGCGTCACGGTGGCTCGCGACCTGGTCCGCGGCTACGTCGACAAGATCCCCGAGGTCGCCGCCGTCCTCAGCCGCTGACAGTAGCGAGAAATGCCGCGGATGGCTCTCGGCCCCCTTGTCGTGGCTAGTGAACGCGATCACCTGCCTGCAGTGACCGCTGGGTGGTCCGTCGATAGACAACATGGCCACCCAAGCAGTCTGCAGCTAACAGACCCGCCCCTCCGGCAGTGCGTGTTCGGGTCACGCCAAAGCAGAGGGTGAGCAGCGCCGGGGCTGGTTACCCCGGTGAGCGGGAAGAGCGGTGGGGCCGTCGCCCCCTCACGGCGGCCCCATCGGCCTGCCGTCACCGCAGCCAGCCAGGCGCCGAAGGTGTCTTGGCGTCGACGGCGTGCGCTGCGGAGGCGCCACGACGGTGAGTCCGGCTGCCCGGGCGACTGGGCGAAGGTCGGCCCGGCCATTACGATCGCACGATGTCGAGCATCGCTGGGAGCCGTTGGGTCATCACCAGTGCTGCCGGGAACATCGGGTCCGCGGTCCGCTCGGCACGCCCGGAGGAGTTCACGGCCAGTCGGCACGTGGCCACCTCGCGTTGAGCCAGCGCCAGTTCATCAACCTGGACGAGGTTAACGACGTCTTGGCCTCATCCAGCGAGCTCGCCGTGTTGCAGAGGCTCTAGATGGCCGCGCAGCTCTGCGGCTATGGCCAGGTGTGGGCCTCAGTGCCACAGCGAAAGTCCGTCAGCGCACCGCTGCACTGAGGTATACCTCACTACCACGCGTCTCAAGGAGTGTAAGCGGCCCCTCTCCACGCGCAGGAACTACGACCGAATCCAAACCGACTTCTTGCGCCCGAGTTGTCTAAGTCAACATGAGTGCACGTGCCGGTGATGCTATCCGATCCAGAAACTGTCATCGATCCATCCCACATTGTCGGTCAGTCGACGTACAATCTTCTCGAGGCATGTGGAAGAGCATGCACCCGACTCGAAAGGTTTCTTCATGGCACCGTCCGTCCCCACCATCACCTGCCCGTACTGCCGAAACGTCTTCGTTGGCGTCAAGGTGACGCGGCACGGCCTCATCAATTGCGGCAAGTGCGGTCGAGCGTTCCGCATCTGATCATGTCGCCCGGCCGCCGCTCACGGCGGCCGGGCGACACTTCTTCCGATAGAGCAGAAGCGAGGGTGCCATGAGTGCCAGTCAGTACCGACGGCAACTGGAAAATAAGCAGAAGCAGCAAATCGACGCCGAAAGGCGTGTCGGAGAGTATCGAACGAAGGAATCAAAAAAGAGAGCCGATGCCAGCAAAGCACGCTTGGCGGCGACTAAAACGACAAGCGCGAGTACTGCCTCGAGTCGACTTCGCGAAGCGCAGCGACGGGATGCTGAAGCAGCGCAAGCGGGCAAAGATGCGGCGAGCTGGCAGACGCGGGCCACGGCGTACGCGAAGGATGCTTCCGGACTGCAGACAAAGCTCTTCAAGGCAGAGCAAGCCGAGACCTTAGCGGCTCAGCGCGATCAGGCGAAGGCTTTGGCAAGCGCCAGCCGGTCGGCAGCGGCGAATCAGTCCGCGCTCGAAGTTCGTGTAGCTCGGAGTGAAGCCACTGTTCGTGACGCCGTTCAGCAACTTCGAACTCCTCGCCAGGAAAAGCTGCGCATCTTGATCCTCGGTGCATCCTCCGACGGGGGGTTGAGGGTGGGTCGTGAGCAGACCCGAATCCGCCGAGCGGTTCAATCTGCGGAGCATCGGGATCTCATCGAACTCGACGTCCGCCCTGCCGCCACCACAGAGGATCTTTTGGACGGATTGACTAGATTCCGGCCGCATATCGTGCACTTTTCGGGGCATAGCGATGATGACCTGATCGAGTTCGAGGATGAGGTAGACAAACCTCACGATGGCGTTGTGGTCACCGCGCGAGCCTTCGCGAATGCAGTACAAGCCGTCGACGAACCACCTCTTCTCATCGTGCTCAACTCGTGCAACTCAGCCGCTCAAGCCGAGGCGCTTGTAGAGACGCTCGCTCCATTCGCAATCGGGATGTCTGATGAAATCGACGACACTGACGCGATTGCGTACGCTGCTCAATTCTATGCAGCGCTCGCGAATGGTCAGTCAATCGGCGCAGCGCATGGCCTTGGTAGAGCAGCGCTCGAGCTCGCTGGACTGGGTGGCGCGGAGCTGCCCACGCTCGCGGCCATGGACGGTTTCGATTCCGCGGCCGCCGTGCTCGTGAAGGTAGTCGAGTAACGGCAGCCGTCTTGTCCCTCCAGAAAGCTGGGCTGACATAAGAGGCATCTATCGGCACCAAAGAATCACGGCTGGCACCCGGCAGGTGCCGTGCCATGATCTTCAGGCCGGCGCGAATGTGCTCCCGGTGTAGCGGTAGCCGTTCGGACCCGGCTCTCGCATGGAGTTGATGGCTTCGTCCAGGTGCACGTCGAGCAAGCTGAAGACGGCCAACTCTGGTAGGTCACGCATGGATCCCAGCTCGAGGTTGGTCGCGGCCCGTTGCAAGCTAGGCCAGGCTGTCTCCAGCTCTGCGTACGGTATGCGGACTTCGACTGTGGTCGGCCACGGGGAACCGTCCTCCTTCATCCGAGGAGTTGGCGCGAGGACCAAGACGCTATCGCGGTAGCGCACTTCTCGAACGTCACGTCGGGCCGCGAACCAAATGAACAGTTCGCGGTGAATCGCAGCGGAGGTAGTTTCCGTCATAGTCGTGAGGGCTCCTTGGTTCAGCAGTGCGGGTCGCTCGCTCGGCCGTTCTCGAAGTAGGAGGTGATGATGTTGTTGCTGCCGCGGCCGACTGGGATGATGGTGTCGTACGCGCGGATGACTTCGCCGTCGCTGTTCTCCCGAACACAGAGGTACCCGTGGTAGACGTCCTTGTTGTTCACGTCATCAATTCTGGTTGACGTGGAGATCAGGTTCGTGGCGGTGATGTTCTCCATGAATGAGTCCCACGTCCCTGGCTGCGCGTACTTGGTGCGCACGTTCTCCCAGTCCTGACCGTGGCCGTGGTTGATGTGGCGGAGCCCATATTCGGCCTGCGTGCCGCAGCGGAGGTGGGCGGTGGTGCTGCTGCCTGGTCGACGTTCCCAGTTGTGGACGATGTCGGCTTCCTTGGCGCCGGTTCCGCATCCGGGGGAGACCAGCAGCATCGAGTCGAGCTTGCTCTGTTGGGCAGTGGTCACCCCTGGTACGTATACCGTGTACGCGCTAGCGGCTGCGTCGTCGGCCTGCGCCGAGAGCGGCGCGGTAACGACACTCGCTGCTACGGCCGCGACGGTGATGCAGACGAAGAAGCCTCGAGTAGAACGACGAATCATTTCCAACCCCTCACTCGTTGATCCGGTACGTCGATCGTCGCGCCGTCCTCAGCCGGTTGCGTGAACCACGGGTGACCAACCGCTGAGGGAAAGTCCAGCCTGGCGGATCGTTGGAGGGGTTGAGAGTGGTCGAGCGTGCGTGCTCGGAGTCAACGAGAACAGCCGGCTGACCCGAGGGGTAGCCGGCTGTCGCCTGTCGGGGGATGGCCTCAGTGCGCGGCGTCGTACGCGTCGCGGACGGCCTGGCTGATGCGACCGCGGGAGGAGACTTCGTGGCCGTTCACGTTGGCCCATTCGCGGATCTTCGCGAGCTCTTCCGAGTTGCCGCGCTTCGGCGCGCTGCCAGCGCGGCTGGGGCGGTCGGTGACCTTGCGGGCGGCGGCGACGTAGTCGGAGAACGCTTCGCGGAGCGCGTCGACGTTGTCGTCGGTGAGGTCGATCTCGTAATAGGCGCCATCGAAGCCGAATGTAACGGTGCGGCCGTGACCGTCTTCGATGGTGTCGCCGGTGAGGTCGTCGACGAGGTGTGTGGTGACTTTCTGTGCCATGTGAGTGCTCCAATCGGGGGACGGGCTCTTAGCCTGACAGAGATGCCCCCAATTCCCCGCATCGACGCTGAGTGCTATGCCGCGCTATTGCGAACGAATGCTGCGAAGCCGGGGATAGTGAATTCGAGCATACCGCGGTCCGCGGGCTGGATGAGGCCCTTATCTATCAGGCGTGCCCGTGGTGTCGAAAGCTGGTTACTGCCGGTGTTCAGCGCTTCCGCGATCGCGGAGCGTGAAGCGGGTCCGTCACCGAGATTCGCGATCGCGGCGAGCATGCGTCGCTCGGCTGGCGAGCAGGCTGACCACCTGGCTCGGAAGAGGGCGTCGAGATCTGCCTGCATCGCGATGTGGCCATGGTCTACAGCGCCGACGTCGATGATGGCGCCCGGGTCCGGTCGTCCTGCGGCTACCCACGCGGCGTCCGCGATGAGCTGCACGGAGTACGGGTACCCCTGCGCGATCTCCAGCGCCCGGTCGACGGCGGGCGGAGTCCAGTGCACGCCGAGTGCCCGCGCAGGTCCGATGAGCGCGATCTCTTCCGCCTCCCGGTGCAGGGGCCCGAGCGGCCGGTAGGCGAGGCGTTCACTGAACGTGACGATCCCCGCGATGGTTTCGGGAGCGTTCGGAAGGCCGGCGGCGAAGATCGCGGCTGGGACATCGGTGCCCTCAGCTTGCAGGTGCTGCCAGGCGTAGACCAGCGTGCGAAGCCCAGTCGGATCGGCAGATTGGATTTCGTCGATGAGGACGACCAGAGGGGTGTCGACGGCGGCAGCTCTGATCACTGCCTCGAGGGCTCGCGCCCCCGACAGCTCGAGGTCCTGGCTGCTGTTCGCCGGATGGAAGGTGCCCGTCGCGGTCGCGACGCCGGGCACCCCGACGGAGAGCTGCAGCGTCTCGATCCTGCCCCGAAGCGCCGCCCGGGTCTTCTCGCCGAACCCGTCGGTCGCGCGGCGGAGCTCCGCGGCGATCTGTGCCACGAGTCCCTGTTCTTCGCCTGCAGTCACCCACACTGTGACCGCGCCGCGTGCTGCAGCATGACGCTGGTACTCCCGGAGGAGAGAGGTCTTCCCGAAGCCGCGAGCGGCGTGATCGACCCGGATTCGGCCCACCAGGCGACGGAGGTCAATCAGTGTGGACAGGCGCTCGTCGACCTCCGCGACTTGCTGAGCCCGCCCGGGGACGGTTCTGGCGATCTCGCCTGGGGTGTAAGGACTTGGTTGCATCGAATCACCGATCGTCTGTTATGAAGCAGAGGTTTCATAACAGAGTATCGGCACTCGCATCCCAGCGCGCTTGGCGACCGCGTCCAACGAGCTGTTGAGAGTCCAGCGGCGCATGCGTGCGGGGCTGCCCGTGCGCGGCCGCCGGGGAGTCCAGCAGGGTCAGCGACGACCTAAGCTGCGTGCTCGTCGGTGGTCAGGCTCAGCCCTGGGCATGCCGATCACCCGGAGGAGCGCGTGTCTCGGTTCGATCTGACGTCCACTTCCGACTCGGACACGCGAACGAAGAAGTCTGCGTAAGTCGGTTCCGCCGGATACGAAGGCTTCTCCTGCACGCGCGCGGTCACCAGCGCGTCTAGAACCGCGGGGGGTAGGAGCCCGTGGCGTCGCCATTCCAGAGGATCTTGCTGCCGCTCAGTGCGACGGGGTTCTACTTCACGCATCATAGGGTCTGCCATCAATTACAGCTATGCGACTACTTGTCATTTTCACCCTGCGGGGTTTATATAAGCGGGTTGCACGAGCGGGGTCCCGCGGTGTATAGATATACCAGTCGTAGGGTAAGTCAACTGGCTTGTTGCGCATGACTATTGGGGAGCGCGAGAATGGGGTATCAGACTTGTTGGGTGCAGGACTCGTACTTGTCAGCACCCTGGGTGGGTACATCGATACCGAGGGAAGCGGACGTCATTGTCAATATCCTCGACGGGTCCGGCGTCATCATCGATGATCGGGGGCAGTGCATCGCTGCTCGTCCCGGCAAATACTACTTGCTGAGCGCCGTGCGCAATATGGGTTTTCATGCTGACACGTCTCGGCTTTCCTTGTTGTACTGCAATCGTGCGGGCGGAGCGGAGGATTCCCGCGTCCGCCAATGTGAACCAGTATTTCCCGTCGGAAGGATTGGAGTACTAACCGCAGAGCTTCGCGCTAGGAAGAGTAGGGGGGTAAACGACGCCGAAGTTAATTCGATAGTCCGGGAACTTGACCAGATTGTGTCGCGCGCCTATCCAGTCGAAAACCCCGGCATCACCTGTGATCCCCGGTTTCAGAATCTGCTGCTCCGCATGCACTCTGGCTACTTCGACGCAAATCGAACGCTTGGTCTGCTGCGCGCATTGGCCGCCTATTCGGGCATGTCGGAGAGGACTATCCAAGCCAAGTTTCGGAGAGTTGTCGGCAATTCACCAGCCGAGTACATGCGAAACATTATGCTGGATCGCGCGGAACGGCTACTGAGTGATGCAAGTTACGCGGAAAGCATCGGCGACACGGCAAGAAATTTGGGATTTTCCAACGCGGGCCGATTCGCGGAGCAGTATTTTGCGCGTCACAGTGAGACACCATCGGGGACTCTCAAGAGAGCTCGCCTCAGCCGCTGACGTCGTATTCGCGGGCGGCTTCGTTCCGGCTGACGTTTGCCCAGTCGGTGTTCCGTTCGAACCCGAAGTCGGGACCGAAGAAGAGGCTCGCTGCGCGAGTGTCGCTTCGCAGCGTGGCTTCTAGCCATGCGGTGGTGGCTGCTGCGAATCCGCCGCCGTCACTGGTAAGGACAGACTCGAAGTGTGCCGCGCCGCGCAGTGAGCCGTACACCATCGGGCCATGTGCGCGATCGCGCATCCATCGCTCTACGTACAGCGGCGGGTACACGACGGGGTCGGCGCTCCCGGTCAGCAGGAGCATCGGCGAAGTCACCAGCTCTACGTCTGCGAGCGGGCCGGGTTGAATCGGAATGAGCGTCCGGACACGGGGGTCGATGGCGGCGTTGATCGCAGCCTGTCCGCCCTGTGAATGACCGCTGGCGGCGATCTTGTCGAGCTGCAGCGTTCCAGCGAACCGACCACCCGAAGCCTCGTTCTGCCGCTGGAGCGAGTCGATGGTCTGGCGCATCAGGAGGCCAAGCGCGGGGTTCGGAGTGTTCGCCGCGGCCACGACGTACCCGTAACTGACCCAGTGTGCGAACAAGCCCCGGTATACGTAGGGAATTCCTCCGGATCCGTTACCCCAAATGATCACCGGGCGAGGATCGTCCGCGGACAGATCAGTCGGGTAGTAGAGCGTCGCCAATGCCTGCACGGTGACAGACATCTGGTGGCTCCCGCGAGCCGTCCACCGCTGCAGATCGGCCGGGTCAGCCGCGGCTGGGCGCGCGCCGAGAAGCCCTCCTCCCACACCTGCGGTCACGGCCGCGGCAGTCGCGAGTGTGACAAAGCTCCGACGGTTCAGCTGGTCCATGTGTAGCTCCTTTCCGCCGCTCATCCTCCGGGGCGTCCTGGTTCGCAACCACTTATATATCAGCAGAAGTAGTCAGTTTGCAGATCGCGTCCATCGACCGTTCCTGATCGCCTGTCGCTTGTGAGCCTTGCGACTGTTACCCGCGGCCCAGGGCCGTGAGCAACGCACCGGTACGCGTACGACGAGATGGGGTTTCAATGAGGAAAGCAACACGCAACACGCTCCTGGCTGTCGGGGGGAGCACACTCATCGCGATGGCGGCGGTGAGTTTGGTGCCGCCATCGCAATCAGCCTCCGCCGCTGATCTCTCAAGCGATGGGGGCGCCTTCAGCGGTGCCGCTCGCAACTACGGCGTCTTCGCCGGCGTCGGGCTGCTGAACGACACCGTCAACGCCCGAGCGAACATCGCTGAAAGCGTCGTCGCGGTGAACTCGAAGGGGCTCTCGCAGTACAAGGGCACCGGCACTGGCGACTACGCGGTCCCCGGTCAGATCGCCAACGACCCCACCGCTCGGGCTTACAGTCGCGCAGCGCCAATCGGGGCCGGGTTCACTGGGTTGAACTTGAACCCGGTCCGCTCGCAGTCGACGTCGACCACCATCGAGGAGACCGCGAGCAACAACCAGAACTTCGGCAAGCTCAACCTCGCTCCGATCGGGACCATCGATGCTCTGACGGGCTCGACGAAGACCGCTTGGACCGACGATGTACTGAACAACGGTGGCGTCGTCGCAAGCTCTGGTACCGACACCGGTGAGGTGCAACTGGTACCGGCGATCACAGCTGGCGGAGTTCCGGTCCCCGGGATCTCGCGGGCGCTTCCGCTAGGCCAAGCAGACCTCGGCCAGAACACCAACCAGGTCCGTCTAGTCGCATCGCCCACCGCGACCTGCCCAGCAGCCCTGGCCGCGGAGACGACCTCGACATGGAAGTTCGCCGACGTGCAGCTTTTCGGCGGCAACGTCGGTGTCAGCTGGGGAGGTGAGTCCGGTGCCGATGACACCGGTACGATCACCGCTCGCACTACCGGCACGCCGGGTGGCGCCTCACTGACGGTGTCGCAGCTGCCCACGATGACGGTGCAGATCGGCGGCACGAACGGTCGGGCACTCCGGCTCGAGCCAGGCGCGGCGATCGAGCTGTCCGACCTGTTCGCCGGGTCGACCCTTGGTTCTGCGCTCTCGCGAATCGTGGACGGCCAGCTCACCTACGGCGGCACGACCAACGTGCTTCAGACTGCGGACGGTACGCACGCAGCCGGCTCGATGAACGGTCTGAACGCCGATCTGACCCTGCTGCCGGTCCCGGTCGTCGCTCCGAGCGGGCTGGGTTCCGCCGAGCTTGGATTCGAGCGCGTCGACGTCGACTCGACTATGCAGGCCGGTGGGCTGCACTGCAACAACAGCGCGAGCACCAACGCGTCCGCATCCTCGGCCACCAACGGTTCGTCGGCTACCAACGGTTCGTCGGACACGAACGGTTCGTCGGCTACCAATGGTTCGTCGGCTACCAACGGTTCGTCGGACACGAACGGTTCGTCGAGCACGAACGGGAG
>NZ_JAHEWS010000043.1:0-13328 GCF_018598405.1 Curtobacterium flaccumfaciens | reverse complement strand
GGGTGGGCGTCGGCGGCGTCGTGCCGCCGCTGCTCGACGGGGACAGTGCGCGGATCTCGGCGAGGCCCACGTTCTGCGTCCCGCCACGCACCGACGTCACCGTGAACCGCACCCACGTGACAGTGCGGGCCGCGAACGTGATCCGCTGCACCGCACCACCGTTCTCCAGCGCGGGGACCGGCACGCTCGAGCCGTCCGAGAACGTCAGCGTCCCGCCCAGCACCTGGTCCACCGTGTTCGGCCGGTCAGCGAGGTCGACCGCGCCCAACACCGTCGCCCCCGCCCAACCGAGCTGGATCCACGTACCGGCACGACCCGACGGCGCGACCCACTCCGCCGTCGGGGCATCGGGGTACCCGCTCACCACACCGTCGACCGCCTTCACGGCCGTCTGGCCGTCAGCCGGGTTCTCCGCACTCGCCGTCACCGAAGCCGAAGCCGTCACGTCCCTGTCGGTGGGGGTGGGGTCCGTCGGATCCGTGGGGTCCGTCGGCACCGGCGAGCCGACGGTGTACTGCCGGCTCAGCCACGAGGTCTCCGGTCGCGCGGAGCAGGCCTGCCACGACGCGCAGGTCTCACTGTCGTGGGCGGCGTAGGTGAAGAACGCGTCGGCCTTCGCCTCGGTCTGTGCCGTCGTCAGGTTCGCCGGACGGTCGGCGATCGGGTACCCCAGGTACCCGGTGAAGTGGTGCGCGCCGGTGTACTGCCGCTGCACCTGGTCGGTCAGGTACGCGACCGTGTGGTGGTCGCTGTGGTCGCCGTCGCCGTACTCGCCCTCGTGGTCGAGGGTGTGGATGTCGGTCGGTGCGAAGTCCTGCACGATCCCCTGCAGCGTCGCCCGCAGCTGCGCGAGCGTGTACGCGGCGCTGTGCGGGGCGTCGGCGACGGTGTGCAGGGTGTCCATGTCGCCCGTGTACAGGCGCTGGAGGCTCTCGTAGCCGTTCGCCCAGAAGCCGTTGCCCTCGACGTTGCCGTCCGGCAGGTCCATGAAGACCAGGCTGATCCGCGGGTCGGCGACGAGGGTCTCGGTGTGCAGGGACCGTCCGGCGACCGTCGTGGAGCCGGTCGTCGACGCCGGGGCGACGCCCGCGATGCTCGCGTAGGCAGCCATCAGCCCGACCTGGCGTTCCTGCCAGTACCAATCGGGCCTGCCGGCGTCACCGGCGGTGATGATCACGGAACGCACGCAGCGCCCCGCGGCGATGTCCTTGCGCAGGTCCGTGCCCTGGAAGAGCAGGTCGTCATCGGGGTGGGCGACGACGTTGAGCACCCGGCCGACGTTGCAGTCCGCACTGGCCTCGGCGGGCTGGACGGCCAGGTTCGGCGCGACCAGCACGGCGAGCACCGTGGCGACGACGCCCGCGACGGACGCGGCGGTGACCCGTCGCGTCCGTCGCGGTCTGTCGGATCTCGGTTCAGTCGGTCGCATGCCGCAGGCCCTCGGTCGTCAGCTCGTACATCGCGGTCGTCCCCGACGACCAGACGCGCTCCCAGTACGGCGAGGACGCCATGGCGGCGGCGAGCTCCTGGTAGTCGGCGTCGCTCTGGTAGCCGTACCGCTCGTCGTAGGCGCCGAAGGGCTCCGCGACCAGGGCGTAGTAGCCGGTGGCCGCCCAGTTCTCGACCAGCTCCCGCGTCACGTCGGACAGGTCGGCCTCGGCGTCGTAGCCGCCGGTCGGGTCCGGGTAGGGGCCGAGCGCTTCGCGGGACAGGTAGCCCACGTCGAAGTACCGTGCGCCGGTGTTGCTCGGCACGGCGTTGGCCGACCCGGTGAGCAGCATCACGGAACCCGCGGGGGCCGTGCGGTCGTAGTACTGCGTCGCCGCGGACTGGCTCCGGGTCATCACGCGGTTCCAGTCGAGCGAGGTCTGCCCGAACGCACCGATCCCGACGAGCGCCGTGACCGCCGCTCCGGCCACCGCGAACCGCACCGCGGACGGACGCATCCCCCGTCGTACGACCGCCCCGACCGGCGCGAACCGACCGGAGGGCATCGGGAGCGCCGCCGCCAGGATCGCGATCCACGGCGTCGCGAAGAGCACGACGCGGAAGATGCCCTCCTGGCCGTAGTTCGTGGCGACGAGCAGTGAGATCGGGCTCGCGGCGGTGGCGAGGAGCGCCCAGTGCGTCCGGTCGCGCCGCATCAGCACGGTCACGAGGGCGATGAGTCCGAGCACCACGAGGGCGGCCGCCGGGATGTCGAACGCCAGGCGCGTGACGAGCGGCTTCGGCAGGACGGTCATGTCGTGCGCGGGCGGCTGCACGTTGTCGAGCACGCGTCCGACCGCCGCGAGCGACAGGAACCGCTCGAGGATGTCCCCGTTCAGCGCGGCGAAGACCACCGCCGGCACGAGGACCACGACGGGCAGCCACCAGGGGCGGAGCATCCGGAACACGATGAGCGTGACGAGTGCGGCGACCGTCAGGTACGGCGAGATCTGGTGCGTCACGGCGAGCACGACGGCGATGAGGGTGATCGCGATGATCCGCGAGAGCCCCACCCGGCGTGCCCGCGGCTTCGCTGCCACGGAGCCGTCAGCGGTGGTGACGGCCGCGTCGCGCAGCGGTCCGGTGGCGAGCACGAGGATCACGATCGACATCAGGATGCCGGTCGACTGCGGCGAGAAGTACGTGGTGTTGAGCGAACCGGTCATCGCGGTCAGCAGCGCTGCGATCCACGGCCGACGGGTGCCGGGCAGCCAGTGCGCCGCCAGGACCCCGACCGCGATGGTCGTGCTGAACGCGAGCAGGACCGGCACCCATGCGGCGATGAGGATCGTGTTGCCGATGCCCCCGACGTCGGCGACCCATGCCGCCCCGGCGAACAGGCCGGACCAGGTCTGGAAGATGTCGGCGGACGGGTTGGTCCCACCGAACTGGCGGATGTACTCGACGACACCGATGTGCCGCGCGGCGGCGGTCACGGTGGGCACGCCGTACGTGATCGCCTGGGCGAGCTGCACGACACCGCCGAGCACGACGACGGGCACGGCGAGCCCACGGCCGCGCACCAGGGCGATGACCGTCGCAGCGACGACGAGTGCGAGCCCGACGACCAGGCCGGGGCCGAGCGAACCGAACAGTCCGGCGGGCACCGGGTCCCCCGTGTGCGTGAGCGCGGCGACGACCACGACGACGAGCCCGCCGAGCGAGAGCGCCGTCACGGTGGCGGACGTGCTCCACCGGGGCTGCGCGGTCGCGCGCTGCACCAGGCCGTCACGACGGAGCTCCGCCAGGTCACGCTGCACGGCGACGGCGAGGGCCGCCGCGGTGAGCACGACGACACCGACGAAGGGAATCGTCGGCGCCCAGATGTGGAAGGTCGCCATGGTGTAGCCGATGCCGATCGTGCCGACGAGCGACCCGGTGACGGCGAGGACGGAGAACCGTACGAGCGACATCGGTCGGACGAGCAGCATCGGAGCGACCCCGAGCAGGGCGAACAGGAAGACCCCGACGGCGCTCGCACGCAGTGTGGGCAGCTCGAAGACGCTGCCGGCGGCGGCCAGCACGAGCGTCAGCACGACGATCGCGGCGGCGCCGAGCCGGACCTCCGGCCCCATCGCCCCACCCGGGGTCGGTCGTGCCGGGCCCGCGGCGTCGAGGCCGCGCCGGAGCTGGTGACGACCGTGCGCCGTGCGGTCGATCGTCCCCGCGCCGCCCAGGCGTTCGCGGAGCGCCAGGACCGGTGCGGTGAGCACCGAACGCCGCTCGACGCGACGCAGCCGGCGCTTCGTCGCGGCGAACTCCGCGTCCACGGCATCGACGGCATCGACGTCGCGAGCGGTGCCGGCCCCGGAGCCGTTCGCCTGCGCGACGTCGGCAGCGTCGTCGCCCTGCTCGAGGCCGAGACGCGCGAAGGCGCTGATGGCCTCCGGCGCCGCGTCCACCCAGGCGGTCAGCGTGTCGCGGTCGAGTGCGTTCTTGGTCATCCAGGCTCCGAGTCCGTGGCCGTGCGCGGCAGCGGCGGCGCGGAGTGACGCGACGTCGTCCGCCGAGCGCTGCCACGCGATCGCGGCCGGTTCGACGGCGATCGCGGATCCGGCGAACAGCAGTCGTGTGAAGAGGTCGAGGTCGTCGCCGCCGCCGACGCGGGTGCCGGGTCCGAAGGCGGTGTCGAACCCGCCGATCCGGAGCGCGGTCGCGCGGTGCACGGCGAGGTTCGCGCCGGATCCGTAGGCCGAGGCGGCGAAGGGGTGCAGCGGGACGTCGTCGACCGGGTCGTCGAGCCGGAACACCCGGCGGCGGACGATCCGCCCGCCGGGGGTGCGGTCGTCGTGCCAGCGCTGCGCCGGCGTCCGGAGCTCGGCGCTCGGCACGAGCCCGGTGACGCAGGCCACGTCGGGGTCCGACGCGAAGGCGCGGGCGATCGCGGCGATCCAGTCGCCGTCCACGACGGCGCCCTCGTCCACGAACGCGACGACGTCGCCGGTCGCGACGAGCAGGCCGGCGTTCCGCCCGGCGGCGAGGCCGCCCTCGGGCGCGGGGATGGTGGTGACGCGGCGTCCGTCGATCTCGACGCTCGCCACACCGCCGTCGTCCGCGCCGTGCGAGACGACGACGACGTCGAAGTCGGGGTGCCCGTTCGCGAGCACCGAGCGCATGGTCGTGCCGGCGGCGCCGTCCGTGCAGAGCACCACGGTGACGGACGGCAGCACCAGACCTGCTGCCGGCCGTCGCTCGGGTGCCGGCATCGGCCGGATCGCGCGCTGCAGGGCGCGCACGTCGATCGTGCCGCCGATGCGGCGACGTTCGGTGATGTCCGCCTCGACGAAGCCGAGCGGCTCGCCGTGGTCGCGGACGAGCAGGCGGGCGCGGCGGTACCCGGCGGCGCCCTCGAGTGCGACCACGTCGCGGTGGCTGGAGGCGTGCACGTCGGTCCGGTCGACCTCGCCGACCCAGAGCGCACCGTCCCAGGTGGGGACCAGCGGCCCGGTCACGACCGGCGAGATGACCATCGCCAGGGTCGCGCGGGTCACGGTGTCCCCACCGCCTGCGGCACGGGGGCGGTGGTGGAGGGGGTCCGCACGACGACGGTGCCGAGCACCCGGCCGACGGCGTACCCCGCGACCGTCGAGACCACGGAGAGCGCGATCGCGTACGCCCGCAGAGCTCCGCCGCGCCCGACCGCGCGCAGTTCGCGGAGGACCGCGCCCGGGATCACCCGGGTCAGGTAGGTCGACTCGCTGGCGAGTGAGTCGCCGGTGCCGACCCGACGGCTCAGCACGGCCTTCGAGATGCCCTCGTAGTAGCTGCGGCGGCGCAGGTAGCGCAGCGTCACGCGGTCCGGCGACACCCGGTGCGAGACGTTCGAACGCGGTTCGTGCCGGATCCGGGCACCGGGACGGGCCTGGGCGATGCGGATGCAGAGTTCGGTCTCCTCGCAGCCGAGCGGCTGGTTGCCGACGCGGCCGATGCCGGAGCGGAAGCCACCGGCGAGCAGGATCGCGTCGCGCCGGAACGCCATGCTCGACCCGATGACGTTGCGGACGTCGCCCGGCGTCTCGGGGAGCCCGCGGTACGAGCACCCGACGATCCAGAGCAGTTCGTCGGCGTACGGGCCTGGGCCGGTCGCGGTCGGCCAGGACGGCGTGGCACGACCGCCGACACCGACGACGTCGGGGTCCTCGAGCGCGGTGAGCATGTGCCCGAGCCAGTCGGGGTCCGCGGTGGCGTCGTCGTCCAGGAACGCGACGACGTCGGCGTCGGTCAGGTCGACACCGGTGTTGCGGGCCCCGGAGAGGCCGCGGTCCTCGGTGTTCGGGACGACCCGGAGCTCGGGCCAGCGAGCGGCGGCGCGCAGCAGCAGCTCGGGCTCGTGGTCGATGACGACGACGACCTCGGGTCCCTCCGGCTGGCGCTTCGCCGACTCGACGCTGTCCTGCAGGTCGCCCCAGCGCTGCTGGGTGTAGGCGCAGATGACGACCGCGACGGTCGTCACGCGACGTCCTCCTCGAGGGCGACGACGGACGACCCGACGACAGCCCCCGTGGCGACGACGGACGCAGCGACAGGGGTCGCGACGGACGCGGCAACCGGGGTCGCGACGGACGCGGCAACCGGGGTCGCGACGGACGCGCCAATCGGCCCAGCGGCGACGGGCGCAGCAGCCGGCGCGGCCAGCTGCTCGGCCGGCGGCACGACGCTCATGGCTGCACGACGCACCTCGGAGCGGCCGATCGCGGCACGACGACGCTCGTGCATGATCGACTTCAGCACGCGGATGCCGTCGGTCACGGCGTTCAGGTTGCTGGAGCCGTGCACGCGGAGCTTCTCGTGGCTCGGGACCTCGGTGATCGCGAGCTCGGCGGCCGACCAGCGGCAGGTGAGCACGGTCTCGATCTCGAACCCGTCACCCCACAGCATCGAGCCGTCGGCCGGCTTCGCGATCTCGGACGACAGCAGGCCGATCTCCGGCAGCACGTCGGCCCAGAAGGCGTTGTAGCCGTAGCAGAGGTCGCTGTAGCGGGTGCCGAGGATGATGTTGCACAGCATGTTCAGGCCACGGTTGCCGAGGTTCCGGACGATCGTGATGTCGTCGCTGCCGCCACCGAGCGAGTAGCGGGTGCCCTTCGCGACGTCGGCACCCTCGACGAGTGCCTGCACGAAGCGCGGGATCTCGTCGGGGTCGGCGGAGCAGTCGGCGTCGAACATGACGACGACGTCGCCGGTGACGGCCTCGAAGCCGCAGGCCAGGGCGTTGCCCTTGCCCTTGCGCGTCTGGTGCACGACGCGGATGTCGGGCATGACGCGCTGCGCGGTGGCGATGGTGTCGTCGACGGAGTTGCCGTCCACCAGGATCACCTCGTACACGGGCGGGAGCTTCGGGAGGATGATCTCGAGGTTTCGGGCCTCGTTCCGCGCCGGGATGACGACGGAGACCCTCGGGTCTGCAGGGCGGACGGTACGTACGGGCATGGCGCGGTCCTGTCGGGTCAGGGTTGCTGTCGGGTTGTGCTCGTGGATGAGCTGCGCGTCCTCGGGAGACGCGGCGACGACGAGGGCACGTCGTCGGGTCGAGCTGCGGACGCGGGTACTGCGCCGCCGGGATCGCAGGTGAGTGGGTACTCTCCCCCGCGGTTCCAACCATCGCCGCGGCCAGCGGGAGGGTCAATGCGCGGTGCGGTCCCTTGCGGACACCCGGGTGCGGATACGGAAACCCGCAACACCGCGCGGCCACGTGCCGTGGACGCACCGGGAGACGGACGGGAGGCCCGTGGCGGACGCGCACCGCGCCTCCCGTCCGCCGTGTGGTCGCGACCACCACACGCGGCGCGCAGAAGACGTCGCCTCCGGTGCACGGAGGCGACGTCCCCTGCCCACCGGACGCCCGCGACCGGTTTCAGCCCTGCGCCGCGTCCTCCGTCGCGAAGGCTGCACGCAGCGCGGTCGCGAGCTCGGCGACGTGCGGTTCCCGCAGCAGCGACGTGTGCTCGCTCGCGATCCGCACCATCTCGGTTGGCCCGCGCAGCAGGGCGGACCACCCGGCGGCGTCCGGGTTGGCGTCGGCGAGGACGTAGGTGGCGCGCCCGTGGAACGGTGTCGGGTGGTGGCGCCTGGTGACGATCTCGGCCTGGTCGAAGAAGGCGTCGAAGTCCTTCTGCCCGCCGTGCCGCAGCACGCCGGCGGTGTACGCGCGGAGCCGCTTGACGAACAGCGCCCCGTACGGCACACCGGCGGGCAGGACCCGCTTGACGGCACGGTCGAGCCCTCGCTGCACGGCCCGGACGGCGGTGTTCGGCTGCTCGCGCGGCGCCATCCGGCCGAAGTGCAGTCGGGCCTGTTCGGACTTCGTGCGGGGCAGGTAGGTGTCGAGCAGGACGAGGTGCTCCACCTGCTCGCCGTTCTCGGTGAGGAGCCGGGCGATCTCGAGCGCGACCAGTCCACCGAGCGAGTGCCCGACGAGCAGGTAGGGGCCGCGGGGCTGCACGATGCGCATCAGGGCGAGGTACCGGCGCGCGCTCCGCTCGATGTTCCAGTCCGGCATCCCCCGGCGCTCGAGCGCGTGCTGCTGGAACGCGTACAGGTCGTGCGCGGGCAGGTGCCGCGAGAGCGGCAGGAACGTCAGGGCCAGGGCCCCACCGCCAGCGAAGCAGAACACCGGCGGACGGCCGGCCTCGCGCGCCTCCGACACCTTCACGACGTCGGGGTGGCTCGGCAGCGCACTCGTCCCGCTCCGCACCCGACGGGCGAAGGCGCGGAGCGTGGGGTGCTCGAGCACGTCCGAGGAGCGCAGGTCGACACCGAGCCGGTCCTGCACGACGGCGAGCATCTCCTCGGCGGACAGCGAGTCGCCGCCGAGCGCGGAGAAGTCCTCGTCCAGGTGCACGCCCCGCAGACCGAGCACCTCGGCCCAGATCTGCCCGACGACGAGTTCCCACTGGTCGTACTCGCCCTCGACCATCTCCGTCTCGACGCTCGGTGCGCCCGGGAGCTCCGCCCGGTCCACCTTGCCCCGCTCGTTCCGCGGCAGTTCGGTCATCGGCACGATGGACGCCGGCACCATGTACTCGGGCAGCCGGTCCCGCAGGGCTCGTCGGAGCGCCCCCGGTGCGGGGGTGCGGTGTCCCGGCCGGCCGACGACGTACGCGACCAGCCGGGTGCCCGAGCCGGGGTCGACCTGTGCCGTGACGACCGCGTCGAGCACCTCGGGGACCGCCCGGAGCGCCGCCTCGACCTCGCTCGGTTCGACCAGGTACCCGCGGACCTTCACGGCGTCGTCGGAGCGGCCGAGCAGCACGAGCCGGCCGTCCGGGTCGACGCGTGCCAGGTCGCCCTGCCGCCAGCTCGGGGTCCCGGCGGGGATGCCGGCTGCGGCCTCGGCCTCGCCGGTGCGTCCCGCTCGTTCCGCGGTCTTCTCCGGCGCGCCCCAGTACCCGGCGGTCAGGGCGTCGGAGACGACGACGAGCTCGCCGGTCTCCCCCGGGTCGGCGTGACTGCCGTCCTCACGCAGCACGAGCACCGTCTTGCCGGGCAGCGGCCACCCGGCCGGCACGACCCCCTCCGGGACGGGCTCCCCGGGGGCGACCGGGCAGTAGGCGACGCACGCGGTCTCGCTCGAGCCGAAGGCGTTGAGCAGGAGTGTGTCCGGGCCCAGGTGGGGTCGGGCCGCTGCGAGGTCGGCACCGGTCACGGACTCACCCGTGGTCATCAGGAAGCGCAGCCCGCCGAGCACCGGCGCGGTCCCGGCGGCCGTCCCGTGCGACCCGGGCGCACTCTGCGACCCGACGATCGAGCGCAGCAGGTGCGGGGTGCAGACGAGCACCGTCACGGCTTCGTCGCGGAACCGGCCGAGCAGCCGTTCGACACCGAGGTCACGCGGCTCGAGCAGCACGATGGTGCCGCCGCAGAGCAGGGTGTCGAACGAGAACAGGAGCCCGGCCGCGAACGACAGCGGCAGGACGACACCGAGCCGGTCGCCGGGGCCGAGGCCGAGCGCGACCGCGTCCTGCTCGGCGTTGGCGATCTGCTGCCGGTGCGTCAGGACCACGCCCTTCGGCATGCCGGTCGAGCCGGAGGTGAAGACGATCGCGAAGGGGTCCCGCCCGCCGGGGCGCACGCCCACGGTGCCCGCCGACGGGGCCGCGCCGGGTTCGCCAGCGTCCAGCAGCTCGCCGAGTGCGTGCACCCGGCCGTCCCGCTCCGCGACGACGGCTGCGGCCAGCGCCGCACGTTCGGTGTCTGCCACGATCTCGTCCACGCCGGCGAGCCGGGCCACGTGCGCCAGGCGCGCCGCCGGCAGGTGGTCGTCGAGCACCACCACGGTCCGACCGGCCCGCACCAGCGCGAGGATCCCGACGACCGCTTCGGACGACTGTCCAGCCATCAGCCCGACCGGCTTCGACGCCCCGCCCGGGGTCTCGCCGACCCCGGCCCCGCTGTGGTCGTCGGGACGCAGCGCCGACGCCAGCGCCGCAGCGAGCGCGCGCGACGCCCGGTCGGCCTCGGCGTACGTGTACGGGCGGCCGTTCCCCGCGAGCGCGGCAGCGTCACCCCGCAGCGCCACCACGCGGTCCCAACGATCCAGCACGGAGTGGTCGTCCGCCGCGTGGACGGCTGCAGGGTGGTTCCACGGGTCGACGGTCGTCAGCGGATCGGCGGAGGTCACGATGACACCTCGGGTGCTCGGCAGCGGACCGTCACGACTCCCGCGACGGTCTTCCGACCGTAGGACCGCGTCCGTCGCGCACGCGAGCGGACGCCGGCCCGGTGCGGTGAACCGCAACCCGGCCTGGAGGCGCGGCGCACGTCCGCCACGGACGGTACGCCTCTGGAACGAACGGCCCACCGCGGTGGGGGCCGTCCGCCCGTCGGCGCCGGCATCGTGCGGTTCCGCGCAAGCTCCGAACGGGCCGTGACGGGGCCGTGGGTCCGCCCTGCATCCATGACCAGGCGCGGAAACGAGAACAGCCCCCGGGAGATCCCGGGGGCTGTTCATCGAGTGCTGGGGTACCTGGACTCGAACCAAGAACGACGGTACCAGAAACCGCTGTGTTGCCAATTACACCATACCCCAAAAGGCTTGTCAGCCTTCTGGCCCGGTCACCCGGGGCACGATCAACTACTGTACAGCATCCCAGAGGTCCGCAAGACCACCCACGAGGTCTCGGTGCACGGCGGCGGCGGTCACGGCTCCGTGGCCGGCGGCGACGATGAGCTGCTCCGGCCCGGGAGGCGTGACGTCTCCCACGGCGTAGAGCCCCGGGACGGACGTCCGGCCCGCCCGGTCGACCACGAGGAGCCCCTGCGCGTCGCGCTGGAGGTTCTGGAGCGGGTCGGGCGTGTCGCCGTCGGAGGCGGTCCCCGCGGCGCTCGTCGTGCCGGACGTCGTCATGCCAGACGTCGTCGGGCCGGACGTCGTCGTGCCGGACGTCGTCGTGCCCGACGCGCTCGTCGTGTGCAGCCAGTCGAGGTCGGCGTGCCAGACCGGTCGGACGAACCCGCCGGTCCGCGGCTCGACGTGGCCGTCGGCGAGCCGGACCCCGGTCATGCCGCTCCGGTCACCCTCGAGGTCCTCGACCACCCGCTCGTCCACGACGACCCCCGCGTCCGACAGGCGCGCACGGCCGGCGTCGTCGAGCGGCGCGATCCCGTTCGTGTAGACGATCAGGTCGTCCGTCCAGGCGGCGATGAGCAGCGCCCGGTCGACGACGTCGTCGGTCTCGCAGATGAACGCGAGCGGCTGCCCGGCCTTGTCGTAGGCATCGCACTCCACGCAGCTGTGCACCGCCGTGCCGTAGAAGGCGCGGAGCATCGGCAGCACCGGGAACTCCTCGCGCAGGCCGGTCGCGACGACGACGGTCCGGGCACGGGCGTCGAGTTCGGTCCCACGCCACGTACCGTGCACGAGCCAGGTGCCGTCGTTGCGGTCCGGCTCCACGAGGTCGACGACCGACTGCACGACCGTGGCTTCGGGGTACCCCTCGACCTCCAGGCGCCCGAGCTTCCGGAGCTCGAGCGGCGAGATGCCGTCACGCGTCAAGAACCCGTGCGACCGCAGGGTCGCGGCGTTCCGGGGTCGGTTCGCGTCGACGAGCAGCACGGTCCGCTTCGCCCGGACGAGGTTGAGCGCAGCGCTCAGCCCGGCGGGACCGGCGCCGATGACCGCCACGTCGTGCACGACCGGGACAGCGTGCTCCGTGCTGCTCACGGTCGGTCAGCGCGCCGCGAGGGCGCGGAGCCGGGTCAGGGTGGACTCCTTGCCCAGGATCTCCATCGACTCGAACAGCGGCGGGCTGATCCGGCGTCCGGACACGGCGACGCGGAGCGGACCGAAGGCCACGCGGGGCTTCAGGCCGAGCTCGTCGATGAGGGCGGCACGGAGCGCGCCCTCGACCGACTCGGTGGTCCAGTCCTCGACGCCCTCGAGCGCGGCGATCCCCGCGGTCAGGACCGTCGCCGTGTCGCCCTTGAGCGAGGCCAGTGCGTCGTCCTCGACCACCAGGTCGGCGTCCGCGGTGAACAGGAAGCCGAGCATCGACGGAGCCTCGCCGAGGAGCTGCATGCGCTCCTGCACGAGCGGAGCGGCCTTCGTCAGGACCTCGAGCTGCTCCGGGGTCGCCGGGTCACCGATGAACTCGGACAGGTACGGCAGCAGCCGCGACCGGAAGTCCTCCGGCGCGAGCAGGCGGATGTGGTCCCCGTTGATCGCCTCGGCCTTCTTGTGGTCGAAGCGGGCCGGGTTCGGGTTCACGTCGGTGACGTCGAACGCGGCGACCATCTCGTCGATCGAGAACACGTCGCGGTCCGGACCGATCGACCAGCCGAGCAGCGCCAGGTAGTTGACGAGCCCCTCCGGGATCATGCCGGCGGCACGGTGGTGGAACAGGTTCGACTCGGGGTCACGCTTCGAGAGCTTCTTGTTGCCCTCCCCCATCACGTAGGGCAGGTGCCCGAACACGGGGATGGACGGGGCGAGCCCGATCTCGTACAGCGCCTCGTACAGGGCGATCTGACGCGGGGTCGAGGACAGCAGGTCCTCGCCACGGAGCACGTGCGTGATGCCCATCAGGGCGTCGTCGACCGGGTTCGTGAACGTGTACAACGGCGTGCCGTTCGGGCGGACCACGACGAAGTCCGGGAACGTGCCCTGCTTGAACGTGATCTCACCACGCACCAGGTCGTCGAAGCTCAGGTCGCGGTCGGGCACCCGCAGGCGCAGAGCCGGCTCACGGCCCTCGTCGCGGAAGGCCTGGCGCTCGGCGTCGGTCAGGTCGCGCTCGTGGTTGTCGTAGCCCTGCTTCGGGTCACGACCGGCGGCCCTGTTGCGGGCTTCCATCTCGTCCGGGGTGACGAAGGACTCATAGATGTGCCCGGACGCCTTGAGCTTCGCGATCACCTCGTCGTAGATCGCCGTGCGCTCGGACTGCCGGTACGGTCCGTGCTCACCGCCGGCGTCGACGCCCTCGTCCCAGTCGAGCCGGAGCCAGCGCAGCGCGTCGAGGATCTGCGCGTACGACTCCTCGCTGTCGCGAGCGGCGTCGGTGTCCTCGATGCGGAACACGAGCTTGCCGCCGGTGTGGCGGGCGTAGGCCCAGTTGAAGAGCGCGGTCCGGATGAGCCCCACGTGCGGGGTCCCCGTCGGACTCGGGCAGAAGCGGACGCGGATGTCGGAGCCGGAGGCGGTGGTGAATGGCGCAGTCATGACCCGACAACCCTACCGCGGAGGCTGTCCCTCCAACCTGCCCTGTAGATGGGCCGCAAACGCAGAAAACCCCTGACCACGAATGGTCAGGGGTTCCCTGGTGTTTCTACGTTAAGTCCGGCGGCGTCCTACTCTCCCACAAGGTCCCCCTTGCAGTACCATCGGCGCTGAGAGGCTTAGCTTC
>NZ_JAHEWS010000042.1:0-14098 GCF_018598405.1 Curtobacterium flaccumfaciens | reverse complement strand
GGGCGGTTCGGGCGGGTTGCTGGGCCCGTGCGGCCGGCTCTCGTCGCACGGTGCGCGCGTGTTCGAGTGGTGCGAGGTTGCCCGCTCGGTGCGAGCCTGTAGCGGCGCACGGAGCGCGCAACCTCGCACCAGCCGGCAGACCGCGCACGGTGCGTCGGCCTGGAGGCCCGGGTCAGCTAGCGGGGGCCGGCTCGGCCCCGGCGCGGGGCTCGGTCTCCTGCAGGAACGCTCGCCACTGCCGCCGCTTGCGGACGGTCCAGAGCAGCATCGCGAGGAAGAACACGGTGAGGAGCGCGTACAGCAGCCCGAACCACGTCGTCCAGTTGAGCAGGAACTGCGCGAACGCGAACGGCGTCCATCCGAGGGCGAGCCAGAACGTCGATGTCGCCTGACTGAGTCGACGGCCAGCGAGTGCGACGAGCGCGGCCCGGTGCTGCGGGTCGGCGGGCTGCTGCCCACGAGCCATGCGCTCGATCCGTCGGCGATCGGCACGGGGAAGCCCGAGCATCGGGTCGGAGAGCGCGCTCTGGAACTGTCCACCGCCCCGGACGATTGCGGTGACCCAGCAGACCGGGCCAGCGATCATGAGGGGGAGGATGACGAAGAACGTCCAGTCGGGCAGGTCTGCGCCGGCCTGCGGAAGGTCCAACCTGGGCAGGTAGGCCGCGCCGAGCCACCCGGCCGTGGCTGCTGCGACCACGGCCACGCCGATCACGATGATCCGCCGGACCATCGAACGGCGGACGCGCGGTCCGGCTGGCGCCCCCGCGAGACGGTCCTCGACCTGCTGCCAGGTCTCATTCGAGACCGTGGCGGCGGTCGCGTTCTGCGCAGCCGGAACGGACACGGTCAGCTCGCGGGAGCGGTGTCGCCCTCGCCCGCGGCTTCCTTCGCGCGCTTCAGGCGGGCCTGCGCCTCCCAGTACTCGATCTCGCGCTCGAGCTCGGCGAGCTCCTGCTCGGTACCGGTCACGCGCTTCTCCCCATGGGCGCTGCGGGCATCGCCCAGGGTGGCGTACCGGTCCTCGTGGCGGGTGGGCTCGATGTACCGGCCGTGGTTCCGTTCACCCGGAGTCCAGTCGTGGCCGATGGCGAACCAGACGATGCTGCCGACGACGGGGACCAGGATCACGAGGATCACCCACGCGATCTTCGGCAGGCCGCGGACCTGGTCGTCCGTCTTGGTCAGGATGTCGATCAGGGCGAAGACCAGCAGGACGACGGTGATCCCGGACAGCAAGACGCTCATGTTCGCGATTCTATGGATCCGCTTGGAGTCTGACCATTCCCCGAACGAGCGTCGCGGTTGCGAAGGTGCACAGGGTGGGCATCAAGGTACCGGCGGGCGAGCACGATGGACTGTCCACCACCGTCAGTTCGGCGTTCGTCGGTTCGGCCGCGGTCACAGCGCCGCCACCCACTCGTCCGTGCCGTCGGTGAACCGCTGGTGCTTCCAGATCGGCACGCGCTCCTTCACCAGGTCGACCAGCGCACCGCAGGCGGCGAACGCCTGCGCCCGGTGCGACGACGACACTGCTGCGGCGAGCGCGACGTCCCCGATGCCGAGCGCCCCCACGCGGTGCAGCACCGCGATCCGGACGTCGGGGTGGTCCTCGGCGATGGTGCGGGCGACCTCGGTGATGACGTCGCCGGCGCTCGGGTGCCGCTCGTAGTCGAGCGCGGTGACGCCCTTGCCACCGTCGTGGTCACGGACGATGCCGGCGAAGGTCACCACGGCTCCGTCCTGTTCGGTGGCAACCACGGCTGCGACCTCGTCGACGCTGACGTCGCGGTCGACGAGGTCGGCAAGCACGACCCGTGCGGCGGCGTCGGTGGTGCTCACGAGGCGCTCCGCGGGGTGTGGCCCTCGCCGTGTACCTGTGCGACGACGTGGTCGAGCACACCGTCGAGCACGGCGAGCCCGTCCGACACGCCACCGCGCGACCCGGGCAGGGTGACGAGCAGACAGCCGGCGTTCGTGACCCCGGCGACACCGCGGGTGAGCAGCGCGGTCGGGCCGGCACCCGCGAGGCCACGTCGACGGATCTCCTCGGTGATGCCCGGCAGTTCGAGGTCGATCAGGCCAGCGACGGCCTCGGGGGTCCGGTCGGTCGGGGTGACCCCGGTGCCGCCGGTGGTGATGACGACCCGGGCGTCGGCGAGGAGTTCCGCGGTGACGGTCTCGGTGATCGCGCCGCCGTCGGGGACGATGATCGGGTCGCTCGTGGTGAACCCATGGTCGCGCAGCCAGTCGGCGATGACGGGTCCGGTGCGGTCGAGTGCGGGGTCGGCGGCGGCCTGCGTGGACACGACGACGACGGCGGCCCGGCCCCTGGTCGGCTCGGCGGTCATCGGTTGCTCCAGTCCCCGGAGCGTCCGCCGTGCTTCTCGAGCACGCGGACATCCGTGATCACGGCCGCTCGGTCGACGGCCTTCACCATGTCGTACACCGTCAGGGCGGCGACGCTCGCCCCGGTCAGGGCTTCCATCTCGACGCCGGTGCGCGAGGTCGTGCGGACCGACACCTCGATCAGCACGCGGTCATCGGAGCCGGTGATGTCGACCTGGACGCCGGCGATCGGCAGCGGGTGGCACAGCGGGATCAGGTCCGACGTCTTCTTCACGGCCATGATCGCGGCGATCCGGGCCGTGCCGACGACTTCACCCTTGGGCAGCGAGCCGTCGAGGATGCGTGCGACGACGTCGGGTCGGGTGACGACGGTGGCGGTGGCGGTGGCCGACCGGTCCGTGACGTCCTTCGCGGAGACGTCGACCATGTGCGCGCTGCCGTCGGCGCGGACGTGCGACAGCTGGTCGGAGGCGGACGAGTCGGTCATCGGAGGCTCCAGACGGTCAGGGGGTCGCCGGGTTCGACGGTGTCGACTCCCACGGGGACGTGCACCAGGTGCGTGGCGGCCGCGTAGTGGACGAGCAGGTGCGAACTCGGGCCGCCCACGAAGTGCACGGCCCCGTCCTGCACCCGGCCGCGCCGGACCTGGTGCTTGCCGACGGGTGAGGCGGCAGCGGACGCAGCCGGCAGGACCTGGGCGGGTCGGTCGGCCGCGAGCCCGACGGCATCGGCGAGCAGCGGGCGCAGGAACACCTCGAACGAGACGAGCGCCGACACCGGGTTACCGGGGAAGGACACGACCGGAACGGCACGAGCGACACCGCCGGCTCCGAACACGACGCTGCCGAACGCCTGCGGCCCACCGGGTTGCATCGCGACCGGCGTCACCGCGAGCCCGCGGCGTTCGAGCGCCTGCCGCACGACCTCGTACGCCCCGGCGCTGATGCCCCCGGTGGTGAGCACGAGGTCGGCCCAGTTCCCCACGGCCGCATCGAGGGCCCGGTCGAAGGCAGCGACGTCGTCGGGCACCCGGACGGTCCGCGGGTCCGCTCCGACCTGGGCGAGCGCAGCCCGCAGCGCGATGCCGTTGGCGTCGCCGATCGTCGCCGCGTCGGCATCGGCGCCCTGCAGTTCGGATCCGGTCGACACGACGAGGACCCGCAGCGGTCGGCGCACGAGCACGGTCGCCACCCCGGCAGAGGCGAGCGCGCCGAGCAAGGCCGGTGTCACCGGGGCCCCGGCCGGTGCGAGTTCGGCGCCCGTGGCCAGGTCGCTGCCGGTGGCCCGCACGAAGGTGCCGGCGGTCAGGTCACCGGGCACCGTCACCCGGGGCAGCTCGAGCGCGGCCGGGAACGCGCCGGGCTCGGTCGCCTCGACCGGGAACACCGCGTCGGCTCCCGCCGGGATCCGCGCGCCGGTCATGATGGGCGCCGCCGTGCCGGGCTCGAGGGGCTCGGGCACGACGCCGGCCGGGATCGGAGCGACGACCCGGACGTCGTGCCCGGCGTCGACGACCCGCGCGGCGAACCCGTCCATCTGACTGTTGTCGAACGGCGGCAGCGGCACCGGCGACACGACGGGCGCGGCGAGCACACGATGCACGAACCCGACACGCGCACCGGCACCGGCGAGCTCGTCGAGCGGCCGTTCTTCTGCTCCGAGGCCCGCCACCACCGGCGCGAGCAACGCCGCCAGGTCGTCGCGGTGCTGACCGATCGTTCGCACAGGTGCCTCCGAACAGGGGTTGGTGGCGCCGCTCCCGGTTCGCCCGGTGGCGCCGTCAGTAGCGTATCCAGCGCGCAGCCCGCGCCGACGACCAACCGGAGGACCTGTGGAGAACGACGAAGCCGTGACGATCGGTGTCATCGGAGGCTCCGGCCTCTACCAGCTGTTCGAAGAGGGCACCGCCGACGAGCTCGACGTCCCGACCCCGTTCGGCCCGACGTCGAGCCCGATCAGCATCGGCACGATGGCCGGACGTCGGGTCGCGTTCCTGACCCGGCACGGCCGCGAGCACTCCGTCGCCCCGCACCGCATCAACCACCGCGCGAACGTCTGGGCGCTCCGCTCGCTCGGTGTCCGCGCCATCGTGTCCTCGAGCGCCGTCGGCGGCCTGCACCCCGACTACGCCCCTGGGACCTTCGTCGTCACCGACCAGCTCATCGACCGCAGCTGGGGTCGCGCCGACACGTTCTTCGAGGACGACGTCCAGCACCTGTCGTTCGCCGACCCGTTCGACCCGACGCTCCGACGCGCGGCGATCGAGGCCGTCTCCGGGCTCGACGTGCCGTTCCGTCCGACCGGCACGTGCGTCGTCATCCAGGGGCCCCGGTTCTCCACCCGCGCCGAGTCCGTCTGGCTCCGCCAGGCCGGAGGCCACACCGTCAACATGACGATGACGCCCGAGGTCCCGCTCGCCGCCGAACTCGGCATCGCCACCGTGAACCTGTCGTTCGTCACCGACGCCGACGCCGGCCTGGCCCCGACCGAGGACGAGGCCGCCGCCGCCGCCGCAGCCGCAGCCAGCGGCCCCGACGTCGACGACGCCGGGGCCGTCGTCACCCACGCGCTCGTCATGGAACGCCTCGCCCGCGCCAACGAGGTCATCGTCCGAGCCATCGGCCAGATCGTCGCCGCCATCCCCGCCGACTTCACCCCGCGCGAACTCGTCCCGACCAGCGCGAGCGCCAGCATCATGCAGGCCCAGCCCACGGCAACGAAGGCCCAGCCCGCCACGGGTGCCACCGCATGAGCCGCCTCCTCGTCACCGGGGGCGCCGGCTTCATCGGCTCCGCGATCGTCCGCCGCGCCCTGGCCGACGGCCACGAGGTCCGCGTCCTCGACTCCCTGCGCGACGACGTGCACGGCGACCCCGCCGAGGTCGTCCGCGCCCACCAGCAGCAGGGCATCGCGTTCGTGCACGGCGACGTCCGCGACCGGGTCGCCCTCGACGCCGCCCTCGACGGCATCGACGTCGTGTGCCACCAGGCCGCCAAGGTCGGCCTCGGCGTGGACTTCCAGGACGCCCCCGACTACGTCTCGTCGAACGACGCCGGCACCGCCCACGTCCTCGCCGGCATGGACCGGCACGACATCGGCCGGCTCGTCGTCGCCAGCTCGATGGTCGTCTACGGCGAGGGCGCCTACACCACCGCCTCCGGCGACCCCACGCGTCCGCCGGCCCGCCGCCGCGAGGACCTCGACGCCGGCCGCTTCGACCCCATCGGCCCGGACGGGCAGCCCCTGCTGCCCGGCCTGATCGACGAGTCCGCCGCGCTCGACCCCCGCAACGTGTACGCGCAGACGAAGGTCGCGCAGGAGCACCTCGCCTCGAGCTGGGCCCGCGCCACGGGGGGCCGCGCGATCGCGCTCCGGTACCACAACGTCTACGGACCCGGCATGCCGGCGAACACCCCCTACGCCGGTGTCGCGTCCCTGTTCCGCTCGGCATTGGCCCGCGGCGAGGCACCCCGCGTCTTCGAGGACGGCGCCCAGCGACGCGACTTCGTGCACGTCGACGACGTCGCCGGCGCGAACGCCGCCTCGATCGCCGCGACCGCAGACCTGCCGTCGGACACGTTCCGCGCGTACAACGTCGGCTCGGGCACCGTGCACACGATCGGCGACATGGCCGCGGCGATCGCCGGACCCGACGGCCCGCAGCCGGTCGTCACGGGCGAGTACCGCCTTGGCGACGTCCGCCACGTCACGGCGAGTTCCGCCCGCATCGCCGACGAGCTCGGCTGGCACGCCGAGGTCGACTTCGCGGCCGGCATGCGCGACTTCGCGACGGCTCCGCTCCGGAGCGCCGTCCGCTAGCCACAACGAGTGAGCAGAAGACGTCGGGTCACGCCCCGCGACCCGACATCTTCTGCTCACCAAGCGAGCGAAGCGAGCCGAGCGAGCCCCCGAGCCGAGCGGGCCCCGCGCACGAAACGCGCCCACCCGCCGGACGGGAGGCCCGTGACGACCCCGCCCCGCGCCTCCCGTCCGCCGTCCCCGCGCCCACGGCCACGCAGGACGCCGTCGTGTCGGCAAGACGCCCCCTGGTGCGCGAGACGCCGCCGGATTCGGCGGCGTCCCGACGACACGACGGCGTCTTGCGACACCCAGAACGCACGACGCGAGTGCCCCCGTCCCCCGTTCTGGGGACCGGATGCACGCCGAACGCGCTGAACGACCAGGACCCGGCAGTTTCCTGTACCCCGCGGGCTGTCGTCGTGTTGTGTCGAGGACATGCCAGGACAGACCCGTCGATCCGACCGACCGCACCGAATGACGGACATGACTGTCGACGTGATCCTCCCGTGCCTCGACGAGGCGGACGCCCTGCCGAAGGTCATCGCACGGCTCCCCACGGGCTACCGGGCCATCGTCGTCGACAACGGATCGACGGACGGGTCCGCCGATGTCGCCCGCGCCCACGGCGCCCTCGTGGTGACGGAACCCGTCAAGGGCTTCGGCTCGGCCTGCGCCGCCGGGGTCGCCGCGGCGACCGCCGACTTCGTCGCCTTCTGCGACGCCGACGCCTCGATGGACCCCGCCGAGCTCCCGCCGCTCGTCGACCGCGTGGCCAGCGGCCGCGTGGACCTGGCTCTCGGCCGCCGCGTCCCGACCGGTCGGGGCGCCTGGGCGCCGCACGCGCGCTTCGCGAACCGGGTCCTCGCCGTCCTCATGCACCGCGCCACCGGCTACCGCCTGCGCGACCTCGGCCCGATGCGCGTCATGCGCCGCGAGGACCTCCTCTCCCTCGACCTGCGCGACCGCCGCAGCGGCTACCCGCTCGAGATGGTCCTGGCCGCCCACGCCGCCGGCTGGCGCGTCGACGAGTCCGACATCGGGTACGCGCAGCGGATCGGTGACAGCAAGGTCACCGGCACGCTCCGCGGCACGGTCAACGCGGTGCGGGACATGTCCCGTCTGCTCCGTGCGTACCGCCGGGAGGCCCGTGTCCGGGTCGTCGCACCGGGTCCGCTCCGCCAGGCGGCCGAGTCCACCCCCGTGGTCGAGGAGGCCCGCTCGTGACCACCCTCCCGACCGACGGCATCAGCACCGTGGCCGACGGCGTGTCCGTCCCGGTGACCGTCGCGGTCGTCGCGAAGGAGTGCCTGCCTGGCAAGGTGAAGACCCGGCTGACGCCGGCGCTCTCCCCCGAGGGTGCCGCGCGCGTCGCGTCCGCGAGCCTCGCCGACACCCTGGCGACCGTCCGCGCCCTGCCCGCAGCACGTCGGGTCCTGTTCTTCGACGGCGACGTCGTACCGGAGTCGGCCGAGGGGTTCGACGTGCTGCACCAGCCCGGTGGCGGCCTCGACGAGCGCCTCGGGTTCCTGTTCGACGCCATCGACGGCCCGCTGCTGCTCGTCGGCATGGACACCCCGCAGGTGTCCGCCTCGGACCTCGCCCCGGTGTTCGACGACGCCGCCCGCGACGCCTGGTTCGGCCCGGCCGAGGACGGCGGCTTCTGGTCGCTGTACCTGCGAGAGCCCACCGGCGACCTGCTGCGCGGCGTCCCGATGTCGCGCGACGACACCGGTGCCGTCCAGCTCGCACGACTGACCGACGCCGGCCTCGACGTGGGCGTGCTCGGCGAACTGCTCGACGTCGACACGATCCCCGACGCCGAACGGGTCGCCGACCTCGCACCCGACTCCGACTTCACCCGAGCACTCCGTGCCGAGACCGTGGGGGGCACCCGATGACCATGCACGCACCCGTCTCCTTCGGTGCCGGTGGCGGCGAGCCGTACGCCCGGGCCCTCCGCACCGACGGCCACCTGCGCCTGACCGACCCCGACCGCCCGGACGCCGTCACCACGATGGACGTCGGCCGCTGGAGCGCCGCCGCCGACCGCGTCGACCGCTCGCTGCTCGACGACGTCGACGGCGGGGTCATCGACATCGGCTGCGGCCCGGGCCGGATGCTCGTCGCCGCACGCTCCCGGGGCATCCCGGCGCTCGGCGTGGACGTCTCCGCCGAGGCCGTCGCCATCGCGGAACGTTCCGGCGGCACAGCCCTGCAGGGCTCCGTGTTCGACGCGGTGCCCGACGAGGGCCACTGGGACACCGCGCTCGTGATCGACGGCAACATCGGCATCGGTGGCGACCCGACGGCCCTGCTCGCTCGGTGCCGCGAGATCGTGCGGGCTGGCGGCCGGGTCATCGTCGAGACGAACCCCGAAGCCGCGGCTGACCGGGTCTACACGGCCCGGGTCGTGGATGCCGACGGCAACGAGAGCGCCGGGTTCCCCTGGGCCGAGGTCGGGCTCGACGCCCTGCACCGGCACGCGGCGGACGCCGGACTGGTCGCGCGGCAGAGCTGGACGGCCGAGGGCCGGAACTTCTGCGAGCTGCTGGCCTGAGCGGGCCGCCGGCCGCGGACCGCGGGTCGCGGGTCGCGGCCGGGTCGACCGTGACATCCGTCACGATCGATCGTGACACCGGGGCACATCCGCTCCGGCGCTCGCACCGTTTGACTGATCGGACCCGCCGCGCGCACCCTGCGCGGCCCGATCGAGACGAGCACCGTGCGGAAGCCCATGCGCATCACCCTGATCACCCTCGGCGCGCTGGTGGCGGTCCCGGTGCTCGCCCTGGCGACCACGACGGTCGTCAACGTCGTCGCGACGCACGCCGAGGCGTCCGACATCAAGGACTACGGCGAGCGCGTGCCCGTCGACGGCAAGCAGATGAACGTCGTCGTCCGCGGGACCGGCACCACCTCCGGCACCGGGACGATCGTGCTCCTGCCCGGGCTCGGCACCGCGGCACCGGGACTCGACTTCGGGCCGCTCATCGACCAGCTCGCCCGCACCCACCGGGTCGTCGCCGTCGAACCGTTCGGCACCGGCCTGAGCGACCAGACCGACGTCCCGCGGACCGCCGCGAACATCATCCGCGAGGTGCACGAGGCCCTGCAGCACCTGCACGTCGACCGGTACGTGCTGATGGGTCACTCGGTCGCGGGCATCTACGCCCTGCCCTACACGGAGGCGTACCGCGACGAGGTCACCGCCTTCGTCGGCATCGACAGCAGCGTGCCCGAGCAGTCGAGCTGGGACGAGCCGATCCCGACCGGGGCGATCGTGGCGCTCGACCGGCTCGGCGTGCTGCGTGCGGTGAGCGGCCTCTCGCCGGACACGTACGGCGACGCCTACGACGACGCGACGAAGCGGCAGATGCAGCTGCTCTCCGCGAAGAACGGCGCCGCCCCGACGATGATCGACGAGATGGACCACGCGCCGCAGAACTTCCGGTCGGTGGCGGACTCCACGTTCCCTGCCGACCTGCCCGTGCTGTTGTTCGTGCGGACGAACGACACCGACGTGCCGCACTGGGTCCGACTGCACGAGCGCCAGGCGGCGAGCGTCGACCACGGCCGGGTGATCGGTCTCGTCGGCGACCACTACCTGCACCACACCCTGTCGGAGCGGATCGCCAGGGACACCGACGCGGTCCTCGCTACCCTGAGCGAGTGACGCACCCCGGGCAGGAGCGGCCCCGCGCCGACGCCGACGTCCGGGTCGTCCGCTGGTCCTCGGTCGCGTCGCTGTGGCTCGTGGTGCTGGTGGGCGGCGGCGCGCAGGTCCTGATCGGCACCGACGGTCCGCCGACGGCGCGCACCCCCGTGCTCGTCGTGCTCACCGTCGCCGCGACGGTGACGGCGCTCGCATCGATCCCGCTGCTGCTCCGTCCCGCCGGTGCGGCGTCGGCACGCCACCCGGCCGTGCTCGCCCTGCTGGTGCTCGCGGTCGCCACGGGGGTGGTGGCGCTCGTCCCGTCGGCGACCGGCTCCGCGTGGTCGTTCACCCTGGCGATCGCAGGCGGCACGGTCGGCTGCCTGCTGCGTGGGTGGGCCCGGGTCACCGTGCTCGCCGGCACCGTCGTTCTGCTCGTCGGGGCGGCCGACGCCCGCGCCGAGCCCGCCGAACTGGTCCTGGTCGGGACCCTCGCGCTCTTCGCCCTGATGCCGCTGAGCGTCGTGTGGATCCACCGCGTCGTGCTCCGGCTCGAAGCCGCTCGTCGCACCGCGTCCGACCTCGCAGTCGCCGAGGAACGACTCCGCTTCGCGACCGACCTGCACGACATCCAGGGCCACCACCTGCAGGTCATCGCCCTGAAGAGCGAGCTCGCCGAACGGCTGCTCGACGCCGACCCCGAGCGTGCCCGGGGTGAGCTGTCCGACATCCGGACCGTGGCGCGGGAAGCGCTCGAGGACACCCGGGCGCTCGTCGGCGGCTACCGCACCGTGACGGTGGCGGTCGAGGCCCGGAACGCCGCAGCTGTCCTGCGGTCGGCGGGGGTCGACTGCCGCGTGCGGCTCGAGACTGCCGGCATGCCCGACGCGGTCGGCGCCCTGTTCGCCGTCGCGATCCGCGAGGCCGCGACGAACACCATCCGGCACAGCCACGCCAGCACCGCGTCGATCGAGCTGCTGCCCGACGGCGACGCCTGGCGACTCACGGTGGCGAACGACGCACCGCGGTCGTCCGGAAGACACGGTACCGGCACCGGCATCGACGGGCTCCGACAGCGGGTCGCGACGCACGGCGGGACGGTCGACGTCGACCGGAGCGAGGACCGGTTCGCCCTCCTCGTGCGCATCCCGGTACCTGCACGAGCGGCGGTGCGCCCGTGATCAGGATCGTCATCGCCGACGACGAGGAACTCATCCGTGGCGCGCTCGTCGCCCTGCTCGGCCTGGAACCCGACCTCGAGGTCGTCGCCGACGTCCCCGACGGTGCCGCAGCGGTGGCCGCAGCCCGGAGACACCTGCCGGACGTCGTCCTGCTCGACCTCGAGATGCCCGTCCTCGACGGCATCGAGGCCGCCCGTGCGCTGTCGGACGCGATGCCCACCGTGATCGTCACCCGCCACGCGCGGCCGGGGACCCTCCGGCGCGCCCTGTCCGCCGGGGTCCGCGGCTTCGTCCCGAAGTCCACACCCGCGTCGCGGCTGGCCGAGATCATCCGTGACGTGGCGGCGGGCGAGCGGTACATCGACGCCGGTCTCGCGGCGGCCGCGCTCACCGAGGACGAGAGCCCGCTCACCCCGCGCGAGGCCGACGTCCTGCGCTGCACCCGTGACGGGCTCGCGACGAAGCAGATCGCCCGGGAGCTCTCGCTCGCACACGGCACGGTCCGGAACCACCTGTCGGCGGCGATCGCAAAACTGCACGTCGACAACCGCGTCGCAGCCGCCGCCCTGGCGTGGGACCGAGGGTGGATCTGACCGCAGAACGCATCCTTGTTTTGCACGATGCAAGACAAGCGCGTAGAGTGGTGGTCATCCAGCCGACGGCGTCGCGGTCGCCGGCTCGGCGACCCGCAGACCTCGGCACGACGACGAGGAGCACCCATGCAGAACCGTCAGAACCCCCTGGGCGGCGCCTACGTGACCGGCCTCGAGACCCGCGCCGAGCTCGGTGCCTTCACCGGCGACGCGACCCGCAGCCCGATCGGCAGCTACACCGGCACCGGCATCGGCCGCGCACTCGGCCGCTTCGTCGACACGCAGTTCCGCCGTCCCGGCACCGCGACGTCCTCGACGCGCACCGTGACCGGCTCGTTCCGCACGGCGACCGGTTCGTTCCGCACCGCCTGAGGCACCTGCCTCCCCAGACCGCGAGCGGTCGTCCACCCCGGGGGTCCCCCCTCAACCCGGGTCGGGCGGCCGCTCGCTTCGTGCACGAACCGCGACCTTCCTGGCGAAATCATCGTTCCGCTGTCTACTGACGCAAACGATGCGACACAGCCAGCAGCCCCCTCGGCCGCTCATTCCTGCATGAGCGCGTGGGCCGACGCCGGTCTCACTCGCACGGATCACCTCGTCGGCCTCAGTTTCCGATCGAGTCGCGAGGAACGCTTCGATCGGCTCCACGCGGGCCGACCGCAGGTGGTGAGGCTCGTCGTCGAGAAGGTCCTCACAGACGTTTTCGACACCGTTGCAGTGCTCTCGCCAGTCTTGGTCGAAGACCGCGCCGAGGAGATCTCGGACCAGCGGGTACTCCCGCAGTTCAGTTCGATACTCCGAGACCAGCCCCTCCATCACACTCGGGTCGGACTCAGCGGCCAGCGGTCATGCATCCGCCGCGTCCGGTCCGGAGATGCGTCGGATGAGGGAGTCGCCCCAACCGAGAGCGCTTACGTTCGCATCGACCTCCGGTCGAAAACCACTTCCCATCGAACTCAACCGGTCGACCACGTCGGCTTCGGTGCACTTCGCCCGGATCTCGAGAAGCTCGGGCAACAGTGCATTCCTCGTTGCCGGGAAGTCATCCAGGGCTTCAGCCAGAACGTGATCGACCGAAGGCCATTCGTCCCTCCAGTCCTGGTTGAACGCACCCCCCATCAACGAGTCGAATGCGGGGTACTGAAGCGAAGGTCCCAAGTGGTTCACCACTACTCCTCGATCGGCGGGGAGGCCGCAAGCAGGCACAGCGCTGCGCTGCGCTGCGAGCCGCGCGCACGGGGTCGAGCAGCGCCACGTCCGCGCAGACCGTGACCCCAGGGACGCGAGCCTAACAACCGTTCGCGAGCGGTCGACCGTGAACCGCTCACTCGCAAGCCGTCGCTGATTGGCTTGCGGTTCTCATTCAGGAGCGCGTCCACCTGAGACTCCGTACCCCCCTCCGTCTGGTCCACTCTCGCTGGTGGAAGGTGACGCTGGTGCCGCTCGCCGACGCTCTGCAGCCACCGCCGGTCATCGAGACCGACCTTCAATCCGGTCCATTCGCGCCTGCACGCGCGCGCGGAGAGCTTGGAGCCACTCGCTGGGCTCCTGGTTGACATCGAGCTTCGGAGAGAACCCGGAGTAATTCACGGAAATAAACTGCAGTATGTCGGCGTCAGTATGCAGGTGTTCAACAAGTACTGCAGAGTCAGCGTCAAGCTGCGATACCTGCTGCAGGGGCGCCTGATCGATTGCGGCTCGCCAAACGTCCTCGGCAGAATCCCAATCATCTTGCCAGTCTTGGTGAAAGGCTCCACTCAAGATAGAAGAGATCAGTGGCGTTCGGGCCTTCACGGCTTTGATGTCCATTTCCATCCTCAAGGAATCGGGTAGGAGGAACGAATTTTATAGTACGGGGGGCCAGAGGGATCGTATTTAATCGCTATCAGAACCGTCTTCCCGTTGTACATGCGATTCCCCGAGAGCTCGGGGTCGAAACCCCGGCCGAGGGTATTCCCACTGGGCCACTCAAAACTCTTCGGAATATTAGCAACGCGACCGTCGCGAACGTTCTCGATCCACCGCAAAATCGCCTCGTGATTGTAATCGAGTGTTTTTGCGATGACCTCATCGACTGTGCTGCGATCCACCGTGTACGCACTGCTCGGGCGCTTCTCGTCAAAGCGGGATCGGAGCTCTTCATCGAAATCACTGCCCTCCCGGCCGGTTCTGAGGTGTCGAGACTCGACGTGCCCTCCGGCTTGATCGACTCCCTTGATCCCACCCTGATCGGTGAACCAACGCGACTCGATACCGTGCCGATCGAACTCCGGGTGCGCGAGCTGGTACGCCTCGACCTTGTCATCCCACATCTGCTTGAAGGCAGCGTCGTCCAGAGGATTCCCACCAACTTCGTGATGACGCGACCACTCAGCGAAGCTCTCGTCGAAGCGCCGAGCGAGTTCGTCGAGATGCTCTCGAGCGACTCCGCGCGCCGACCACTCCTCGACGGACTTCGACAAGTCCCGCGCCCCGAGCTTCCCCAGCACCGATGCGAGCTCCTCCGCACGACCCGCCCGCCC
>NZ_JAHEWS010000041.1:0-14426 GCF_018598405.1 Curtobacterium flaccumfaciens | reverse complement strand
GGGGTTGGCTGCTGGGTGCGGCGCTGCAAGCGCGCACGGGGCCGCCAAGCGGGCACGGGTTGCGCAGGTGCGCACGGCGCGCTTGCCGCCGCCGCTCGCTCCGCTCCCGGCCGACTCTGAGCGGGCGCTCAGTCATCCGACGCCGGGGCTTCGTAGTGTTGCAGTCCACGACCGGTCCGACCGGACCGACCGTGCACCCGAAGGAGCATCGACCATGGGATTCCTCGACCGCCTGCTCGGACGTCCGGAGCGCGACCGATCCGCCGACGCACAGCAGAACCAGTGGGGGCAGCCGCCGCAGCAGCCGGGCTACCGGTACGGCCAGCAGTCCTACCAGCAGCCGGCGCCGTCCGCACCGCAGGGCGGGGGCGACCAGTACGGCGTCCCGCAGTGGGGCGGCGCACCCACGCAGCAGCAGGGGGCGACGACCGACGACGAGCGTGCCGTCGAGCGCTACCGGTACCTGCTCCGCACCGCACCGCCGGAGCGCATCGAAGAGGTGCACGCCGAGGCCTTCGCGAAGCTGACCGACGAGCAGCGCCGGATGGTCTACGACGAGTTCACCCGGACGGCCCCTCCCGGTGAGGCGCCCCGAGGCGACGACCCGCGGTCGCTCGCGCAGTCGGCGACCCGCTCCGAGATCCGCCAGCCGGGCTTCATGGAGCGATCGCTCGGCGGCGTCGGCGGTGGGGCCGGCGGACGCTTCGGTGGGCAGCGCGGCGGACCGTCGTTCGGCAGCATGATCGGGGCCTCGATCCTCGGGACGGTGGCCGGGTACGTCATCGGTTCGGCGATCATGAGCGCCTTCCTGCCCGACCCCGGATCGTTCGATGGCGGTACCGACGCTGCGGGTGACGGTGGTTCGGAGGACACTGGTGCTGATTCCGGCGACGCCGGTGCGTCGGACGCTGGCGCATCCGACGGCGGCGGCTTCGAGAGTGCGGGCTGGGGCGACAGCGGATCCGACTTCGGTGGCGGTGGCTTCAGCGACTTCGGTGGTGGTGACTTCGACGTCTGAGTGACGTCCGTCGCTCCACCGACCCACTGATATTCTCCGTGGTCGACGAAGGAGCGACATGGCCATCATCGAAGCCTCCGGGCTGACCAAGACCTACCGGTCGAAGTCCGGGCCGGTGCACGCACTGGCCGGACTCGACCTGTCGGTGCCGCAGGGCACCGTGACGGCACTGCTCGGGCCGAACGGCGCGGGCAAGACCACGGTCGTGAAGGTGCTCACCACCCTGATCACGCCCGACTCGGGCACCGCGACGATCGACGGCATCGACGTGATCGCCGACCCGCAGGCCACCCGGCGGTCGATCGGGGTCTCCGGCCAGTACGCGGCGGTCGACGAGAACCTGACCGGGTTCGAGAACCTCGAGATGATCGGGCGGCTGTACCACCTGGGGCGCCGGACCTCGCGCGAACGTGCTCGCGAGCTCATCGACGTGTTCGACCTCTCCGAGGCGGGGGACCGTCCGGTGAAGGGGTTCTCCGGCGGCATGCGGCGGCGCATCGACCTCGCCGGCGCGCTCGTGATGAACCCGCGCGTGCTGTTCCTCGACGAACCGACGACAGGCCTCGACCCCCGCAGCCGGCTGGCGCTCTGGGGCATCATCGAGGACCTCGTGGCCGAGGGCGCGACGGTGCTGCTCACCACCCAGTACCTGGAAGAAGCCGACCGGCTCGCCGACGACATCGCGGTCATCGACGGCGGGGCGGTCATCGCCGAGGGCACAGCCGACCAGCTCAAGGCGCAGGTCGGCGGGCACCGGGTGGTCGTGACCCTGGTCGACGAGGCCGACGGCGACGCGGCGACCACGGTGCTCGGCCGGTACGGGGTCGGCGAGGTCGAGACCTCGGGCGACGGCCGCACCCGCGCCATCGCGGTGGAGGCCGGGCCGGCAGCCCTGCAGCGCGTGCTCGCCGACCTGGGTGAGGCCGGCATCGGACTCCACGACGCCGGCATGCGCCGCCCGACGCTCGACGACGTCTTCCTGCGCCTGACCGGGCACGCCGCGACGGACGACGACGCCGACGGACCCGCGGCCACCAAGCAGAAGGAGGTGGCACGATGACCGCCACGTCCCTCGCCCCGGGCCGCCAGCTGCCCGTCGTCGTCACCTCGCCGCTCGCCGTCTGGCTCGAGGACGGCTGGACCGTCACCAAGCGGAACCTCATCAAGCTCAAGCGGTCCCCGGACATGCTCGTGTTCGCCGTGCTGCAGCCGATCATGTTCGTGCTGCTGTTCAGCCAGGTCTACGGCGGCGCGATCCAGGTGCAGGGGACGGACTACACGCAGTTCCTGATGGCGGGGATCTTCGCGCAGACCGTGGTGTTCGGCGCGACGTTCTCCGGCTCGGCCATGGCGCAGGACCTGAAGGAAGGGCTGATCGACCGGTTCCGCACGCTGCCGATGTCGGCGTCCGCGGTGCTCGTCGGGCGTACCAACTCCGACCTCGTGCTCAACTCGATCTCGATGGCGATCATGATGCTCACCGGGCTGGCGGTCGGGTGGCGGGTGAACTCGTCGCCGCTCGAGTTCCTGGCCGGCATCGCCCTGCTGCTGCTCTTCAGCTACGCGTTCAGCTGGGTGATGGCGCTGCTCGGCATGAGCGTCAAGACGCCGGAGGTCATCAACAACGCCTCGTTCATGATCCTGTTCCCGCTGACGTTCATCTCGAACGCGTTCGTGCCGAGCGACACCCTGCCGCTGGTGCTGCGTGTGTTCGCGGAGTGGAACCCGGTGTCGTCGCTCGTGCAGGCCGCGCGGGAGCTGTTCGGGAACGTCGGGTCCGCCCCGGTGCCGGACATCTGGACGATGCAGCACCCCGTGCTGACGGTGCTGATCGGCATCGCCGTGATGCTCGTGGTGTTCGTGCCGTGGGCGGTGAACAAGTACACCCGCATCAGCGCGAAGTGAAGCCATGGGCGGTCAACAAGGCTGCGCCATCCACCCCCAGGATCAGTGCGAAGTGAGGCCATGGGCGGTCAACGAGGCTGCGCCATCCACCCCCAGGATCAGCGGGAAGTGAGGCCGGCGTGGGCGCTCAGAGCAGCTTGCGCTGCAGCGCCCACGCGGTCAGCTCGTGCCGGTTCGACAGCTGGAGCTTCCGCAGGACCTTCGACACGTGCGTCTCGACGGTCTTCACCGAGATGAACAGCTCCGTCGCGACCTCCTTGTAGGCGTACCCGCGCGCGATGAGCCGCATGACCTCCTGCTCGCGGGCGGACAGGCGGTCCAGCTCGGCATCGTGCTGGGCCGTCTCGCCACTGACCGCCCCGAAGGCGTCGAGGACGAAGCCGGCGAGCCGCGGCGAGAACACGGCGTCCCCGTCCGCCACGCGGGTGACGGCCTCGGCGACCTCGGCACTCGACGAACTCTTCGTGATGTACCCGCGGGCGCCGGCGCGGATGACCCGCACCACGTCGTCGGCGGCGTCCGACACGCTCAGCGCCAGGAACCGGGTGTCCGGGTTCTCCGATGCCGACCGCGTGATCACCTCGGCACCGCCGCCGCCGGCACCGCCCGGCAGGTGCACGTCGAGCAGGACGACGCGCGGTCGCGTGGCCGCGACGACCCTCACGGCCTCGTCGACGGTCGCCGCCTCACCCACGACCTGGAGGCCCGGTGGCAGCCCGGCGCGCACGCCGGCCCGGAAGATGGAGTGGTCGTCGACGATCGCGACCGTCAACGGGGCGGGCTCGGTCATGCGTGCTCCTCGTCGTGGCTCGCGGAGGCGAGCGGCAGGGTCAGTCGGACCTCGGTGCCGGTGCGGCCCGGTCCGGGCGCGATGGTCGCGTGGCCGCCGAGTCGCTGCATGCGGCCGACGATCGACTCACGGACGCCGTACCGGCCGACCGGCACCGTGTCGACGTCGAACCCCGGGCCGCGGTCGCGGATGCTGATCTCGGCCCGGTCGCGAGCGGTCTCGGCGTAGACGCTGACGGTCCCACCGGCGTGCCGTGCGGCGTTGAGCATCGCCTCGCGGGCGGCGGAGACGAGCCCGTCCGGCAGGTCGCTGCGGGCGGGTCCGACCGCGATGACCTCGATGCGGGCGGGGTACTCGGCCTCGATGTCCACGGCCGCGTCCCGCAGCTGCGTGCCGAGGTCGCGCGCCGGTTCCGCCTGCTCGGTGAAGAGCCAGGACCGCAGCTCGCGCTCCTGCGCCCGTGCCAGCCGCGCCGCGTCCGAACCCGGCTCGGCCTTCTGCTGGATGAGGGCCAGGGTCTGCAACACCGAGTCGTGCAGGTGCGCCGCGAACTCGGCCCGCTCGAGGTCGCGGACGCGGGCGGCGCGTTCCTCGGCGAGGTCGCGGACGAGCCGGACCACCCACGGGGCGACGACGACGGCCACACCGACCAGGACGGCCACCGCGGCGGTCAGCACGGTCCAGACGTTCGGCCGGGTGCTCGTCGTGAAGAAGAGCAGGATGCCGAGGACGACCAGCACCAGGGCACCGAGTGCCCGGACGACGAGGGTGGAGGACGCGGCCGAGCGGACGTCGCGGAGCGCGTCGAACTGCCGCCAGGCGAGCGCGGCCCCGGTGACGACCACGACGCCGGGCACGATGACCTCGAGGGGGACCGCCACGCCCATCCGCGCGGCGACGACGGCCCCGGCAGCGGCGAGCAGGGCGACCCCGAGCAGGATCTCGACGACCGGGGTCCGACGGGCGGACACGGGGTCCTCGTCGACGTCGGCTGCCGGGGTCAGCACGGACCCGCGCGCCGCGCTTCCGGCGGCTGGCCCTGCGGCCGCGCTCGGGACGGTCGCCCAGAGCCAGGCGTAGAGCAGCAGCCCGGCGCCGCCGCAGACCACGAGGACCGCCGTGGCGAGCCGGACGGCCCCGACCGGCAGACCGGTGTGGGCCGCGAACCCGCTGCAGACACCACCGACGACCCTGGGGGTCGGGCGCGTCATCGTCGCGGTGGCCATGGGCCAATCCTGGCACCCGGACGGCCGCAGCAGCAGGGTCGCGGGGCCGGGATCAGGGTCCGGTCAGGGGGAACCCCGATGGTGTCGGCGCGCCGCTGCCGGGATGCTGGTGGCCATGACCGATCACCAGCACGACTCCGCTCCCGGCACCGCTGCCGGCAGCGCCGACTCGACGACCCGGTTCTTCGACTGGGTCCGCGGCCTCGGCATCACCCGCACCGACGACCGCTGGCTCGCCGGTGTGTGCGGTGCCGTGGCCCGCCGCACCGGCCTCGACCCGCTCGTGGTCCGTGGGGTGACGATCGTCGTCGCGCTGCTGGGCGGCCCGGTCTTCCTCGCCTACGCCGTCGGCTGGGCGTTGCTCCCCGACACCGCCGGACGCATCCACGTCGAACGGATGATCCGCGGCGTCCTCGACCCGGCGCTCATCGCGATCGGTGCGTTCGTGGCGCTGACCTTCGTGCCCGCGACCCGGGGGATCTGGTGGCAGGGGGTCCCGGACGCCTGGCGCATGCCCGCCTGGCTCGAGGCCACCCTGGCCACCGCGTGGAGCATCGTGCTCGTCGGCGGGATCGTCTGGCTCATCGTGGTCCTGGCTCGACGTGGTGTGGACGGAGAGCGGACCGCGAACGCGCACCCCGACCCGGCCGCTGCCCCACGGGGAGACTTCTGGACCAGCCCCGAGGAGCCGCGCCCGGCCCGAGCCGCGTGGACCGCGGAGGCGACCGGCGCGACGGACGCGGGTCGGGCCTCCTGGCAGTGGGACGTGCCCGTGAGCCCCGAGGACCGGCGGCGGCAGCACGAGGAGCGGATGCGCGCAGACCGGGAGCGGATGGCCGAGTGGCGCGCCGTCCGGGCGGAGCGACGCCCGGGGGCGGCGTACGTGGCGGTGTCCCTCGGACTCGCACTCGTCGCCGGAGCCGGTGTGGCGGTCTGGGCGCAGCAGGCCGGGTGGTCCGTCCCGGTCCTCGGGATCGCGGCCGCGCTCGGGGTGCTGGCGGTCGCGACGATCGTCGCCGGGGTCCGCGGCCGGGACGACGGCGTGCTCGGCCTGTTCTCCACCGTCGCGGCCGTGGCCCTCGTCGTCACAGGTGTCCTGCCCGCCGGCACGCAGGTCTCGCTGATCGGCGGCACCACGTGGCAGGTGGAACGCGCCGTACCCGGCACCGAACGGAACTTCGCGATGCTCGCCGGCGGGCCCACCCTGGACCTCCGCGGACTCGAGCCCACAGCGGCTGGCGGCGACGTGAACCTCTGGCTGGGCGCCGGCGGGGCCGAGGTGCTGCTGCCGACCGACCTGCCGGTCCGGGTCGAGGTGAGCGGTGTCGGGTACGGGGTCGACACCGGCGGCGCCGAGGACGGCGAGGGCACCGGTGGGGTGCTCCGGACCACCACGCTCGAGAACCGTGCGGCACGCACGGCCGATGCGGACGAGACCACGACCGTGCACCTGTGGATCCTCGGCGGCGGCGTCGAGGTGCCCCGGGCGATCACGGTCGGCGAGTGAGGAACGGGACCATGACGAACGACGACACGACGACCAACGACACGGCGAGGAACGACGCCACCGGGCCGGTGGCGGCCCCGGCCGCTCCGGACGGGGCGGTCGGCCGACCCGGGCACGGCGGCGCACGCTTCGGCACGATCCTCTGGGGTGTCGTGCTCCTGGTGTTCGCCGGGGCGATGGCCGTGAGCGCGCTGCCGATGTTCTCAGTGGACACCACGACCCTGCTGTTGGCCGCCTGCATCGCCGCCGGTGTGCTGCTGGTCGTCGCCGGGATCGTGGCGGCCCTGTCCCGCACACGGCGGTAGTCCGACCCCGCCGTCCACAGGGCCGTCCGGGTGTGCACGTGGGCCACCCGGACGGCTTAGCATCATCCACGTGACCGCGACAGAAGCCGAGCGGGCCGCCCAGCGCGACGCCACCGAGCAGCCCCTCGACCGCAGCACCCGCCTGCGTCGGTGGATGCTGCACGGGGCCGACCAGGGCGCCTCCCACCAGGGTCCGCACCAGGTCGAGGTCGAGAAGACCCACCCGTGGTGGCGGGTCATGTGCCTGACCGGCGTCGACTACTTCTCCACCCTCGGGTACCAGCCGGCCATCGCCGCGCTCGCCGCGGGCCTGCTGTCGCCGATCGCGACGATCGTGCTCGTCCTCGTCACGCTGTTCGGGGCGCTGCCGGTGTACCGGCGGATCGCCCACGACAGCTTCCGGGGCGCCGGGTCGATCATGATGCTCGAGAAGCTCCTGCCGTGGTGGGCCGGCAAGCTCCTCGTGCTCGTGCTGCTCGGGTTCGCCGTGACGGACTTCATGATCACGATGACGCTGTCGGCCGCCGATGCCACAGCCCACATCGCCGAGAACCCGTACACCCCGCACTGGTTCACCGAGATCCCGGTGCCGCTCACCCTGGCGCTGCTGCTCCTGCTCGGCATCGTGTTCCTGCGTGGGTTCAAGGAAGCCATCGGCATCGCGGTGGGGCTCGTCGCCGTCTTCCTCGCGCTGAACGCCGTCGTCATCGTCGTGTCCCTCTGGCACGTGTTCGAGAACCCGATGGTGGCGAGCGACTGGTGGTCCGGGCTCACCGCCCAGCACGGCAACCCCCTCGTGATGGTCGGCATCGCCCTGATCGTGTTCCCGAAGCTCGCGCTCGGCCTCTCCGGCTTCGAGACCGGCGTCGCGGTGATGCCGCAGGTCCGCGGGGACGCCACCGACGACACGAGCGACCGACCCGAGGGCCGGATCCGTGGCACCAAGCGACTCCTGACCGTCGCGGCGCTCATCATGAGCTCGTTCCTCATCACCTCGTCGATCGTGACGACGTTCCTCATCCCGCAAGCCGAGTTCCAGCCGGGCGGCGGGGCGAACGGCCGTGCGCTGGCCTACCTGGCGCACGAGTACCTGGGGGGCGTGTTCGGGTCGGTCTACGACTTCTCGACGGTCGCCATCCTGTGGTTCGCCGGTGCGAGCGCGATGGCGGGGCTCCTCAACCTGGTGCCGCGGTTCCTGCCCCGCTACGGCATGGCGCCGCAGTGGGCACGGGCGGTGCGTCCCCTCGTGATCATCTTCACGCTCATCGCGTTCGTGATCACCATCATCTTCCAGGCCGACGTCGACGCCCAGGGCGGTGCCTACGCCACCGGCGTGCTGGTGCTGATCACCAGCGCCGCCGTGGCCGTGACGCTGTCGGCGCGCCGGAAGCAGCAGCGCAAGCGCACCATCGCGTTCGGCGTGATCTCGGTCGTGTTCGTCTACACCACGGTCGCCAACGTCATCGAGCGACCCGACGGCGTGCGGATCGCGGCGATCTTCATCATCGCGATCGTCGTCGTGTCGCTCATCTCGCGCGTGCGCCGCTCGTTCGAGCTCCGTGCGTCGTCGATCGAGCTCGACGCGACCGCCCGGCAGTTCGTCGAGGCCGACGCCGACCAGTTCAGCTCCGTCTGCATCATCGCGAACGAACCCGGTGCCGGCACGGCCGAGGCGTACCGGTCGAAGGGGCGCGAGGAACGTCGCGACTCCGGCATCCCGGCGCGCGTGCCGACCATGTTCCTCGAGGTCCTGCCCGCCGACTCCTCCGACTTCGAGGAGGACCTGCTGGTCGAGGGCCACGTCATCCACGGGTTCCGCGTGCTGAAGGTCCGGTCCGGCAACGTCCCGAACACCATCGCGTCGACGCTCCTCGCCATCCGCGACATCGCCGGGGTCGTGCCGAGCATCTACTTCGAGTGGAACGAGGGCAGTCCGATCCGGAACGCCCTGCGCTTCGTGTTCACGGGGGCCGGCGACGTCGCCCCCGTGACCCGCGAGGTCCTGCGTGAAGCCGAGCCCGAGGTCAACCGGCGGCCGAGCGTCCACGTCTCGTGAGCCGCGGACCGGGCGCGGGGCGTGCCTCCAGGCCGATCGGCGGTCTGGCGGCGATCGCCGTCGCCGCCGCGGTGTGGGGAACCACCGGGACCGCGACGCACTTCGCGCCCGGCGTGCCCGCGTTCGTGTTCGGTGCGGTGACCTTCGGGCTCGGCGGGCTGGTGCTCGCCGCGACCGCGGGGCAGGGGACCCTGCGTGCCGTCGCACAGCGCCGCACCCGCGGCTGGGCGCTGCTCGGTGCCGCGTCACTCGTGGTCTACGCGGTCGCGTTCTACGCGGCCCTCGCCGATGCGGGGGTCGCGCTCGGCACGACGCTGGCCATCGGGTCGTCACCCGTCTTCGCCGGCCTCGTCGAGTGGGTCGCTGACCGGAGGCGCGTCTCCCGCCGCTGGGTCGTCGCCACCCTGGTGAGCGTGGTCGGCATGGTCGTCGTCACCCTTGCGCGCTCGGAGCACGACGACGGCGGGCGGTCGCTCGCGGTCGGCGTCGGCAGTGCCCTGGTCGCCGGTCTGACGTACGCGCTGTACTCGTGGGCGGTGGCGCGGGGGATGCACGCCGCGACGAGTCGGATGCCCCTCGCCGTCAGCGCCGTCGTGGGCGGGACGGCCGGGGGCGGCAGCACGGAGCTCGGCGGGGACGTCGGGGTCGCGGCGGCACGGGCTGCCCGCGGGCCGAACGAACGCGGGCTCGTCGGCGCGGTGTTCGGGGTGGCCGCGGTGCCGCTCGTCGTGCTCGCCGTCGCGGCCGGCGGGCCGTTCCTGGTCGAGGCCGGCAACTGGCCGGTGTTCCTCTACCTGGCGCTCGTGCCGACGGTGGTCGGCCACTCGCTGTACGCGTTCGGACTCCGGACCGCGACCGCCTCGGTCGCGACGCTGCTGTCCCTGCTCGAACCCGTCGTGGCGGCGGTGCTCGCTGTGCTCGTGGTGGGGGAGCACCTCGGCCTCGGCGGGTGGGGCGGCATCGTCCTGGTGGTGGTCGGCCTGTCCGTGCTCGCGCTCCCCGAACGCCGGGCCGGCTGAACCCGGGTCGGTCCGCCGCCGCTCGTCAGCTGGCAGTGCGTCAGCCGTCGAGGATCTGGTCCCGCACCTTCCGCCGCAGCACCTTGCCGATCATCGAGCGCGGCAGGTCCTCGACCACGACCACGCGACGCGGCACCTTGTACGCCGCCAGGTGCTCGCGCGACCAGGCCCGCAGTGCCGCGGGGTCGAACGAAGACGGGTCCTTCGGCACGACCGCGGCGACGACCTGCTCGTTGCCGCCCTGCGTGATGCCGACGACCGCGACCTCCTTGACGCTGGGGTGCTTGAGCAGCGTGTCCTCGACCTCGGACGGCGACACGTTGAAGCCGCCGGTGATGATGAGTTCCTTGAGGCGGTCGACGATCCGGACGTACCCGTCGGCGTCGATCGCCACGATGTCGCCGGTGCGGAACCAGCCGTCGGGCGTGAAGACCTCGTCGGTCGCCTCGGCCTTGCCCCAGTACCCGCGGAACACCTGCGGGCCACGGACCTGCAGCTCGCCGGGCTCGTCGATGCCGAGCACCTTCGTGTCGTCGTCGGGGTCGACCACGCGCGCCTCGGTGGAGGACAACGGCAGGCCGATCGACCCGAGTCGACGCTCCGGGGAGACCGGGTTGGCCATCAGGACCGGGGAGCACTCGGACAGGCCGTACCCCTCGACCAGGTAGCCGTCGGTCCGGGCCTCCCACGGTTCGACGATGTCCTGCGACAGCGGCATGGCACCGGAGATGCCGATCTCGATGCCCTTCAACGACACCTTCGCCGAGTCGGCCGCGTGCTGCAACCGGGCGTAGATCGGCGGCACGGCCGGCAGGAACGTCGGTGGGTGCCGCTTGATCGCGGTGAGGACGAGGGCGGGGTCGAACGCGGGGAAGAGCACGAGCCGCGAGGCCATGCTCATCGCGAAGGTCAGGCAGAGCGTCAGGCCGTAGGCGTGGAACATCGGCAGCACCGCGTACACGACGTTGTCACCGCGACGGATCTGCGGCACCCATGCCCGGGCCTGGGCGGCGTTCGCCAGCAGGTTCCGGTGGGTCAGGACCGCACCCTTCGGGGTCCCGGTGGTGCCGGACGTGTACTGGATCAGCGCGATGTCGTCGGTGGCGGGTCGCGGGTGACGCTTCGAGAGCTTGCGGGTGTCGGCGAGGTCGTCCCACTTGACCGTGCCACGCACCTTCGCCGTCAGCTTCGCGCGGGACTCGCGGGCCTTCGCGACCGGCAGCGACAGGGCGAGCCGGGTGCTCCGGGGCATGGCACGCGTGATGTCGACGGAGACGATCGCGTCGAGGTGCACGTCGGCCGGGAAGTCCTGCAGCGTCGCGACGGACTTGTCCCACGCGATGGCGACCTTGGCCCCGTGGTCCTCGAACTGGTGGCGGAGCTCCCGCGGCGTGTACAGCGGGTTGTGCTCGACCACGACCGCGCCGAGCCGCAGCACCGCGTAGAACGCCACGATGTGCTGCGGACAGTTCGGCAGGACGATGGCGACGCGGTCACCCGCGCCCACGCCGAGCTTCCGCAGGCCGTTCGCCGCGCGGAGGATCTGCTCCTCGAGGTCGGCGTAGCTCGTGGTGCGCTTGAAGAACTCGAGGGCGACCTGCCTGGGGAACGTCCGGGCCGACTGCTCGACCAGGTCGTACAGGGAACCACTCTGTTCCTCGATGTCGTGCGGGACCCCCGGGGCGTACGAGGCAAGCCAGGGACGAGGCGTGTCGATGCTCACCCGACCCAACCTAGTGGGCGACCCCCGTGCACGCTGGGAGGGCCACTTTGCGCGATGCCACCCCCGGACCCAGGCCACGGACGGAACATGACGACATGTCCACTGTCTCCGATGTCTTCCGGTCCCGCCTCAACCAGACGTTCACCGGTGGTTCGACCGGCACGGAAGCCTGGATGGACGACCTGGAACACGGCACCGACGCGGGCTTCTTCGGTCCGGGGTCCGCCACGTGGGCCGTGCACGGGGGGAGCCACGGCATCGTCGCCGGCGTGCGGGCACTGCTCGTCCAGGCGCTGCACCCCGGCGCGCTCGCCGGCGTCGCGGACCACTCCCGGTACCGCGAGGACCCGTTCGGTCGCCTGGCTGGCACCAGCCGCTGGATCGCCACCGTCACGTACGGCGACCGACAGACCGCCCGCAGCGGCAGCGACTGGGTGCTCCGGCTGCACGAGCGGGTCCGAGGGCAGTACGTCGACGCGCACGGCACGACCCGCCCCTACGCGGCGAACGACCCGGACCTGGCGCGCTGGGTGCACCTCGCGTTCACCGACGCGTTCCTCCGCGCCGCCCAGCGCTGGGGCGGTCCGATCCCGGGCGGGGCCGACGCCTACGTGCGGGAGTGGGCCGAGGCCGGACGACTCATGCGCATCGTCGACCCGCCCGAGTCCGAGGCGGAGCTCCGTGCGCAGATGAACGGGTACCTCGACCGCGGCGAGCTCCTGGTGGACTCGCGCACCCGTGACGTCGTCCGGTTCATCAAGGACCCGCCGCTGTCCCGCCTGCTGCGACCCGGGTACCGCGCGGTGTTCCAGGGCGCGGTGTCCACGCTCGACCCGCGGCACCGGTCGCTGCTCGGGCTGCGCGCTCCGGTGGTCGGCCCGGTGGAGCTGCCGGTGGTGCGGACCACGAAGCTCGTGCTCGACGGGATCGGTGCGGTGCTCGACGACCAGACCGGTTCCGAACGGGCCGCGCGTCGTCGCATCGCGCGCCTGCAGCGCACCGACGGCAGCGCGGTCGCCTGACCACGGCCCGCCCGAGTCCCGCGCCGGGGCCGAAGACGCCGGCGTCTCCGCGTGACGCCGCCGAATCCGGCGGCGTCACGTCGGTGTGGCGGCGTCGTGCGGACACGCCAGCGTCTCCGCGGCGGTGCGCGTGACGAGAGGACGGACGGGAGGCACGGTGCCAGCTGGCACCGTGCCTCCCGTCCGCTCGTGGGGGCGTCAGAAACCCGACGGCACCCGGGGCGTGTACGCGGACTCGAGTCGCGTGACCTCGGCGGCGGTGAGCGTCAGCGAGGCGGCTGCGACCGCGTCGTCGATGTGGTGCTCCTTCGTCGCTCCGAGGATGGGCGCGGAGACCGCGGACTTGCCGGCGACCCAGGCCAGGGCGACCTGCGCCATCGGGACGCCGCGCTCGGTGGCGACGGCCTCGACCGCGTCGACGATCGCACGGTTGGCGTCCTCGTCCTGCTTGTAGAGGGTCTTGCCGAACTCGTCGGTCTGCGCGCGCGAGCCCGACCCGGAGGCGTCCCAGGGGCGGGTGACGCGGCCGCGGGCGAGGGGGCTCCACGGGATCACGCCGACACCCGTGTGCTCGCAGAAGGGGAGCATCTCGCGCTCCTCCTCGCGTTCGAGCAGGTTGTACTGGTCCTGCATGCTCACGAACTTCGTCCAGCCGTGGCGTTCCGCGGTGTGCTGCATCTCGGCGAACTGCCACGTCCACATGCTGCTCGCGCCGATGTAGCGCGCCTTGCCGGCCTTGACGACGTCGTGGAGGGCCTCCATGGTCTCCTCGATCGGCGTCACCGGGTCGAACCGGTGGATCTGGTACAGGTCGACGTAGTCCGTGCCCAGGCGGGTCAGGGAGGCGTCGATCTCGTGCATGATCGCCGCACGGGACAGCCCGGCGCCGTTCCGACCGGGGCGCATCCGGTTGAAGACCTTCGTGAAGACCTGGACGTCCTCGCGCGGGGCCAGCTCGGCGAGGAGCGTGCCGGTGATCTCCTCACTGCTGCCGTCCGAGTACACGTTCGCGGTGTCGAAGGTCGTGATGCCGGCCTCGAACGCGCGGCGGACGAAGGGGCGGGCCTCGTCGATGCCGACGCTCCAGGCGTGCGAGCCCCGGTCCGGGTCGCCGTAGGACATCATGCCGAGGACGACGCTGCTGATCTCGAGCCCCGAGTTGCCGAGGCGCTTCGTGTCGGTGGTCATGTTGCTCGTGTCGCTCGTCTCCGTGGTCGTGCCGCTCGTGTCTGAGGTCATGCCGTCACTCTGGCATCGCGGCCTGTGACGGCGAGCAGGCGGACCTGGAGCGGGGCGTCCTCGGTGACGTCGACCGGGGGTGCGTAGAGGCCGGTGGCCGCGAGGTCCTCGATCTGCGGCTCGAAGTACTCCCACACCGCGCGGACGAGGTCGTCGGGCAGTGACTCCTCGGTGCCGGTCGCCCGCGCGAGGTCCCAGGTGTGGATCGTGATGTCGCTCGTCTGCTCCGTGAGGTACTGCGCGGCGGGCACGACGTCGGTGCTGAGGTGCACGGGGGTGTCCTGCGGGGCGTTCCGCCAGGCCTCGGTGGCGGCGGTGGCGAAGCGGTGCCACTCGGCCACCAGGTCGTCGCCGATCGGCTCGAGGTCGGCCTGGGCCTGGGCGTAGTCGCACCCGGTCAAGAGCTTCGGGATCCAGCGCTGCTCGTCGACGACGTGGGCGACGAGGTCACGGGTGGTCCACTCGGAGTCGGGTGTGGCGGCGTCCCAGTCGGTGACGGCGGCGACGCGGCGGCCGAACTCGGCTGCCGCGAGGGCCTGCATCGCGATCCAGTCGGTGGCCATGGGTGCTCCTGTTCGTCGTGCGGGTGGTGCGGGGGCGTGGGGTGGTGCAGGGC
>NZ_JAHEWS010000040.1:0-15329 GCF_018598405.1 Curtobacterium flaccumfaciens | reverse complement strand
CCGAGCGGGCGAAATGCCGGGCGGGTACGAGCGGTGGCCCAGGTGTTTCGCCCGCTCGTGGCCGACGAGTGAGGCAGCGCGCAACGAAGAACGCCCCGGCTCCGTGGGGAGTCGGGGCGTTCTTCTCGGGTTCGGGTGGTGCGTTCGGTGCCCTCAGTCGGGCGGCGAGGCCGAGGAGGCTCAGGCCGCCTGGAGGACGAACTGGACGTCGAGGTTGATCGTGACGTCGTTGCCGAGCGTGAAGCCGCCGGCCTCGAGCGCCGCGTTCCAGTTCACACCGAACTCGGTGCGGTCGATCTTCGTGGTCGCCTCGGCGCCGAACTTGACCTGGCCGTAGCCGTCCGTCGTGAAGCCACCGAGCTCAGCCTTGAGCACGACGGGCTTGGTGACGCCGCGCAGGGTCAGGTCGCCCGAGATGTGCAGGTCGTCGCCCTTGGCCTCGATGCTCGTGGAACGGAAGGTGAGCTGCGGGTGCTCCTCGGTGAGGAAGAAATCGCTCGTCTTGAGGTGCTGGTCGCGCTGCTCCTGGCCGGTGTTGATCGACGCGACGTCGATGTTCGCCTCGACGGTCGACTCCAGGGGGTTCTCGGCGGTGACGACCGTGGCGTCGAACGTCTCGAACTTGCCCTTGACCTTGCTGATGGCGAGGTGGCGGACCGAGAACGTGACCTCGGAGTGGGTCGGGTCGATCTTCCAGGTGCCGGTCTGGTAGCCGGGAACGGTGTCAGCGGTGAGCGTCATGGTGGTCCTTCTTCCGAACGAGAGTCTGCGGTGCGACGCGTTCCATGCGCCTGCATCGAGTTGATACTACGCCAGTGTGCACCGTTTTGGTTGAAGCGTCAACCATTGTTCACCGAAGTGTCGCGAACCGCGTGTCGTGCATGCCCCGCGACCCGACCACGAGCAGCCGGCGAACACGTTGCACGAAGCGCTCCACGCCGTCAGCGAGGTCGTCCGCAGTCACCCGGACGAGCCACCAGTCGACGTCCTTGAGGTGCTCGCCGCGCGTGAGGTCCTTCCGGAAGCTGGCTGGATCGGTGCGGTGCAGATCGCTCTCGTACTCGATCGCGACCCTCGAGTCGGGGTAGGCGAGGTCTACGCACGCGATCCACCGACCGTCGACGACGACATCGTGATTGAGGGCGGGCTCGGGGAGTCCACGGCGGACGAGCGCCAGTCGTGTCCTGGTCTCCCCAGGAGACCGAGAGCCCCTCCGGATCTCCTCCAACGCGAGGCGGAGCTTCACGATGCCTCGGATCCCGCGCCGTCGCCGGACTGCGTGGACGAGCTCTTCGAGTGTGGCCCAGCCGAGCCACCCGACGAGCGCGTCCCCGGCGACGATCAGTTCGTCGAGGGTCAGCATCGTGCCGAGCGCCACGAACGTGTCTGCCGGGGTGGTCAGTGGTACGCCGCGGGCGACGGTTGCACGGACCGTCCCGTACTGCGCCCGGTGGCCGACAGCGCCACGAACCCGGAGTGCCTGGTCCGCGCCGATGGTCGTGACGTGCAGCCGTCGGTCGCGCTCGAACCGACGGGGGAGCGGGACACCGAGGATCGCCGCCGCCGTGACGTGACTGAACACCTGGTCGGGACGGAGCCGAGGGGCGAGTGCCCTGGCGCGCTCGTCCACGGACTCGGGTGGGAACGCAGAACGGACGCCGTGGAACGGGCGAACGAGGTCGCGCGCCTCGAGCCGGCCGCGTGACACGCCGCGGTGCAGCGCGTTCCGCACGCGGAACGAAGCGTCGCGGAGTGCCATCGGGAGTCGGTGCCTGGCGGTCATCTGCACAGCGTGACGGCGAGCCGATCTTGCGGACGGGAGTCGGGCCTCCCTTGTGGACAGCGGCATCCCATCCGGCGCGTGTGGAGGGATGCGGTTCCGTCGAGCGGGCGAAACACCGTGGTGGCGGCGCGATCGCACCGCGGTGTTTCGCCCGCTCGCGGGCGCGGACTGCCGACCTGGGGCTGAACCGCAGAGCGGGCGTCGCGCTCGGTGCGAGTGGGCGAAAACTCGGGGTACTCCGCCGAGAACACCCTGGTACTTCGCCCGCTCGGCGGCCACCCAAGCCCGCCACCGCACCCGCACCCGCACCGCACCCGCCACCAGCACGCGCGCCCGACAGGCACTCGCGGGACCCCTCACGTGTGCGCTCACTCCAGTAGCGTCAGGACCATGGAATTCAGGTACCTGGGCAACTCCGGACTCAAGATCTCCGAGATCACCTACGGCAACTGGCTGACGCACGGCTCGCAGGTCGAGAACGACGTCGCCACCCAGTGCGTGCGGGCAGCGCTCGACGCCGGCATCACCACGTTCGACACCGCGGACACGTACGCCAACACCGCGGCCGAGACCGTCCTCGGCGAGGCGCTCAAGGGCGAGCGGCGCCAGTCCCTCGAGGTCTTCACGAAGGTCTACTGGCCGACCGGGCCCAAGGGGCACAACGACGTCGGCCTCAGCCGCAAGCACATCATGGAGTCGATCGACGGTTCGCTCGAGCGACTGCAGACCGACTACGTCGACCTCTACCAGGCGCACCGGTACGACTACGAGACCCCGCTCGAAGAGACGATGCAGGCCTTCGCCGACGTCGTCCGCCAGGGCAAGGCGCTCTACATCGGCGTCAGCGAGTGGACCGCCGAGCAGATCCGTGCCGGTGCCGCGCTGGCCAAGGAGCTCGGCTTCCAGCTCATCTCGAACCAGCCGCAGTACTCGATGCTGTGGCGTGTCATCGAGGGTGAGGTCGTCCCGGCATCGAAGCAGCTCGGCCTGTCGCAGATCGTCTGGTCGCCCATCGCGCAGGGCGTCCTGACCGGCAAGTACAAGCCGGGTCAGCCCCTGCCCGAGGGCTCGCGTGCCACGGACGAGAAGGGCGGCGCGGACATGATCAAGCGGTTCATGCGCGACGAGGTCCTCGAAGCCGTGCAGCGCCTGCAGCCCGTCGCCGACCAGGCCGGCCTCACGCTCGCGCAACTCGCGATCGCATGGACCCTGCAGAACGAGAACGTCGCCTCGGCGATCGTCGGCGCCTCGCGTCCGCAGCAGGTCACCGACAACGTGAAGGCCGCCGGCGTGAAGCTCGACGCGGACGCCCTCGCGGCGATCGACGAGGCACTCGGCGACATCCCGGAACGCGACGCGTCCAAGAACGTGTCCCCGTCGTCGCGCCCCGCGTAGACGCAACCGACCGACCGACCGACCGACCGACGGGAGGCCCGGTGCCAGCTGGCACCGGGCCTCCCGTCCGTCTCGGTGCGCGTCCACCCCGCCGGCACCCAGGCGCGGACCGGTCACGCTGATCGTGTTCGCAGCGCGCTCTTCGGAGGGCCGCAGCCACCGGTCGGTACATTCGGGTGGAGCACGAGGAGCACCATGAGCGAGACCCTGGTCATCATCCCGACCTACGACGAAGCCGAGAACGTCCGGCCCATCGTCGAGCGCACGTTGGCGGCGACCGACGACACGGTGCACGTGCTCGTCGTCGACGACAACTCACCCGACGGCACCGGCGACATCGCGGACGCCATGGCCCGCGAGACCGACCGCGTGCACGTGCTGCACCGCACCGTGAAGGACGGCCTGGGCGGGGCGTACCTGTCCGGCTTCGCGTGGGGTCTGGAGCACGGCTACGCCAAGCTCGTCGAGATGGACGCCGACGGCTCCCACCACCCCGAGTACCTGCCGTGGATGCTCGAGCTCGCGGACTCCAACGACCTGGTCCTCGGCTCCCGCTGGATCAAGGGCGGCACGGTGGAGAACTGGCCCTGGTACCGCCTCATGCTCTCCCGCGGCGGCAACCTGTACACCCGCCTCGCCCTGGGCATCGCGGTGCGGGACGCCACCGGCGGCTTCCGGGTCTTCACCTCGAAGGCGTTCGAGCGGATCGACCTCGCCGGGGTGGCGTCGAAGGGGTACTGCTTCCAGGTGGACCTCTGCTGGCGTGCCCTCGAGGCGGGCCTACGGGTCGTGGAGACCCCGATCACGTTCACCGAGCGGGAGTTCGGCGTCTCGAAGATGAGCGGCAACATCGTCCGTGAGAGCCTGGCGCTCGTCACGAAGTGGGGCATCGACCGCCGGATCCGCGAGACCCGCTCCCTCGTCAAGGACCACCGCAAGCTGCCGTCCGTGCGGAAGAACGCGCACGCGGTCGCCGACCACACGGCCTGAGCGGACGACGAACGGCGACGGACCCCGGGGTCCGTCGCCGTTCGTGTGTGCGGGGGCCGGCAGCTAGCGCAGCACCACGACGCCCCGACCGTGGAACCGGACCACGCCGGCATCGACCTCGGTCGCGCCGAAGCCGTAGAGCTCCTCGCCCACGGCGTCGGGCACGGGCACCTCGGCTGCATCGTCGGCGAAGTTCACCACGACGTGCACCGGCGCCACGTCCGGGCCGAGCAGACCGCGCGTGAGCACGAGCCAGCGGCGGTCCTCGTCGAAGCGGACGGCGTTCGCCTCGTAGCGGTGGTCGACGAACGCCTGGTCGGTGCGCCGCAGGGCGATGAGCACCCGGTAGGCACGGAGGATCGCCGCACCGCGCTCCGAGCTGACGTCCGCCCAGTCGAGCTTCGAGTTCGTGAACGTCGTCGGGTCCTGCGGGTCCGGCACGGCGGACTCGTCCCACCCGTGCTCGGCGAACTCGGCGATGCGCCCCTCGGCGGTGGCCTTGCCGAGTTCGGGCTCCGGGTGCGAGGTGAAGAACTGCCACGGCGTCGAGGCCGCGAACTCCTCGCCCATGAACAGCATCGGGGTGAACGGTCCGAGCAGCGTCAGGGCCGCCGCGATCACGAGGCCTTCGTCGTCGAGCGTCGCCGCGAGCCGGTCGCCGGCGGCGCGGTTGCCGATCTGGTCGTGGTTCTGGTTCGCCACGACCAGCGCCGTCGCGGGGGAGGTCCCGCGGTCGATCGGCCGACCGTGCCGCTTGCCGCGGAACGACGACCAGGTGCCGTCGTGGAAGAAGCCGTCCTCGAGCACCTTCGCCAGCGCGGACAGCGGGGCGAAGTCGGCGTAGTAGCCGTTCGTCTCGCCGGTGAGCGCCACGTGCACGGCGTGGTGGAAGTCGTCGGACCACTGCCCGGCGAGGCCGTACCCGGCGGCCTCGCGCGGCCGGAACATCACCGGGTCGTTGAGGTCCGACTCCGCGATGAGCGACAGCGGCCGGCCGATGAACGACGAGTACGCGTCGGTCTCGTCGGCCATCGACGCCAGCACGTGCGGTCGGGTGGTGTCGCGGATCGCGTGCACGGCGTCGAGCCGGAGCCCGTCGACGTGGTGGTCGCGGAACCACATGCGCACGTTGTCGAGCACGTACCGGCGGACCTCGGGGTGCTCGACGTTCACCGAGTCGCCCCAGGTGTTGCCGAGCCCGGCCAGCAGGTACGGGCCGTACAGCGGCAGGTAGTTGCCGCTCGGTCCGAGGTGGTTGTAGACGACGTCCTGGATGACGCCGAGTCCCAGCGCGTGCGCCGTGTCGACGAACCGGTCGTAGGCGTCCGGGCCGCCGTACGGGGCGTGCACGGAGAACCAGCCGACACCGTCGTAGCCCCAGTTCCACTCGCCGTTGACGGCGTTGACGGGGAGCAGCTCGACGAACTCGACCCCCAGCTCGACCAGGTGGTCCAGCTTCTGGGCGGCGGCGTCGAGCGTGCCCTCGGGCGTGTAGGTGCCGATGTGCATCTCGTAGATCACGGCGCCGCGGGCCGGGCGTCCGGTCCACGACTCGTCGGTCCACGCGAACCGTGCGGGGTCGACGACCTCGGACGGGCCGTGCACGCCCTCGGGCTGGTACCGGCTGCGCGGGTCCGGTCGGACCGCGTCGTCGTCGCCGATGCGGAACCCGTACCGGGCGCCGACGACCGGCATCACGGCGTCTGTGGCCCACCAGTCGTCGTCGCCCTTGGTGAGCGGGTACTCGACGTCGTCGACGACGAGCCGGACCCGGTCCGGCTCGGGCGCCCAGACGGCGTAACGGTCGGGTGCGGTCATGCGTGACCCTCCAGGATGTCGATCTCGGCCTGCGCGTCGGTCTCGATGGCGTCCGTCGTGCGGCCTGCGGCGGGCCGGGAGGCGCCGCTCGCGTCGGACGCAGCGGTCGCCGCGTCGGCGTGGCCGGCTGCACCGACCGCGTCGGCGGGCACGAGCAGCGCGACCGGGTAGGTGGTGAGCAGGTCGGCCAGCGCGATCCCGCGGTCAGCGGGGACGTGTCGGCCGGTGAGCAGGTCGATGCGCTCGACGGGGACCGCGTGCACCAGGGTGTCGCCCCAGCCGCCGACCCGGCCGAGGCCGATCGGCAGACGCGTCGCGATCGTCACGGCACCGCCGCGGTCGAACGCGATGACGTGGTCGGCGGCGCTGCCGGTGGCCTCGAGCTCCAGGTACCGGGTGAACAGCTCCGGGCGGTCCCGGCGGAGCCGCAGCGCCCGCGTGGTGACCAGGAGCTTCGCGGCACCGTCGATGCCGATGGCCGGCAGGTCCTCGGGGCCGTCGTCGTCCGGGCCGTCGAGCTCGGCGAGCACGTGGCGCCGCTCGGCGTAGTCGACCGGCCGACGGTTGTCGGGGTCGACGAGCGAGCGGTCCCAGAACTCGGTGCCCTGGTAGACGTCGGGGACGCCCGGGGCGGTGAGCTGGACGAGCTTCTGGGCCAGGCCGTTCGACCACCCGGCGGCGTCGATCTGCTCGTCGAGGGCGTCGAGCACGGCGACCACGTCCGGGTCGTCGAACGCGGCGTCCACGATCGCGTGCATCTGCTGCTCGAACGCCTCGTTCGGCTCGGTCCAGGTGGTGCTGTCCCCGGCTTCGCGCGAGGCCTTCTCGGCGTAGGCGTGCAGGCGTTCACGACTCGCGGGTCGGGCGCCGACGATCGCCTGCCAGAGCAGGTCGGCGAAGACGCGGTCCTCGAGCGGGACGAGCGACTGCAGCCGCTCGAGCGTGTCGGCCCACTCGTCGCCGAGCTCGGCCAGCACGGCGATGCGGGCGCGGGTGTCCTCGCTGCGCTTGGTGTCGTGCGTGGTGAGCGTCGTCATGGTGTGCGGCCAGCTGCCGAGCCGTTCGCGCTGCGCCCGGTGGAAGTCCGGCACGGAGACCGCGAAGACGCTCGGGTCGCCGCCGACCTCGCTGAGGGACGACAGGCGCGAGGTGCGGTAGAACGCCGTGTCCTCGACGCCCTTCGCCATGACCATGCCGCTGGTCTGCTGCAGCCGGACCGCCGCGGCGTTCGTCGGGTCGACGAGTGCCGGAGCGATCCGGTCGATGACGTCGTCGAGGTCCGGACGGGCCTCGGCGGCACGCTCGAGCGCGGTGATCAGGTGGTGGGCGCCCTCGGGTAGGTACGTGCGGTACACGTCGAACGAGGCGACGATCTCGGCCACCGCGTCGACGATCCGCTCGTGCGTGATCGTCTCCGTCACGGCGCTCGGTGCGAGCAGGCGCGCGAGCCGCTCGACCTCGCTGCCGAGGATGCCGTCCGCGATGCCACGCCGGGTGTCGTGCGTGAGCTGCTGCCAGTCGGTCGGCTCGGCACCCGAGGCTGCGGTCAGGGACTGCTCGCCGGCAGGGTCGACGAACACACGGTCGAGCACCCCGAGGGCGTCGTACCCGGTGGTGCCGTCGACCGGCCAGGAGCTCGGCAGCTGCTCGCCGGGCTCGAGGATCTTCTCGACCAGGGTGTAGGCCCCGCCGGTCAGCACAGCCAGGTCCTGCAGGTAGCCCGCCGGGTCGTACAGCCCGTCCGGGTGGTCGATGCGCAGGCCGTCGACGAGCCCGTCGCGGAACCAGCCGCCGATGACCCCGTGCGAGGCCGCGAAGACCTCGGGCTCCTCGACGCGGATCGCCGCCAGGGTGTTCACCGCGAAGAACCGGCGGTAGTTCAGGTCGTGGTCGGCGCGCTTCCAGTGCACGAACGCGTAGTGCTGCCGCTCGTGGACGGTCTCGACGCTGTCGCCGTCCTGCACGGTGCCGGGCGCGGTCGGGTAGGCGGTCTCACCCACGCGGAGCACGGGGCGCTCGGCGTCGGAGGTGTCGAGCGTCACCGCGTCGAGCAGCCGGTCGTCGAGCACGGGGACCCGGAGCTTGCCGTCGCCGGCTTCCCAGTCCACGTCGAACGCCCACGCGACGGGGGAGCCCTGGCCGAGTTCGAGCAGCGACCACCACCACGGGTTCGACTCGGGGGTGGCGACGCCGACGTGGTTCGGCACCACGTCGACGATCACCCCGAGGCCCACGGCGTGCGCGGCCTCGGCCAGCGCCCGCATCGCCTGGTCGCCACCGCGGTCGGTGTCGACGCGGGTGTGGTCGACCACGTCGTAGCCGTGGTTCGACCCGGCCTCGGCCTGCAGCACGGGCGACAGGTACAACCAGTCGGCCCCGAGGTCGTGGACGTAGTCGACCAGGTCGCGCGCGGCCGCCAGGTCGAAGTCGGCCGAGACCTGCAGCCGGTAGGTCGAGGCGGGGACGCGGTTCGATGCGCCGGGCGTCGTGGCGGTCATCGTGCGGCTCCGCTCGGTGCGGTGGAACCGGCCGGGTTCACCGGGGTGACGGCGTCCTGCGGGGCGACCGGTTCGGGGGCGCCGTCCTGCTCGGCGTCGACCGGGGTGCTCGTGACCTCGTGGTCGGGCTCGGCGCGCAGCACGATCATCGACCGGGCGGGCACGTCGAGCGGGGAGCCCGCGTCGAGGACCTCGTCACGGGCGCCGGGGTTCGCGGTGTCGATGCGGACGGTCCAGCCGGGGGAGTACTCCTCCGGTGGGAGCGTGAAGGTCACGACGTCGTCGTGGGCGTTGAAGTACGTGATGAAGCCGACGTCGGTGACGCGCTCACCACGGGCGTCGCGTCCGCGGATGCCCTCGCCGTTCAGGTACATGCCGACGCTCTTGCCGAAGCCGGAGTCCCAGTCCTCGGGGTCCATCGCGTCACCGGAGGGCGTCAGCCACACCACGTCGGGCAGCGGCTCGCCCTCGCCACGACGGACGGGACGGCCGTTGAAGTACCGGGTCCGCCGGAACGTGGGGTGGTCGTGCCGGAGCTTGACGACGTCGGCCGTGAACTGGATGAGTTCTTCGTCCGCGCTGTCCCAGTCGATCCAGCTCAGCTCGGAGTCCTGCGCGTAGACGTTGTTGTTGCCGGACTGCGAGCGACCGAGCTCGTCGCCGTGGGCGATCATCGGCACGCCCTGGCTCAGGAGCAGGGTCGCCAGGAAGTTCCGGCGACGCTGCAGCCGCAGGGCGTTCACGGCCTCGTCGTCGGTCGGGCCCTCGGCGCCGGAGTTCCAGGACCGGTTGTGGCTCTCGCCGTCGTTGTTGTCCTCGCCGTTGGCCTCGTTGTGCTTCTCGTTGTAGGCCACCAGGTCGTACAGCGTGAAGCCGTCGTGCGCGGTGATGAAGTTGATGCTCGCCTTGGGCGTGCGGCCGTCGTGCTCGTACAGGTCGGCCGAGCCGGAGATCCGGGAGGCGAACTCGCCGAGCGTCGACGACTCGCCGCGCCAGAAGTCACGGACGGTGTCGCGGTACTTGCCGTTCCACTCGGACCACTGCGGCGGGAAGTTGCCCACCTGGTAGCCACCGGGGCCGACGTCCCACGGCTCGGCGATGAGCTTGACCTGCGACACGATCGGGTCCTGCTGCACCAGTTCGAAGAAGGCCGACAGCCGGTCGACCTCGTAGAACTCCCGGGCCAGCGCCGACGCGAGGTCGAAGCGGAAGCCGTCGACGTGCATCTCCGTCACCCAGTAGCGGAGCGAGTCGAGGATGAGCTGCAGCGAGTGCGGGTGCCCGACGTTGAGCGAGTTCCCCGTCCCGGTGTAGTCCATGTAGAACTTCTTGTCGTCGTCGACCAGGCGGTAGTACGCCGCGTTGTCGATGCCGCGGAAGGACAGCGTCGGGCCGAGGTGGTTGCCCTCGGCGGTGTGGTTGTAGACGACGTCGAGGACGACCTCGATGCCGGCGCGGTGCAGCTCGCGGACCATCGTCTTGAACTCCTGGACCTGCTGGCCCTGGTCGCCCGACGACGAGTACGAGGAGTGCGGCGCGAAGAAGCCGATGGTGTTGTAGCCCCAGTAGTTCGACAGCCCCTTGTCCTGCAGGGTCGAGTCGTTCACGAACTGGTGCACGGGCATGAGCTCGAGCGTCGTGATGCCGAGACGCTGCAGGTGCTCGATGACCGCGGGGTGGGCGACGCCGGCGTAGGTGCCGCGCTGCTCTTCCGGCACGTCCGGGTGGGTCTCGGTGAGGCCCTTGACGTGCGCTTCGTAGATGACGGTCTCGCCGTAGGGCGTGCGCGGCGGTCGGTCGCCCTGCCAGTCGAAGAAGGGGTTGATCACGACGCCCTTCATCATGTGCGACGCGGAGTCCTCGTCGTTGGTCGAGTCCGGGTCGCCGAACGTGTACGAGAAGAGCGACTGGTCCCAGTCGATCTCGCCGCTCGTCGCCTTGGCGTACGGGTCGAGCAGGAGCTTCGACGGGTTGCAGCGTGCGCCGGACTCGGGGTCGTACGGGCCGTGCACGCGGAAGCCGTACTCCTGCCCGGGGCCGATGTTGGGGAGGTACGCGTGCCAGACGTAGGCGTCCACCTCGAGCAGGCGGACGCATTCTTCGTTGCCGTCGGAATCGAACAGACAGAGTTCGACGCGCTCGGCGACCTCGGAGAACAGCGCGAAGTTCGTGCCGCTCCCGTCGTAGGTCGCCCCGAGCGGGTACGGGTTTCCGGGCCAGGTGTGCAAACGGTCCTCCAGGTGTGGGTGCGGCCAACATATCGGCGCGGCTCGTCCGCGTCCGCAGACAAGCCCCAGCTGTGGATGCCCACTGCGCCCCGCGGCCTGTGGAGGAACGGACGAGTAGCGTCGCGCGCATGGCCAACATCGTCTCGAAGATCGCAGACCAGGTCCGCCCGCTCGGGGTCTCCACGAACTACGGAGAGCCCGTCGAGGTCGGCGACCAGACCCTCATCCCCGTGTCCGTCAGCTGGTTCGGCTTCGGCGGCGGCGGGGACGACGAGAACGGCGGCGGCGGTGGCGGCGGCCTGTCGGCCCCGGTCGGCGCGTACGTCCGTCGCCCGGGCAAGGACCTCGTGTTCGAGCCCAACCCGATCTCCCTCGTCGTCGTGGCCATCCCGTTCGTGTGGGTGGCCGGGCATGTCCTCCGCAAGCTGGTGCGCGCGCTCAAGAAGTGACCACCTGAGGGACGGGAGGCCCGTGGCGATGCCGCCACGGGCCTCCCGTCCCTCACGCGGTCGCGACCGCGTCTAGACTGCTGGCACACACACGGGAGTCCGGGACCGCCGGGCTGAGAGGGAGCGAACGGCGCTCCGACCGTCGAACCTGATCCGGATCATGCCGGCGCAGGGAGGAGTCAGCACCATGCCTTCAGGCACGTCAACAACCGTCACCACCGCTCCGCGGCGATCGCTGCGCTGGCGGGTCGTCGACATCGTCGTCGCGAGCGTCCTCGCGGTGGCGCTCGGAGTCGTCTTCCGGCTCTGGGAGTTCGGCTACGAACCCATCAGCGCCGTCATGGACCTGGTGCTCCCCGGCACCAAGGCTCTGTTCGGCGGGGTCTGGCTGCTCGCCGGCCCCATCGTCGCGATCGTCGTCCGGAAGCCGGGCGCTGCACTGTACGGCGAGATGGTCGCCGCCTCGGTCGAGGCGCTGTTCGGCACGCAGTGGGGCTGGCTCACGCTCGAGGCCGGACTCGTCCAGGGCCTCGGCGCCGAGCTCGTCCTCGCGCTGTTCCTGTACCGCGTGTACCGTCTGCCGGTCGTCGTGCTCGCGGGCGCCGCGGCCGGACTCGCACTCGGCATCAACGACACCGTCCTCTGGTACCCGGGGCTCGACGTCGCCTTCAAGGTCGTCTACGTGATCTGCGCGGTGATCTCCGGTGCCGTGATCGCGGGGGCGGGGTCGTGGCTCATCGTCCGGGCACTCGCCCGTACCGGGGTGCTGTCGTCCTTCGCGGCCGGCCGCGAGCACAGCCGTCGCGAACCCCGCGCCCTGGTGTGACGGTGCCCGCTCCGTCGGCGACGTCCCCTTCCACCGGCGGCGACGCCGGGGCAGGTGTCGGAGTCCCCGGGGCGCGCGTCGCGTTCCACGATTGGGGATGGCGGTACCCCGAGCGGGACGCGTGGGCGGTCCGCGGTGTCGAGCTGACCGTCGAGCCGGGGGAGCGGGTCGCGATCGTCGGACCGTCCGGATCCGGTAAGTCGACCCTGCTGCGGGCGGTCGCCGGCGTGCTGCCCGACGAACCCGACGCCACCGACGACACCGCGGCGTCGGTGCAGGGAACACTGCTCGTCGACGAGTCCGACCCCCGCGCGGTCCGCGGGCGTGTCGGCCTCGTCATGCAGGACCCCGAGGCACACACCGTGATGTCCCGCGTCGGCGACGACGTGGCCTTCGGCTGCGAGAACGCCGGCATCCCCCGCGACGAGACCTGGGACCGGGTGCGGTCAGCGCTCGACGTCGTCGGCCTCGACCTGCCGCTCGACCGTTCCACAGCACAGCTGTCCGGTGGGCAGCGACAGCGGTTGGCGCTCGCGGGTGTGCTCGCGATGCGGCCCGGTGCGCTCGTGCTCGATGAACCCTGCGCGAACCTCGACCCGGACGGCGTGGCGCAGGTGCACGACGCCGTCCGGGCGCTGCTCGACGAGACCGGGGCGACGCTCCTCGTGGTGGAGCACCGGATCGGCACCTGGCTCGACCTGGTCGACCGGCTCGTGCTGCTCGAACCGGCCGGCGGCGTGGTCGCCGACGGTCCGCCGGCCCAGGTGCTGGCGGACCACGGCGAGGCGCTCACGGCGGCCGGGGTCTGGGTGCCCGGTGCCGAGCCGGAGCGCGGTTCGGCCCGGCGGCGGCGTGCTCGCGGACGAGCGGGCGAAATGCCCGGAGCGTCCGGTGGGCCGACCGTGGCATTCCGCCCGCTCGGCGAGGGGGAGCTCGGCGAAGGGGAGCGTGGTGCGGACGGGCCCGGGCTGCTCGAGGCTCGGGGACTCGGGACGGCCAGGGGGAAGCACGGCGTGGGGAACGGCATCGACCTCGGGCTCCGGGCCGGGCAGGTCCTCGCCGTCACGGGACCGAACGGCATCGGCAAGTCGACGCTCGGGCTGACCCTCGCGGGACTCCTGGCACCGGCCGCCGGCGAACTCCGCGCCACCGAGGCGCTCGCGGACGGCATCGGCGCGGCGCCCCACTCCTGGACGAGCCGCGAACTCGCCGCCCGGATCGGCACGGTGTTCCAGGACCCCGAGCACCAGTTCGTCGCCCGCTCGGTGCGAGAGGAGGTCGAAGTCGGCCCCCGTGCCCTGGGCGAGCCGGACGCCGCTGAACGGGCCAGCGCGCTGCTCGACGAGTTCGGGCTCGCGCACCTGGCCGACGCCAACCCCTTCACGCTGTCCGGCGGGGAGCAGCGCCGACTCGCCATCGCCTCGGTCATCGCCGCCCGGCCGCCGGTCGTCGTGCTCGACGAACCGACCTCCGGGCAGGACCGTGCCACCTGGCAGGCCGTCGTCGGTCGGCTCGGAGCGCTCGCCGACGCCGGGACAGCGGTGGTGGCGGTCACGCACGACCGCGACCTCGTCCGGGCGCTCGACGCCGACGAGGTCGTGCTCGGGGCGGACGGCGCTCGGTCCGTCGGGCGCGAGCAGGGGCCGTCGACGGCGACCACCCCGGAGACGGGGCGGACCGCGGCAGGCCGCCCCGGTCCTCCAGACCGGATCGCCGCCGCGCCGGACCTCGCCGACGCGGCGGACCTGACGAACCAGACCGCCGCGGCGGACCGGACGAACCCGGCGCGACGACCGCTGCCTGCCCGCGCGACCGGCATCCCCGGCGTCCAACCGGTCGCCTCCCTGATCGGCGTGCTCGCCCTCGGCGTCTGCCTGGTGCTCAGCCTCGACGTCGTCTCCGCCGCCGTCGCCCTGGCCCTCGAACTCGTGCTCCTGCCGCTCCTGCGCCTGCCCCTCCGGACCCTGCTGCTGCGGCTCGCGCCCGTGCTCGTCGCCGTCCCGCTGACGGCGGTGAGCATCGCGCTGTACGGCAAGCCCTCGGGACGGGAGTGGTTCGACCTCGGCTTCGCGCACGTCACCGACGGATCACTGACGCTCGCGTTGGCCACCGCACTCCGGGTCCTCGCGGTGGGGGTGCCGGCGATCGCGCTCTTCGTGCGGGTCGACCCGACCGACCTGGCCGACGGACTCGCGCAGGTGCTCCGGCTGCCCGCGCGGTTCGTGCTCGGGGCGCTCGCCGCCGTCCGCATGATGACGCTGCTGGTCGACGACTGGCGGCAGCTCGCGATGGCGCGACGAGCCAGAGGGGTGGCGGACTCCGGGCGGCTGCGACGCGGGGCCACGATGGCGTTCGCGCTCCTGGTGCTCGCGCTGCGCCGGGCGACGACGTTGGCGGTGGCGATGGAGTCGCGCGGGTTCGGCGCTCCCGGGCGGCGGACGTGGGCGCGGGGGGCTCGCTTCGCGTGGCCGGAGTGGGCGATGGTGGCGGTGCTGCTCGGGATCGGCGCGGCGTCGATCGCGGTCGCGGTGAGTCTGGGGACGTGGCGTGCCTGACGTGGAGCGCGGGGACGGGACGACGGCCGACGACCGGACGCCCGGCATGGCAGGCACGGCAGACAGCCGGGCGATCGGGACCGCCACCGCAGACCTCGCCCCCGGTCTCGCCGCTGCCGCCGCCGGTGTGGCCGCCGCCTCGGGCCGGCGCGCCGTCGTGCTCATCGACGGCCGGTCGGGCACGGGCAAGACCACCCTCGGTGCGCAGGTCGCCGAGCAGCTCGGTGCCCAGCTCGTGCACCTGGACGACCTCTACCCGGGGTGGGACGGCCTGCGTGCGGCTGCCGGTGCCGTGGTGACCGACGTCCTCGGAGCGCGGAGCGGGTACCGACGCTGGGACTGGGTGGCCGATGCGCCCGCGGACTGGGCCTCGGTGGACCCGGACCTGCCGATCGTGGTCGAGGGCTGCGGGGCGTTGTCCCGGGCCTCGGCACCGCTGGCGTCGCTGCGGGTGTGGCTCGAGGCCGACGACACCGTGCGGTGGGACCGGGCGATCGGGCGCGACGGCGAGGTCTTCGCGCGCGAGTGGGACCGGTGGGCGGCGCAGGAGCAGGCGTTCATCGCCGCCGAGGACCCGGCCGCCCTGGCCGACGTGGTGCTGCGGACGTAGCGCGCCGCGGGTCCGCGGCAGGCACAGCGGCAGGCACGCGGCGGCACGCGGCAGGCACGCGGCAGCACGCGGCGGCACCGAGGATTCGCGTTCAGCGACACCTCACGCCCTCCGGAAGGTGAGAACTGTCGCTCAGCGCGAAACGTCAGCGCGCGCCCCCGCACGCGCCCCCGCGCC
>NZ_JAHEWS010000003.1:0-194799 GCF_018598405.1 Curtobacterium flaccumfaciens | reverse complement strand
GCGAAGGGGCGGGGCGCTCGCTGGAGGCTCGCGACGGGTGGCCAGCGAAGGCACCCCCCCCCGGCGGCTAGGCCATCTCGCCGGCGGTGATGGCCTCGGCCTCGACGGGCTCGGGCTCGGGGCCGTCGTCGACGCGGCGCAGGACCCTCGTGGTGCAGAGGATCACGACGAAGGCGACCGCGACGGACGCACCCGCGAACACGTACGCCGCCGAGGGGGAGTACGCGTCGGCGAGCAGGGTCGCGACGGGCGGGGCGATGGCGCCGCCGATGAAGCGGACGGCGGAGTAGGCACTCGAGGCGACCGAGCGGGGGAGGTCGGTGGCCTCCATGACGCACTCGGTGAGCACGGTGTTCAGGACGCCGAGCACGAGTCCGCCGATCACCACGCAGACGATCAGGCCCACCTGCGACCGCACGACCACGGCGGCGGCGAACAGGTCGAGTGCCAGCAGGGGGAGGGCGACCTTCAGGACGGTGGTCCGACGCATGCGGGCCGTCAGCATCGGGGCGACCCACACCGAGGTGATCGCCAGGCCGACGCCCCAGCCGAAGAACGTGAAGCCGATGCCGAGCGCGCCGAAGCCGAGCGGGAACGGCGTGTAGGCGAGCAGGACGAAGAAGCCGATGTTGTAGAACAGCGCGGTCGCCGCCAGGGCTGCGAGCGCGGGCTGTGCCAAGGCGCGGAAGGGTGCCGAGAGCTTCGTCGGGGTGGGCTTCTCGAGGCTGCCGGTCTTGAGCAGCGCCACGATCGCGATGAAGGCCACGGCCATTAGCGTGGTGACGCCGAAGAACGGGCCACGCCAGCTCACCGAGCCGAGCAGGCCTCCGACGAGGGGACCGACGGCGATGCCGAGGCCGAGCGCTGCCTCGTACAGGATGATCGCCGAGGCGGTGCCGCCGGACGCCGCACCGACGATCGTCGCGAGTGCGGTGGAGATGAAGAGCGCGTTGCCGAGGCCCCATCCGGCGCGGAAGTCGATGATGCTCCACACACTGTTCGAGGTGGCGGCGAGGACCGAGAACACCACGATCAGGGCGAGTCCGATGAGCAGGGTGCGCTTCGCGCCGATGCGGCTGGAGACCCAGCTGGTGAAGAACATCGCGACACCGGTGACGGCGAGGTAGCTCGTGAAGAGCAGCTCGGTCTGCGCGGGGGTTGCCTTGAGGGACGCTGCGATCGCCGGGAGGATCGGGTCGACGAGGCCGATGCCCATGAACGCGACGACGCAGGCGAAGGCGATCGCCCAGACTGCGGATGACTGCTTGAGGATGGAGCCGGTGGGTGCGTGGGTGTTCACGCGGAGATCTCCGTTTCGATGGGTGTGGTCCGGGTCCGTTCGGCGATCAGGGTCGCCGCGTGGTGCAGGACGTCCCAGTCGTCGTCGGTGAGGTCGGCGAACAACGGGCCGACCGTGCTGGTGAGGGCGGAACGCCAGGCGGCGAGGCGCTCCCGGCCGGCTTCGGTGAGCTCGATGAGCTGCCCACGGGAGTCGTCCGGGTCGACGCTGCGGCTGACGAGACCGTCGGTGAGCATCCCGGTGACGAGCCGGGTCATCGTGGGCTGCGCCACGCGCGACGCGGTGGCCAGCTCGCCGAGCCGCAGGGGCTCGTCGGTCTCGAGGATGCCGAGCGTGCGCCAGACGGCGGCGGACGTCGTGTTGCCCGTCGACTGGACGGCGCGGCGGATCAGGCGGTTGACGGAGACGAGGAGGGTCTCGATCGTCTGCTCACGCGGTGTTTCCATAGCTGAACTATATAGCTGTGCTATGAATAGCGCAACGACGGGCTGGACAGACTGCGCCAGCCGCCGCCTGGTAGAAGGGACACATGAGCGACATCACCATCCACGAAGGCGACGATTACACCGCAATCTTCCACGGCGGCCCCTTCGACGGCACGACCGACACCCGCACCGCCACGAGCGACGCGCTGGACGACGAGGTCACGGTGTTCGCCGACGTCGAGGGCCTGCAGACGGCCTTCACCTACCGCGCCACCAAGTCCCGCCAGGTCCTCGACCAGATCTCGGTCGAGTTCACCTACGAGCCCAGCGAGTCCGACCCGGTCGACGACCTGCAGGACCGCGGCGACCGCAGCGGCGAGTTCGACCGGGAGTAGAACCCGCCCCCGCCGCGTTGCAGGACCACATGCAGCTCGACCTCTGGACGTCGGCCTTCTGTGCGCCGTGCGCCGCCGCCCGCCGGGTGTCGGCCGAGGCGTCGGCGCTCGTCCCCGGGCTCACCGTGACCGAACGCGACGTGGCGGCTCATCCCGACGACGCGGAAGACCTCGGCATCCGGTCCACGCCCACGATCATCGTGCGGCAGGGCGACGGCACCGAGGTCTTCCGTTCACCCGGCGTCCCGACCCGCGACCAACTCCTGCTCGCGGTGGCCAAGGCGATCTGAGCGAGCGGCCGTCCCAGCGGCGGCCCCCGGCGCTGGCGCAGCGGCGTGCGCCCCAGGGTGGACCCCCGCCCGCTGCGACGTCGGTGCCGCCACCACGACGGGCTCCGGCGGATCGACCATCGCCCGCACACGCCGTGCCAGACGCTTCGCACCCCGGATCGGCGCCCCGATGCCCAGTGCGACCAGCCCGAGCGGGCTGCGATCGGCACCGCCGAGGGCGTTCTTCCGCTCCCACGCGCGACGCAGCACCCCACCGCGGCTCCGGCGAGCAGGCTCCCGGTCCACGAGCGTCCCGGCGTCCCGGCGGGCCATGAGCTCCACGAGTCGGTGCTGCCAGTCGTCGTCCGACGCCGGGTGGAAGTAGTTGTCCCGCATCCACTCCGGTCGGACGACTCCGAAGCGGCCGTCGACCAGGTCGACGGCGTCGCCTTCGAGTCCGCTCCCCACGAACACCTCGTTGATCAGGTGCCGCCCGATGCCGAAGTCGGTCAGCGTGAGCGCGGGGACGCCCCGGGCAGCCGCCTCGAGCACGGCGGTCGAACTGATCGTCACGAGCGCCACCGCACGGTCGAGGTGCTCGGCCATCGGACCGCTCTCGACCACGAGGTTCGCCGGGGCGTCCGCGGGCACCAGGTCCGGGTAGGGGTGTTCCTCGCGGTGCGTCTGGTGCTCGCCGGCAGCGGCGCGCGTCTTGATGACGACGCGCCACTCCGGGTGCTGCCGCGCCGTCTCGACGAGCCAGCGGACGACGAGCGCGCGGTCGGCCCGCTCGAGCGGCACGCTCGGCTGCGCCGCGAAGACCACGGAGTCCTGGACGCCACGGACGGTCGCGCCGGTCGCGCCGGTCGCGCCGGTTGCATCGGCTCCACCGGTCTCGCCGACCTCACCCGCCTTCCGCGCGAACGGCAGCGTTGCGAGTGCGAAGTGCGGCTCGACCCCGCCCTCACGCGCCATCTCCTCGTAGGCCCGGACCTCGCGGTGGCTGTGCAGCACGAACAGGTCGGCTCGGGCGCGGAAGAAGATGCCCTTCCACTTCGACGGGAACGAGATCCCCGGCAGCCCCGACACCAGCACGGGCCGGTCCGGGATCCGCCGGTGCACCTCGTCGATCACGAGTTCGGCCACCGGGCCGATCAACGACACCAGGACGGCGTCCGGCGGGTCCTGTCGGAGCTCCTCGACGACGGCGTCGACGTCCTTCGGCGCGGGTGGCTCGCGGTGCAGGTGGGCGAGCCGCTGGTCGAGTCCGCGGAACGCCGACCGCAGCTGCTTCGGGCTCGCCGACCGCGGGGTCGCCACGGTCCGCAGTTCCAGGTCCCAGTCGGCCGGGGCGGTCGCCAGCAGGTGCGCGCCCCACTTGGCGAACGAGTCGGTGTCGACCAGGCCGACCACGCGTCGGACGCGTGGTGACGCGTCGGACGGGAGGCGCGCCTCCCGTCCGCCCGTCGACCCACTGCCGTCAGCCGGCACGTCCAGGGCGCGCGTCCCGTCGACCGGGCCGCTCACGCGCCGACGCGACGCAGCTTCGCGAGCGGTGCCTGCTCGCCGGCGGTCAGATGGGGACTGCATCCGCTCACGCGCCGACGCGACGCAGCTTCGCGAGCGGTGCCTGCTCGCCGGGGAAGATTCGCTTGACCCCGTCGCCGAGGGCGGTCTCGATGATGCGGATGTCACGGGCGAGCGTCTTCAGGCCGTGCGGCTCGAGCGATGCCGCGTGGTCCGAGCCCCACATCGTGCGGTCGAGCGTGATGTGCCGCTCGACGGCCGTGGCACCGAGGGCGACCGCGGCGATGGAGATCTGCAGGCCGGGCTCGTGCCCGGAGTAGCCGACGGGGACGCCCGCGTACCGGTGGGCGAGGGTGTCGATCATGCGGAGGTTCGCCTCCTCGGCCGGCAGCGGGTACGTCGAGGTTGCGTGCATGAGGACGAGGCGGTCGGTGCCGAGCGCCTCGACGGCGGCGTCGATCTGCTCGAGCGTCGACATGCCGGTCGACAGGATGACGGGCTTGCCGGTCGCGGCGACGGCGGCGAGCATGCCGAGGTCGGTCACCGACGCCGAGGCGATCTTGTAGGCGACGACGTTGAGGTCCTCGAGGAAGTCGACCGACGGTTCGTCCCACGGGGACGCGAACCAGTCGAGGCCGCGGAGGGTCGCGTGGTCGCCGATCTCGATGTACTGGTCGCGGTCGAACTCGACGCGGTAGCGGTACTCCAGGTAGGTCATGTCGCCCCACGGAGTGCTGCGCGGGGTGTTCTTCATGTGCTCCGGCGTGGAGATCTCCGGGGTGCGCTTCTGGAACTTCACGGCCTGCAGGCCCGCGTCGGCAGCCACGTCGATGAGCTGCTTCGCGATGTCGACGTCGCCGTTGTGGTTGAGGCCGATCTCGCCGATGAGGTACGCGGGGTGGCCCGCGCCGATCGTGGACGTACCGATGGTGACGGTCATGGTGCTCCGTTCGGTGCGGGGGTTGCCCGCGTCGGGGATGGGTCTCGGGTCGTGGTGGATGCTGGGGCCGGGGCTTCGACGGGGGTTTCGGCGAGGGCTTCGGCGAGGGCCAGGTCGGCTTCCTCGTCGATGTCGATCGCGCCGGCACCGTCGACGACGGCCAGCTCGACCCGGCCGTGGAACCGGTGTCGGTTCTCGAGGAACCCCGCCGTCCGCATCACGTAGAAGGCGCCGGTCTCGCGGTACTCGGGCTCGCGGTCCTGCCGACGGGGCCTGGTCGCCGCGTCGTGGTTCACCGCGACCGCCGTGCCGTCCGGTGCGGTCCGCCACAGGAACGCGTGAGACGGAGCGGCGGCGAACACCGCGTCGGCACGACCGTCGATCACCCGCGCGACGGCGGCGTCGAGGTCGGCCGGGTCGATGAACGGCGAGGTCGCCTGCAGGAAGACGAGGACCTCGGGCAGCGGCGTGCTGATCGCGTCGAGGACGTGCAGCAGCGCGGACTCGGACGAGGCCTCGTCGCCGGCGAGCTCGACCGGCCGGCGGACGACCCCGGCGCCAGCGGCGACCGCCTCGGCGGCGATGGTGTCGCCGTCGGTCGTGACGACCACGTCGTCGATGCTCCTGGCAGCGAGGGCCGATTCGACCGCTCGACGGACCAGAGAACGACCTGCGACCGTGCGGAGGTTCTTGCCGGGTATCCCCTTCGACCCGGCACGTGCTGGCACGACGGCGAGGACGGAACCGGTGGTGCGCATGCTCCGGACGCTACGAAGCGCGGGTGTCCCGGAGGGGAACGGGGAGCAGACGGCGGCCGACCGTTGGGCGACCGCCGCCCCCGGTCACGGCGTTGTCGGCGGTGTTGGGTCGCGGTGTTCGTCGTACGTTCGGCGGCCGCTCGCCGCTACAATCGACGCTGCTCGCCTCCGTAGCTCAGTGGATAGAGCAGGTGGTTTCTACCCACCGTGCCGCGGGTTCGATTCCTGCCGGGGGCGCCGAAGACGAACGGGGCCGCCATCCTCTCCGGATGGCGGCCCCGTTCTCGTCGTGCGGCTGTTGCGCGTCGTGCTAGCGGTTACTCGTCGTCGTCCGCTGCGCGGCGTCGGAGTTCGGCGGCGCTGATCGGCTGCGTGTACGGCGCCTCCGACGTCTCGTTCGCATCGGCCGGCTCGGCGGGCGCCTGGTTCAGGCGCGTCGGGACGGACGTGGTGTTCGTCGCGCCGGGGGTGTCGACCCGGGGAGCCGGTGCCGGCGGGACGTCGTTCGCGGGCGCCCGGTTGACGTGGGCGTCGGCCGAGGTGGGGCTCGCCACGGGGCGGTCGGACGAGGACGGACGGTCGTTCCGCGGTGCGCCGTCGGTGTCGCCGAACGCTCGGGTGGCGCTGGACGCACCGAAGGCCCGGGTGGCGGTGGCATCGTCCACGACCTCGGTGTCGTCCGTACTCCGGTTCGGGGTGGAGCGGGAGGGCGAGGTCGGGGTGCCGAGTGCCGGACGGACCGGGGCTGCCGCGTCGTCGTCGCCGTAGACGCGGGTGGTGTTGTCGCCGAAGGAGCGCGTGACGTTCGGGTCCGTGCTGCCGCGGTTCGGCTTCGGGGTGGCACCACGGTTCACCGAGAACGAGGGCGTCGTCCCACCGGCAGGAGCTGCTCCACCGACCGCGCCGGCAGCGGGCGCGGACGTCGTCGAGGGAGCCGGAGTCGCGGCGGCCGCAGGGGTCGAGGGTGCGGACGCGGGGCGCTGCGCCGGGCGAAGCGAGGTCGTCGTCGGCGTCGGTCGCTCGGTGGCGGCCATCGGTGCCGGTGCCGGGGCCCCATTCTGGGTCTGCTCCTGGTTCTGGCTGCGCGGCGCCTGGGCCTGATCGGCGTTCCAGTCCTGCTGGCGCTTGATCAGGTCGGCGTCGGGGTCGGGTGACTCGAACTTCCAGCGCTCGAGGTCGGCCTTGAAGAGCTTGCGTGCCCGGTTCGGGCGGGCCTGCCACTCGAGCAGGCGGTCACGGAACTCGGCGAGTGACTGCTCGGCCTGGAAGCTGAACGTCGACGAGTTCTTCTTGATGTCGGCGATCTCGTGCTGCGCCCAGTTGGCGGCCAGGGGCGCGCCCTGCACGGGGAGGAGGCGCAACCGGATGTCGGCGTCCTCCGCCAGGTGGTCGGCATAGGCGCGCTCGTCGTGTCCGAGCGAGCCCCAGTCTGCCGACTTGCGCGCCGCCGTCAGGATCGCGGCCGCTGCCGCGTTCTTCGATTCCCGCTCCTGGAGCGCCACGACCCGCTTCGTCGCGCTGCGTCCGATGAGCGCCGCGATGACGCCCGCCACGACGATGGCGACGAAGGGGATCACAGCGCCCGAGAGCACCCGCCAACCCGTGTCGGACGAAGTCCAGTCGGTCAGGTCGTTCCACCAGTCCATGCGCGCACCATATCCACGGAACGGTCAGGCGTCGGGGAGGCCGGACGGCGTTCCGTGCATCCCAGCGCAGATGATTCCAATCTGGAACATCATGACCAGCGCAGGGTGTCCACGGCGTCGTCGGCGGACCACACGCTCGGCAGTTCGACGAACCGACGCTCGGTCGCGACGTACCGGCGGGCACGGTAGGCGGTGTCGCCCGCGACGTCGATGCGGTCGACGTACCCGACGATCTCGCCGTTGGCTCGGGTCACCCGGCTCAGGTCGTCGCGGACGTCGAGGATGCGGTAGTCGCCCCGGGCGCGGGCCAGCGGGACGGTGCGGATCCGCAGTGCGGGTTCGGTGATGGTCTGCATCGCTGGCCTCCTGGTCGGTGTGGATTCGACGCTACGGGGGACCACCGACACGCCGAGGGGTGCCAGCCGATCTGGGGAACAGGACCTCCGCGCACACTGTTGTGGAGGAACGAAGGGGCTGCACCGGCGGCCCGGAGAGAGGTTGTGGCCATGACCACGTTCGTGCTCGCAGGTGGATGTTTCTGGTGTCTGGACGCCGTGTACCGCACGCTCCAGGGCGTGCAGGACGTGGTGTCCGGCTACGTCGGCGGGCAGGACGCGGACCCGTCCTACGAGCTCGTGTGCACCGGCACGACCGGGCATGCCGAGGCGGTCGCCGTGACCTTCGACGAGTCGGTGATCCCGGCCGACGTGATCCTCGACGTGTTCTTCACGCTGCACGACCCCCGTCAGCTGAACCGTCAGGGCGCCGACGTCGGCACGCAGTACCGCTCGGCGATGTTCCCGGCCGACGACGCGCAGCGCGAACTGTTCGAGCACGCGGTCGAGCGGGCGTCGGAGATCTGGGACGGCGGGATCGTCACCACCATCGAGCCGCTCTCGACGTTCTACCGCGCTGAGGAGTACCACCAGGACTTCTTCGCGAAGAACCCCGGGCAGGGGTACTGCCTCGCAGTCGCGCTGCCCAAGGTGAACAAGGTCCGGAAGGCCTACAGTCAGTACATCCTGGCGTCCTGACCCCGGGGCGGCAGGGCCACAAGGAGGTGGTTCGAACATGACGGACAACACGGGAACCTGGGTCGCCATCGGTCCGGCCGGAGCGGTGGGCAGCATCCACCGCGCGGCGGACGGCTTCCAGGTCGAGCTCTACGGACGACGACGGGCGGGCGGGCCGTACCCGTCCCTCGAGTCCGCGAAGGGCGCGGTCCACGCCGCGCTCGGACCGTTGGCCGCCCGGCCCGAGTTCCGAGCACACTGAGCGGGTTCGGACAGGAGGCCCGGGGGACTCGTCCTCCACAGGTCGCCTGATCGGGTCCACACGTCACAGATCGAGCCCGGGGCCGCTCGCGCAGCCCCGGGCTCCGTGACGATCGACGCATGAACGACATCATCACCGTCTGCGGAATCGTCGCCACCGAGCCACGTCACCTCGTCACCGAGACCGGCATCGCCATCACGAGTCTCCGGCTCGCGTCACCTTCGCGCCGTTGGGACCGGGCCAGTGCCGCCTGGGTCAACGGTGCGACCAACTGGTACACCGTCACCGCGTTCCGCTCACTCGCGTCGAACGTGTTCAAGTCCCTGAAGAAGGGCGACCGCATCGTCGTGGCCGGCCGCGTCCGCATCCGGACGTGGGAGCGCGACGGTCGCGGCGGGACCTCGGTCGAGATCGACGCCGACGGCATCGGCCACGACCTGGCGTGGGGGATCAGCAACTGGGTCCGCGTACCGCGGCAGGTGGGGGATGCCACCTCGGGCCATGGCGGTCTCCGCGGGGTCGACCCGCGCACCGGCGAGGTCCGTGAGTCCGCACCAGAGCCGGGGGCCGGTCGCGCGCCCGAGCACGGCGCACCGGGACACGGCGGGGGAACCGAGCACGATCCGTCAAGCGAGGACGGCCCCGGGGGCGGAGACGGCGACGGCGACGGCGATGACAGTGGAGCTGACGGCCTGCACGGCGAGCCGCCGCTCGGCGACGCTCCCGACCCGGTCGGGCCGTCCGAGCACACGCTCGAACAGGACGCTGCGCCGTGGGACCCGGTGCCGCCCCTCGACGACCAGGACCGTCACGCCGCGCACGTCACCGAAGCGGCCTGACCCGACGCGCCGACCAGGGTCAGTGTGTCCGGTCAGGCCGCCGGTGCAGCGTGCCGTTCAGCGGGGCGCGGCGGTCACCACTTCTGGGCGATCATCCCGATGCCGGAGACCTGGGCGGTGTCCCAGTTGCCGCCGCGGGGCAGCCCGGTCACACGGCCGTCGATCTTGAAGCTCGCACCCTGCACCCGGGGGCTGTTGGTCTGCTTGGCCTTCAGCCCGTGGAACGAGAAGCTCGTGTCCCACTTGCCGTTCAGGCCGGTGTTCGACTTGCGGTCACCGACCGTGATGCGGGTGTTCTGCACCGTCGAGTGCACGACGTCACCGTTCAGGCGGGCGTTGGCCTCGGCGTTGAAGAACAGGCGACCGTCCAGGTTGAGCTTGAGCGTGCCGATCGTCTTGTGGTTCACGATCATCGTCGCGACGTCGTTCTTGTACCAGCGCATCCCGATCGGCGTGAGCTTGTTCGTGGCCGGGCCGAGGTAGCCGTAGGTGAACTTGCCGTTCTGCACGCGCTCCCAGATGTAGCGCGGCTTGCCCTTGCTCTCGGGGGAACCCTTGTCCGACTGGATCCCGAAGGCGTACGCGTTGTTGTGGGCGTCGTGCACGTTGATGTACGACGAGTAGCCGGTGCCCGTGCCGTTGGCGCTGATGCTCGCCGTGTACAGCAGGTACGGGTCACCCTTCGGCACGGCACCGGCGGCCGATGCCGGTGAGACCGGGGCGATGAGTGCGACGGTGAGTGCGATCGCTCCGACGAAGGGGAGCGCGAGGCGGCGAAGCCGCGACGGGGTCGTGGTCGTGTGCGTGGTCATGGTCCTCGTCCTGTCCGTGGTCCTGATCCTGGTCCTCGTCGTGGTGAGCGACGGGCCCGAGGTAGCGGGGTGAGGCAAAGCTACGTCGTCCGTGCCGTGAACAACAGGGCTGTTCGTACAGGTGCGGGAAGCGGCGATCCGGCGTCGTGCGAGCACCGCTCCGACGGTGTCACTACACTTGGGGCCGATATGGCTGAGTACATCTACCAGATGGTCCGCGCCCGCAAGGCGGTCGGCGACAAGCTGATCCTCGACGACGTCACGATGTCGTTCCTCCCCGGCGCCAAGATCGGCGTCGTCGGGCCGAACGGTGCGGGCAAGTCGACGATCCTGAAGATCATGGCGGGTCTCGACCAGCCGTCCAACGGCGAGGCGAAGCTCACGCCGGGCTTCTCCGTCGGCATCCTCATGCAGGAGCCGGAGCTCGACGAGACGAAGACCGTGCTCGAGAACGTGCAGGAAGGCGTGGGCGAGATCCACGGCAAACTCGCACGCTTCAACGAGATCTCGGCGCTCATGGCCGAGCCGGACGCCGACTTCGACGCCCTGCTCGCCGAGATGGGCACGCTGCAGGAAGACATCGACGCCGCCGACGCGTGGGACCTCGACTCCCAGCTCGAGCAGGCGATGGCCGCGCTCCAGTGCCCCCCGGGGGACGAGCTCGTCACCCACCTGTCCGGTGGTGAGAAGCGCCGCGTCGCGCTCTGCAAGCTCCTGCTCCAGAAGCCCGACCTGCTCCTCCTCGACGAGCCCACCAACCACCTCGACGCCGAGAGCGTGCTCTGGCTCGAGCAGCACCTGCAGCAGTACCACGGTGCCGTCCTCGCCGTGACCCACGACCGGTACTTCCTCGACCACGTCGCGCAGTGGATCGCCGAGGTCGACCGTGGTCGCCTCTACCCGTACGAGGGCAACTACTCGACCTACCTCGAGAAGAAGCGCGCCCGCCTCGAGGTGCAGGGCAAGAAGGACGCCAAGCTCGCGAAGCGCCTGTCCTCGGAGCTCGACTGGGTCCGCAGCAACACCAAGGGCCGCCAGGCCAAGTCGAAGGCCCGTCTCGCCCGCTACGAGGAAATGGTCACCGAGGCCGAGCGCACTCGCAAGCTCGACTTCGAGGAGATCGTGATCCCTGTCGGCCCGCGCCTCGGTTCGCAGGTCATCGACGCCGAGCACCTGCGCAAGCAGTTCGGTGAGCGCGTCATCATCGGAGACCTCTCGTTCACGCTGCCCCGCAACGGCATCGTCGGCGTCATCGGTCCCAACGGCGTCGGCAAGACCACGCTCTTCAAGACGATCGTCGGCCTCGAGCCCCTCGACGGCGGCACGCTGAAGATCGGTGACACCGTCCAGATCTCCTACGTCGACCAGACCCGCGGCGGGATCGACCCGAACAAGAACCTGTGGGAGGTCGTGTCCGACGGCCTCGACTACATCCAGGTCGGCAAGACCGAGATCCCGTCCCGCGCCTACGTGTCGCAGTTCGGCTTCAAGGGCCCGGACCAGCAGAAGCGTGCCGGCATCCTGTCCGGCGGTGAGCGCAACCGACTGAACCTGGCGCTGACGCTCAAGCAGGGCGGCAACCTGCTGCTCCTCGACGAGCCGACCAACGACCTGGACGTCGAGACCCTCGGCAGCCTCGAGAACGCCCTGCTCGAGTACCCCGGTTGCGCCGTGGTCATCACCCACGACCGTTGGTTCCTCGACCGCATCGCCACGCACATCCTGGCGTGGGAGGGCCTCAACGAGGACGGGACACCGAACTGGTACTGGTTCGAGGGCAACTTCGAGGCGTACGAGGAGAACAAGATCGAGCGCCTCGGGGCAGACGCCGCGAAGCCCGGGCGCGCGACGTACCGCAAGCTCACCCGCGACTGACCCGCGTGGCGAGACTGCACGCTCCCATCCGCATGCGGTGGAGCGACATCGACGCCTACGGTCACGTCAACAACTCCGCGATGCTGCGCCTGCTCGAAGAAGCGCGCATCGTGGGGTTTTGGGGCGCCGACCCCGGTGAGGACCCGGACGGCAGCCTGCCGGAGCCGATCATCGACGGTCGGCCGGGCTCGGGCACGATGACCGTGATCGCCGGGCAGCGCCTGGAGTACCTGGCGTCGATCCCGTACCTCCGCCAGCCGCTCGACATCCAGATGTGGATCGGGCGGCTCGGGGGCGCGAGCATCGATGTCTCGTACGAGGTCTGGTCGCCGGTGGGGCAGCAGCCCGCCGTCCTGTACACCCGGGCCACGACGGCGCTCGTGATGGTCGACGCGGCGACGAGCCGTCCGCGTCGCCTGACCGACACCGAGCGTGCGGCGTGCGAGCGGTACCTCGAGGATCCGGTGCAGTTCAGCCGGCCGTAGGCACCCGCATCATGCCCTCCTGGGCGACGGTGGCCAGCAGCTGCCCGTCCCGGGAGAACATCCGGCCGAACGCGAGTCCCCGGCCGCCCTGGGCGCTGGGGGACTCCTGCGTGTACAGGATCCACTCGTCGGCGCGCCCGTCGCGGTGCCACCACATGGCGTGGTCGAGGCTCGCGCTCTTCACTCCCGGCGTGCCCCAGGCGATGCCGTGCCGTCGCATGATCGGCTCGAGGATCGACAGGTCGCTCGCGTACCCCAGCACGGCGCGGTGCAGGGCCGGGTCGTCCGGCAGGTCGCCCTGCACGCGGAACCAGACCGCCTGGTGCGGCACGTGCTCGCCCTGCACGTCGACGAACACCGGCCCCTCGACGTGCCGCAGGTCGATGGACCGCGCGGCCCACGCGCGAGCGACGGGGTGGTCGATCGCGGACAGGATCGACGCCGCCGAGGGCAGGGACTCGGGGTCGGGAGTGTCCACGGGGTACGGGTCCTGGTGCTCGATGCCGGTGTCCGGCACCTGGAACGACGCGATCATCGAGAAGATCGGCACACCGCGCTGGTACGCCTGCACCCGTCGGGCCGCGAACGAACGACCGTCGTGGATGCGCTCGACGCCGAAGGTGATCGGCACCTCGATGTCACCGGGCCGCAGGAAGTACCCGTGCATCGAGTGGACGTCCCGACCGTCGATCGTGCTCTGCGCGGCGACGATGCACTGCGCCAGGACCTGCCCCCCGAACACCCGACCACCGGGGGACCAGTGGCTTGCACCGGTGAGGATCGTCTCGCCCGTGCTCGCGCCGGTGTCCTCGAGTCGCAGGGTCCGCAGGAAGTCGGGTTCGCCGTTCACGCTGTGCAGTCTACGAACGGCCGCCCGGCCCCGCCGCAGGGTCGCCACGCCCAGGCGGTGCGGCACCGATGGCCGGTAGGATCGGGGACGACATGGGCAACTCGTTCACGCTTCCCGACGCCGCCTCCCTCGGTGACCTCCGCACGTACCTCGGACGTGCCGCTCGGATCGAGGACGGCTCGGTCCGGCTCATCGCCGACTCCGGCGTCCTCGCCGTCTACACCGCGATCCTCTACCCCCTCGGGTTGCTCGACGAACTCCCGACGGTCCTCGGCCTCCGCACGTTCTCGCTCACCGAGCCCGCCTCGATCGACACCGTGGTCCCGCTGCAGTCGCTGCTCGAGCGTCTTCGCCTGCTGGCCGAGGCGCAGGACGCCGAGCACGCCGAGGGTGCCGACCCGACGCGGGCCACCCCGATCGAGGTCGAGTTGCCGCACGAGGTCCACACCGTCACGTGGGCGGCCATCTCGCCGCCCCGCGGTGGCTGGGTGCCGCTGCCCGACGTCTCGCCGGAGCTCCTCCGCCGCGCCACCCGCGACGGCATCGCCGAGGTCGCCGACGCCGTGCCGTCCAACGCGGGCGAAGCCATCGTCCGACGGATCCGCGCCGAGGTCTGGGGCCGACCGGTCCCCGGCGTCGAGCACCTGCCGGCCGGCGCGGGCTTCGCGGGGGAGAGCCTCGGGTTCCTCGGGCACGACCCGGTCCGCCTGTTCGAGACCGGTCCGTGGAGCCGACTCACGACATCGCGCGGCCACGTGCTCGTGAAGCGCCGCGCCTGGACCCTGAGCTCCTAGCGACCGCGACCGCGACCGCAACCGCGACCGCGACCGCAACCCCGACCCGGCCCGGCCGCCGTGGTTGGCTGGACCCATGCACGTCCTCCTCACCGGTGCGTCCGGGTACATCGGCTCCGCCGTCCTCCGCTCCCTCGTGGCCCACGGCGACGAGGTCACCGCGCTCGTCCGGTCCGACGAGAAGGCCCAGCACGTCCGCGACGCGGGCGGCCGTGCCTTGGTCGGCGACGTCACCGACACCGAGGTCGTCGAACGGCTGCTGCACGAGAGCGACGGTGTGGTCCACACGGCGTCAGCGCCGGGCGTCGACCCCGACTTCATCCGCACGGCGATCGGTGCGCTGGCCGGCACGCCCAAGCCGTTCGTGCACACCGGTGGGATCTTCACCTTCGGTGACTCGACGGACATCTCCGAGCAGTCGCCGATCGACCCGCCGACGTTGACCGCCTGGCGCGGGCCCAACGAGGCCGCACTCCGCGCGAGCGCCGTGCGGAGCACGGTCGTCGCGCCCGGCATCGTGTACGGCCGTGGCGCCGGCATCCCGGCGATGTTCGTCGGCGACGGCGAGCAGCCCGTGCACCTGGTGGGCGACGGTTCGCAGCGCTGGACGACGGTGCACGTGGACGACCTCGGCGAGCTGTACGTCCTCGCGCTGCACCGCGGCGCGCCCGACGGGTACATCGTCGCGGCCACGGGGGACAACCCGACCGTGCGCGAACTCGCCGAGGCCGGGGCCCACGGATCGCCCGTCGTGGCCGAGAGCGTCGAGGCCAGCCGGCAGCGGCTCGGCACCGACTACGCCGACGCCCTGCTCCTGCACCAGGAGGCCTCCGGCGCCCACGCTCGGTCGGCCTACGGCTGGCGCCCGTCGCGGCCGACCCTGGTCGAGGACCTCGCCTCCGGCGCGTACGTGCGCTGACGCGCTGCCCACCAAAGACGCCGGCGTCCCGCGAACACGCTGCCGGTTCCGCGAGACGCCGCCGAATCCGGAGGCGTGGAACGCACATGGCGGCGTCAGACGGACACGCCGGCGTCTCGCGAACACGAGAACGCGGGGAAAGGCGGACGGGAGGCCCGTGGCGGCGCCGCCACGGGCCTCCCGTCCGCCACTCGTGACGATCACTGCACGCCGGCGTCAGCGGAAGACGCCGCGGGAGCGTCGAGACGCCGCCGGATTCGGCGGCGTCTCGACGACACGACGGCGTTTGTGCCCGCGCGTCAGTCGAAGGTGTTCGTCATCGCGTGGGCAGCGCGGTCGAGGTAGCCCCAGAGCTCGGCTTCGTCGAGGGGCGCGAGCCCGAGGGACTCGACCGCCTCGTGCATGTGGTGGAGCCAGCGCTCGCGGGCCTCGGACGTGATGCGGAACGGGTTGTGTCGCATCCGGAGCCGTGGGTGCCCGCGCTGCTCGCTGTAGGTGCCCGGGCCGCCCCAGTACTGCTGCAGGAACGCCGACAGGCGCCAGATCGCACCCTCGAGGTCGTCGGCCGGGTACATCGGCCAGATGACGTCGTCCTGCTGCACGCCCTCGTAGAAGCGTCGGACGAGCCGGTCGAAGGTCGGGGCGCCGCCGATCCGCTCGTATAGCGACCCGGTGGCCGAGGCACCGTGCTCCCCGACGCGCAGGGTGATCGGCTGCGCCGGGACGCCGGGGACGCCGAGCCCCGGGGTGGTGCCGAGTCCGCCGGGCATGCCGAGACCGCTCGGCGGTGTGGGGTCGGTCATCGGGGGTCCTTCCCGCTGTCGGGGTCGTCCGTGCGGATCGGCTGCCCGAGGACGTTGCGCTTGGTACGCCGGGGCTTCGTGGGCGCCGGCGTCGGCTGGGTCCGGATGGTGCGCAGGCCGTTGATCGAGGTGGCGTTCTCCCAGCCCTCGGGCATGATCATCGCCATCGCGGGCAGCGTGATGCCGAGCTCGTCGACGGCGTGCTTCAGCCGGGTGCGGAGTTCCCGGCCGACGACGTCCAGCTCGGACGCCCGGGTCTTCACGACGAGGCGGAAGACCATGCCGGCGTCGGTGATCGACTGCAGGCCCCAGATCTCCGGCTTCTCGACGATGCGCTGCCGCCAGCGGGGCTCCTGCGACATCGTGACCGCGGCCTTGAGCAGGGCGTCCTGCACAGCGTCGATGTCGGTGTCGTAGGGCACGGTGATGTCGACGAGCACGCGCGACCAGCCCTGCGACAGGTTGCCGACGCGCAGGATCTGGCCGTTCGGCACGAACCACAGGATCCCGTTCACGTCGCGGATCTGCATGACGCGCAGGCCGACGTTCTCGACGACGCCCGTGGCCTGACCGGTGTCGACGACGTCACCGACGCCGGCCTGGTCCTCGAGGATCATGAAGACGCCGGACAGCAGGTCCTTGACGATGGACTGGGCGCCGACGGCGAGACCGGCGGCGACGAGGGACGCACCGCCGACGATGCCGACCGCGGCGTTCGGGATCGCGACCGGGATGATGATCGCCAGCGCGATCACGACGACGATCACCGTCGCCAGGTTTTCGAGCACGCTGCCGAGCGTCCGGGTCCGCTGCACGACGCGGGCGGTCTGCACGGGCGAGGCGATGAGGGCCTGCGTGTCCTCAGCGCCCTGACGCTTCTTGACGCCGTTCACGACCCGGTCGACGACCTGCTTGATGATGCGGCGGAGGAACACGCGGACGAGGATCGCCGCGAGGATCGTGATGACGATCGTGATCGGGATGTGCCACGCCTCGACGAACTGGGTGAAGGTGTTGGAGGCCCACTTCGGGACGTCGGTGGAGTCTGCAGCCAAGTTCATATCCGGTCGATGCTAAGCGGCGGGGCCTCGGCGTCCCTGGAGGAACACCAAGACCCCGCCGGGTGGGACGACGGGTCAGGCGTCGGCGGCCTGGACCCGGAGTGCGCGCTCCGTGCCCGCGAGGCTCTCGGACACGATGCGGCGCAGGGCCGGCGTCTCCGGGTGCTCCTCGAGCCACGCGGCTGCGGCGTCACGGAGCTCGGCCGACGCGAGCGGCGCCGGGTAGAGGCCCGAGACGATGGTGTCGGCCATGTGGTAGCTGCGCTCGGCCCAGATGCGCGTGAGCACCTCGAAGTACTTCGGCACCAGCCCCTCGAGCAGCACCGGGCTGTTCACGTGCTGGAACCCGACCGTGGTCTGGCGCACGATCGCGTTCGGCAGCTCGGACGAGTCGACCAGCGACGAGAACGCCGCCAGCTTGCCCTCGGCCGTCGGGATCGTCGCCCGGGCACGGGCCGCGGCCTGCTCACCCGACGCCGTCTTGTCCGCGGCGAGCTCGGTGTCGATCTCGGCGTTGTCGGCGGCACCCGCGAGCACGAGGCCCTCGAGCAGCTCCCAGCGCAGGTCGGTGTCGATCTCGAGGCCCTGCAGCGTGACCGAACCGTCGCGCAGGCCCTGCAGGGTCGCGACGTGCTCGGGCGTGGACGGGATCTGCGCGAAGAACTTCACGAACTGGAACTGCGCGTCCGAACCGGCTTCGGCCGAGGAGGCGAGCTGCCAGAGCGTGTCGCCGACGGTGCGGACCGTGGCCTCGACCGAGCCGGGCGCCACGTAGTTGCGTGCGGTGAGCAGCAGCTGCGAGAGCGTCGTACGGATGGTCGTCGACTCGGTCTCGGTCGCGATGTTGCCGAGCACGAGCCGGACGTAGTCGCTGGCCGGGGACTCGGCGTCGCGCGTGGCGTCCCACACGGAACCCCAGACGATCGAGCGGGCGAGCGGGTTCGCGATCGACGCGAGGTGCTCGATCGCGGTGCGCCGGGAGTGCTCGTCGAGACGGATCTTGGCGTAGGCCAGGTCGTCGTCGTTGAGCAGCACGAGGTCGCCGCGCTGGACGCCGACGAGCTCGGGCACGTCGGTGCGGGCGCCGTCGACGTCGATCTCGACGCGGTGGACCCGCTCGAGCTTGCCGCCGGCGGATGCCGTGTCGGCGCCGAACGGCGCGGACTCGTCGTTCCGGAATGCGTAGACGCCGATCGCCAGACGGTGCGGGCGCAGCGTCGGGTAGTCGGCGGGGGCTTCCTGCAGGACGGTGAACGACGTGATGACACCGGACTCGTCGGTCTCGATCTCGGGGCGCAGGGTGTTGACGCCCGCGGTCTCGAGCCAGAGCTTCGACCACTCGGTCAGCTCGCGGCCGCTCGTCGCCTCGAGCTCGACCAGCAGGTCGCGGAGCTCGGTGTTCGAGTGGTGGTGCTTCTTGAAGTAGGCGGAGACACCGGCGAAGAACGCGTCGATGCCGACCCACGCGACGAGCTGCTTCAGGACCGAGCCGCCCTTCGCGTAGGTGATGCCGTCGAAGTTGACCTGGACGTCTTCGAGGTCGTTGATCGTCGCGACGATCGGGTGCGTCGAGGGGAGCTGGTCCTGGCGGTAGGCCCAGGACTTCTCCATCGCCTGGAACGTGGTCCAGGCCTCGGTCCACTCGGTGGCCTCAGCCGTGGCGATCGTGGAGGCCCACTCGGCGAACGACTCGTTGAGCCAGAGGTCGTTCCACCACTTCATGGTGACGAGGTCCCCGAACCACATGTGGGCGAGCTCGTGCAGGATCGTGACGACCCGGCGCTCCTTGATGGCGTCGGTGACCTTCGACCGGAACACGTAGGTCTCGGTGAAGGTGACGGCCCCGGCGTTCTCCATCGCGCCGGCGTTGAACTCCGGCACGAAGAGCTGGTCGTACTTCTCGAAGGGGTAGGCGACGTCGAACTTCTCCTCGAAGTACGCGAAGCCCTTCTTCGTGATGTCGAACACGTACTCGGGGTCGAGGTACGAGGCGAGCGACTTGCGCGCGAAGACGCCGAGCGGGATCGTCCGGCCGTCGCGGCTGGTCAGCTCGTCGCGCACGACCTCGTACGGGCCGGCGACGAGCGCGGTGATGTAGCTGGAGATGCGCGCGGTGGGCGGGAAGGCCCAGGTCGCGACGTCGCCGTCGACGTGCGGCTCCGGGGTGGGGGAGTTCGAGACGACCTGCCACCGCGACGGCGCGGTCACGGTGAAGGAGAACTCGGCCTTCAGGTCGGGCTGCTCGAACACCGCGAACATGCGGCGCGAGTCGGGGACCTCGAACTGGGAGTACAGGTACACCTCGTCGTCCACCGGGTCGACGAAGCGGTGCAGGCCTTCACCGGTGTTCGTGTACAGCGCGTCGCTGACGACCACGAGCTCGTTCTGCTCCTGCAGGTCGTCGAGCTGGATGCGCACGCCGTCGTTCACCGCGGCGACGTCGAGCGCCGTGCCGTTCAGTGTGATCGAGTGCACGGTCTTCGTGATGGCGTCGATGAAGGTCGATGCGCCGGCGGTGGCGGTGAAGCGCACCCGCGTCGTGCTGCCGAAGCTCTCTGCACCGCGGGTCAGGTCGAGCTCGACGTCGTACGTCTGCACGGCGACGACGGCCGCGCGCTCCTGGGCTTCGATTCGGGTGAGGTTCTCTCCGGGCACGCAACGCTCCATCTTCGCTGGGGACGCGGACGATCGGTGTCCGCGTACGGGGCCCCGGACGGCGTCGTGCGCCGGCGGGACGATGGGTTCCAGCCTAGCGACGCCGCGTACGCTCGGAGCGTGACCGAGACGACTGTGGACAACCCGACCGACCCCACCAGCGAGCGCACCGCCGTGGAGTTCTGGTTCGACCCGAACTGCCCCTGGGCCTGGATGACGAGCCGCTGGGTGGGCGAGGTGGCCGAGCACCGCGACCTCGACGTGACCTGGAACGTGATGAGCCTGTTCGTCCTCAACGAGGACCAGGACGTCCCGGACGCCTACAAGGAGCGCCTGCACGCCGGCCAGGTCTACCCGCGCATCGTCACGGCGGCGCGGCTCCGGCTCGGACAGGACGTCGTCAAGCCGCTCTACGACGCCCTCGGCGAGCACATCCACCACCGCCAGGAGTCCGACCCGGAGCAGGTCGTCCCCGCCGTGCTCGCCGAACTCGGCCTCGACGCCGACCTGCTCGAGTACGCCTGGACCGACGAGGTCGACGCCGCCGTGCGTGCCAGCCACCAGGACGGCATCGACCGCGTCGGACAGGACGTCGGCACGCCGGTCATCGCCGTCGCGGGCACCGCGTTCTTCGGACCGGTCATCTCCCCGGCGCCCACGGGCCAGGAGGCGCTCGACCTGTGGGACGGCGTCGTCGCCGTCGCGAAGTACCCCGGCTTCTTCGAGCTCAAGCGCTCGCGCACGGTCGGCCCGGTCTTCGACACCACCGACTGACGGACTGGAGGCGCGGCGCGGGCTGGCACCGCGCCGGTGGGACCGCTGCCGGTACCGGCAGCGCGGTCGGTGGCCTGTCGGCGCTGGGCGTGCTGGGCATCTTGTTCGGCCTCAGCGGGGACACGAAGCAGCAGACCCCGGCCGACGCCATGCGGCAACGGATGGCCCAGGCCGACCGGGACGCGTGGGCCTGGACGCACGATCCGCTCACGGGCAAGCCCCGCGAGGTCGCGGGTGGCGCCGGGATCATGACGGACGTGGTCGGACCGATGACCGGCGACGAGGCCAACGAGCGGATCCGCTCCATCGGACGCCCGGGGAAGACCGAGCCGCATCGCGAGGTCGACACTCCAGAGGAAGCCGTCGAGGCATGGCGTGAGCTCAGCCGAGGCGGCACGCTCGCTCCGGGATCGACACCCGACCGCATCCAAGTCGTCCTCCCTGACGGAACACGCGTCCAGTACCGACGCGACAGCGGCACGGGAGGGCCAGTGGTCGAAGTGCACAACTCGAAGACGTCGGAATGGGAGAACGTGAAGGTGCATCTCCCCGAAGGATCGGCGCCGCATGACCTCCCCGACGATGCGATGCCGGAAGGATGATGTCGATGAATGAGTTCACCTACTACTGTCTGGCGTCCGTCCAGGACGGGACCGGCGAGAACCTGTGGGCCTGGACCGGCAACATAGAGAAGGGACGCCGTCGGCCGTTGGGGGAGACTCGTGAATGGCTCCTCGACGTGCTCGGTCGTTTGCTCGAGCGTGATCTCGTGTGCGTCGGCAACTACGAGGAGAACGGCACTGGGCGTGCCGGTTGGGAAACCTGGACAGCAAGCGTCGAGGCCGTCGTCGACAGGGTCGCGTCGATCTACACGATTGACCTCGCTCCTGACGAGGTGCAGTACTGGCCGTGCTACCTGATGCGGACGGAGACAGGCGCACAGCTGTACGGACGGGAGCGATCGCGGCGAGAGCTCGCTGGTGAGGACCCGGTCCCGCGACTTCGTGCGGTCTGGGATGAGGACGGCAACGTCATCGAAGAACACGGAGACGAGATCGTTGTCTGACGCCGGCCTCGAGTACGTCCCCTTCCCCGCAGAGGAAGTCCGCTCCATGCCGGACGGCTCCGTCGCCGCGATGCGGGAACCCCTCCCCGGGCACGAGGCCTACATCGACGTCATCCCGCCCGCTGATGCGGAGGACCCCCGGGTCCAGCGACGTAGTGTCCGGCACGACGATGGCCTGACACCGAGCGCCGAGCCGGCACCCCGGACGCCCGAGGAACAGCTGCTCCTCGACCTCACGGAGTTCAACCGGAACGGGTGCGCGACCGACCTCCGCGCGCTGCACCGCATGGCGCGGACCGATCACGAACCCGACGCCACCCGAGCCCGGGCGATGGCGCTGCGGTCCGTCGAGATCGGCCTCCGTCGGGGGCTCCTGACGAGCGGGATGTTCGTCCGCGTCGCTTCGGAGCTCGCGTTCGTCGAACCCGAGCGGACTGCTGCCGAGCAGATCGCGACCGTCCGGGAACGCTACGTCAGCGCGCCCGCCGCCGGCGAGCCCGACGGTGACCTCGCGAACTCGGTCTGGCTGATGAACACGACGGACGGCGAGCGGTACGCGCGGACCCACGGCGCCGACCAAGCCAGGGACGACCGGGCGAGCGATGCTGGGCCGGCGACGACCCCGAGCGTGCCCGCGGTCGTCGTGCGGTCCTCGAGCGACGAGTGGGGCGACAAGAACCACGAGCTGCTCGCGGACAACGTCTTCGAGGAACTCCGCAACGGCTGGCTCTCGTGGGACAAGGGCATCGAGGACGCGGCGCTCAAGAACCTCGCGTGGGGGATCGCCGCTGAGATCGTGTACGCCTTCGACGTGAAGTGGTCGCCGGACTGGGTCGCCAAGGGCCATCCACACCGTTGGCACGACGAGGCCGGCTGGCACACACGGTGCAACGACTGCCTCGACGAGAGTCCAGCCGAGGCGGACGAAGCGGTCGCGTACTCCTGGTTCGCCGACCACCGTCCGATCGCGCACGGTGACACCGCGCCGTCGTTCCGCCCGTCGCCACCGCCCCTGGACGTCCCGATGCCGGGCGCGGACTGACCGGCGGCGGTCAGACGAGCGGCAGCCGCATCATCGTCAGGTCGAGCCACCGGTCGAACTTCCGCCCGACCTCGGGCACGACCGCGACCGTGGTGAAACCGAGCCGTTCGTGCAGGGCGATCGACCCCGTGTTGGTGCTGCAGATCCCGGCCATCATCACGTGCCGCCCCTCGGCGGTGGCGCGCGCGACCAACTCGGCCATCAGCGTCGACGCGATGCCCCGGCCGCGGAACGCCTCGACCACGTAGACGCTGTGCTCGACGGTCAGCCGGTACCCCTGGTGCGGCCGCCACTGGGAGTACGTGGCGTAGCCGGCCACGACCCCGTCGACCTCTGCCACGACCACCGGGAAGCCGTCGCCCTGCCGCGCAGCGAGCCATCCGTCGAAGTACGCACGCGGGTGCGGGGTCTCCTGCCAGATGGCGGTGGAGTGCAACACGGCATCGACGTGCAGGGCGTGCACGACGTCGAGGTCGGCGGGGGTGCAGTCGCGGATCACGACCCCGTTCGTCGCATATGCTGTCGTCATGTCTCACATCGTAGACGACGAGCGCGCCGATCCCGCAACCGGCACCGACGACACCGCGGTCGCCGAGCAGCGGGCGCTCGGCGAACGCCTGCAGCGCCTCCGCACCGAGCGGAAGTGGAGCCTGACCGAGCTCGCCGAGGAGTCGGGCGTCTCCCGCGCGATGATCAACCGCGTCGAACGCGGGGTCTCCAGCCCCACCGCGACGATCCTCGGCCGGCTGTCCGGTGCCTTCGGCCTGACGATCTCGCAGCTCCTCGACGACGCCCTCGAGCACGAGGTGCCCAGGGCGACGGACCCCCACGAGGCGCGTGGGGTCCAACGCGGCGCGACCGCCGATTCCTGGACCGATCCCGACACCGGGTACCGCCGTCGTCCGGTCTCGAGCGCGGCGTTCCCCGCTGACGTCACCGAGGTGCGCCTCCCGGCCGGCCGCGAAGTGGCCTACCCGGCGTCCGCCTACGCGTTCCTGCGGCACTGCATCTGGGTCGTCGACGGCGTGCTGGAGGTCGTCGTCGGCGGCGAGCCGACGCGTCTGGCGGCGGGGGACCGGATCGAGCTCGGCGACCCCGCCGACGTCGTCTACCGCAACCCGGGCGAGGACCCCAACCGGTACCTCGTGGTGGTGGTCCGCGCACCGTAGCCAGTGGTGGTCCGGGCCCCGGAGCCGCAGGAATAGGATCGGTTCCATGCGCATCCACCTCGGAACGGACCACGCCGGCCTCGAGTTCAACAAGACCCTCGCAACCCACCTGACGGAAGCCGGGCACGAGGTCGTGGACCACGGTCCGACCGAGTACGACGCGCTTGACGACTACCCCTCGTTCTGCATCAACGCCGCGCACGCCGTGGTGCAGGACCAGCGCGCCGGTGTCCAGTCCCTCGGCGTCGTCTTCGGTGGTTCCGGCAACGGCGAGCAGATCGCCGCGAACAAGGTCGAGGGCATCCGCGCCGCGCTGGTCTGGAACGAGTCGACCGCCGTCCTCGCCCGGCAGCACAACGACGCCAACGTCATCTCCATCGGCGCGCGCCAGCACACCGAGGACGAAGCGATCCGGTTCGTCGACCTGTTCATCGCCGAGCCGTTCTCCGGCGAGGAGCGTCACGCCCGCCGCATCGCGCAGCTCGCCGAGTACGAGACCACCGGGCTGATCGCCGGTCGTCAGATCGACGCGTAGGGCTCGGACCCACGGCCCAGCAACACCGAGCAGCACCGAGTAGACAAGACCAATGCCCGAGGGTCACTCCGTCCACCGCATCGCCAACCAGTTCACCCGGCACTTCGTCGGCAAGCGCTGCGAGGTCTCGAGCCCGCAGGGTCGCTTCGCCGCCGGGGCCGCGCAGCTCGACGGCAAGCGCATGATCGCCGCGCGTGCCGTGGCGAAGCAGATGTTCCTGGAGTTCGAGGGCGACCTGTTCCTCCGCGTCCACCTCGGGCTCTACGGGGCATGGGACTTCGCGGGGATGATCTCCACCGCCGAGGCGCTGTCCGACGACGACGACCGCGAAGAGTCGCTCAGCTCGATCGGCGCACCCCGGCTGGCCCGCTACCGGATGGCCGAGCAGGAGAAGGTGGAGGACCCGATCGAGTCCTTCCCGCCGGATCCGGTCGGCCAGGTCCGGGTGCGGATCCTCACCGAGGACACCGTCGCCGACCTCCGCGGCCCGACCGCCTGCGTGGTGGAGACCCCGGCCGAGGTGCAGCGCGCCCTCGACAAGCTCGGCCCCGACCCGATGAACGACGACGGACCCGAGGCCGAGAAGACCTTCGTCGACAACGTCCGCCGTCGGAACGTCGCGATCGGCCAGCTGCTGATGGACCAGTCCGTCGTGGCCGGCATCGGCAACATCTACCGCGCCGAACTGCTGTTCCGGCAGCGCATCGACCCGTACAAGCCGGGCAAGAAGATCACCGTCAAGCAGGCGAAGGCGCTCTGGGCGGACTGGTCGAAGCTGCTGCACGACGGGGTCCGCGACGGCCTGATGATGACGATGGACGACTTGTCCGAGGCCGACCACAAGAAGGCCCTGCGCTCGCGGAAGGACCGCCACTGGGTCTACCACCGCCAGGGCGAGCCCTGCCGGGTGTGCGGCACCGAGATCCGGATGGCCGACATGGCCGGCCGGAAGCTCTACTGGTGCCCGAAGGACCAGAAGTAGCGCACCTCCGACGGCGCACCCGCCCGCTCACACCTCCAGGTACGTGAACCGCCCGGCGACGGCCGTGCCGAGCACCCGCATGGCCCGCAGACCGGCGGACGACGCCACGAGCGGGTCGGTCTCGACGAGCACCAGGTCCGCCACGTCGCCGACGGACACCGAGACCCGGCCGTCCGTCGAGCCCTGCCACGCGACGAGTGCCGAGAGCCGTTCGGCCGGCTGCCACGGCTCCCGGCCGTCGCGGTCGCGCCCGACGGCCGCGGCCATGGACACCCACGGGTCGAGCGGCGCCACCGGGGCGTCCGACCCGAGCAGCACGCGTGCCCCGGCCCGGGCGAGTGAGGCGAACGCGAAGGCCCGGTCGGTGAACCCCGCCCAGTGCCGGTCGGCGATGTCCCGGTCGTCCATCGCGTGCTCGGGCTGCACGGACGCGGCGACCCCGAGCCGGGCGAACCGGTCGACGTCGGTGTCGACGAGCAGCTGCGCGTGCTCGATCGTGCCACGGGCCCCGACGGTCTCGAACACGTCGAGGGCGAGGGTGTTCGCCCGGTCGCCGATGGCGTGGATCGCGGGGACGAGCCCGGCGTCGACGGCCCGACGGGTGATGGCCACGAGGTCCTCGAACGGCCAGGCGAGCACGCCGGAGCCGTCCGTCATCGCGGCGGTCCGGGTGCCGAGCGAACCGTCGGTCACCACCTTGAACGGCCCCATCGTGAGCAGACCCCGCGTGCCGTCGACCACGTCGCCGGTGCGCAGCCCCCGGGCGATGGCGGCGTCGAGTTCGGCCGGGTACACCCCGGACGCGACCCGGATCGCGTCGGTGCCGGCGTGGATCCGGCGGCGCCAGCGGTCGAGCCCGAAGCGCATCTCGAGGTCGACGACGCCCGTCACCCCTCGGGCCGCCGCTGCCTCGGCAGCGTCCGCCACGTAGGCGTCGAGCAGGTCGTCCGGCACCTGCGACAGCGCGCCGGTCACGTCGAACGCGTCCTGTTCGCGCAGGATCCCGTCCTCGCCCGCCTCGAGCGGGCGGCCGACGGTCGCGGAGAAGTGCGCGAGCGCGAGGGCGTTGCACCACACCGCGTGCAGGTCCGCGCTGATGACGACGACCGGGAGGCCCGGTGCGGCACGGTCGAGCAGCTCGCGTCGCGCAGGGCGCGGCCACAGACCGTCGCGGTACCCGTGGCCGACGAGCACACGGTCCGTCACACCCGCCCGCGCGACGGCGGCGAGCAGGTCGGCGGTCGTCTCGGCGGAGTCGCAGCCGGTGACGTCGACGCGGCGGCGGACGAGCGCCCACTGGTCGAAGTGCGTGTGGTGGTCGCGGAGCCCCGGACCGAGCCAGGCGCCGGCGGCCTCGACCACGTCGGTGTCGACGCTCGTGGGGTCGAGCGTGCCGGTCGGCGCGATCTCGGTGACGCGACCGTCGACGATGCGGACGTCGGCAGGGGCTCCGGAGGTGCCCACACGCCGGACGGTGCGCAGCAGGATCTCGCTCACCGCTCCTCCAGGTCGTCGACACGCGCAGCGTGCGCTCGCTCCATCTCGTCGGCGAGCGCCGCCGACGCGTAGGGGCCGTCGCCCCGCAGCCCGGCGACGATGCGGTCGATCACCTCGGGGGCCTTGTTCTGCGACAGCTTGGCGCGGGCGTCGAACCGGGTGACCCGGATGCGGATCCCGACGGTGCCCTTGGCCATCCGGCGGGCGGTCTCCTCGTCGATCTGCAACGACACGGGCGAGGGCATCACCCGCTCGAAGTGGTCGACGAGTTCGCCGAGCACCCGGAAGTTCTCGTCGTCGGACAGGATCTCGGGGGCGCCCCAGACGTGGGCGGTGACGTGGTTCCAGGTCGGCACGAACTGCTCCGGCGGGTACCAGGCGGGGGAGACGTAGCCGTGCGGGCCCTGGAACACGACGAGCACCTCGTGCTGCCCGAGTTCGTGCGCGACCTCGTCGGGGCGGCCGACGTGGGACACCAGGACGAGGGCGTCCGGGTCGTCGTCGGGGCCGGGGGTCTCGAGCAGCACCGGGTAGTGCGAGGCGACCAGCCCGGCCGCGGTGTGCGACACGATCGTCGCCCACGGGTTCCCGGTGATGAGGCGTCGGACCTCGTCGACGTCGGTCATCAGGAAGTGCGGTGTGTGGCGCATGGTCCGAGCGTGGCACACCGTGCCGGAGCGCGCGACGAGTGTCGTTTCGCCGGTGTTTCTGCGCGGTAAAACTTTCAGAGTCGATTGAAAGAAGTCTTGTGGACGGGATTCGAACCGGCCTAGCTTTCCCACCACGACGACCGGGCAGGGATCCGGCCGCACCCGATCGAGGAGAGATCATGCGACGCAGGACGATCGCCGCGCTGGCCGCAGCGGCAACCTTGGCACTGGTGGCGACCGGCTGTTCCGCGAGCGGCACCGCGGACGACGACGCGGCCTCGACCCTGGTGTACGCGACCGGTGAGCCCGACCACCTGACCCCGGGGCGGCAGACCGTGGCCTTCGACCAGGTGATGAGCGTCTTCGCGCCGCTCACCCAGACCGACGCCGACGGGGACCTGCGGTACGTGGCGGCGAAGAGCGTCGAGAGCGACGACGCCACCACCTGGACGATCACGCTGCGGGACGGCTGGACGTTCCAGAACGGCGAGGCCGTCACGCCGGAGAGCTACGTGAAGGCCTGGAACCACGTCGCCTACGGCCCGAACGCCTGGGAGAACAGCGGCCAGCTCGCCGGGATCGTCGGGTACACGGACCTCAACCCGGCGAAGGGCGCCCCGAAGACCAAGGAGATGTCGGGGCTCGAGGTCACCGGCAAGGACACCTTCACGGTCACGCTCACCCACGCGGACAGCCAGTTCCCCCTGCAGCTCAGCCAGGCCCAGACGGCGTTCTACCCGATGCCCGAGGCCGCCTACGACGACCTGAAGGCGTACGACAAGCAGCCGATCGGCAACGGCCCGTACGAGATGACGAAGGCGTGGAAGGCGGACCAGGAGTTCACCGTCACCGCCTGGAAGGACTACGAGGGCACGAAGCCCGCCACCGACGAGGTGACCTTCCGCAGCTACTCCGACATGAACACCGCCTACACCGACGTCCTGGCCGGCAACGCCGACGTGCTGTTCCTGCCGACCGACAAGATGACGAGCGCGAAGGCCGACTTCGGCGACCGCCTGCACTCCTTCGACGCCCCCGGCATCGACTACCTCGGGTTCCCGCTGTGGGACGACCGGTACTCCGACCCCGACGTGCGCCGGGCGATCTCGATGTCGATCGACCGTGACCAGGTGAACGACGCCATCTACGGCGGCCTGTACGAACCGGCCACCGCCCTCACCCCGCCGTCGATGTCGGGCACGGAAGAGGGCATCTGCGGGGACGCCTGCGAGTTCGACCCCGCGGCGGCCAAGCAGCTCCTCGCCAGCGCCGGCGGGTTCGACGGCACCATGACGCTCGTCTACCCGGGCGGCACCGGCCTCGACTCCCTGTACGAGGCGTACGCCAACCAGATCCGGCAGAACCTGGGCGTCGACGCCGAGGCGAAGGCCACCACCGACTGGGCGTCGTACTACTCGGAGCTGACCGACAAGAAGGTCGCCGGCCCGCACTTCGGCCACTGGGGCGCGCTCTACATCAGCCAGCAGAACACGCTCCGCGCGCTGTTCACCACGGCCGGCGGCTGTGCCCCGTGCACCGGCTACTACCAGTCCGACGACGTCGACTCGCTGCTCGCGAAGGCCGACTCCGCCGGGTCGCAGGACGAGGCGAACGGGTACTACACGAAGACGCAGGAGGCGGTCCTCGAGGACTTCCCGATCGTCCCGACCTTCTTCGACAAGTACTCGTACGTCACGAGCGACAAGATCGCGAAGCTGCCGGCGGTCGCGGGCAGCCCCGTCATCGCCCAGATCGCCGTGAAGTAGGGCGGGCATGGAGCAGCACACCATCCTCGACCTGGTCCGGGGCGTCCCCGACCGCGACGGCTTCCCGCTCGTCGACGACCTGCACGCCCGGTTCGCGGCGCTCGCCGCAGCGCACCCCGACCGGGTCACGGTCACCAGGATCGGCACGAGCCGCCTCGGCGAACCCCTGCACAGCTACCGCATCGGCACCGGGTCGCACGCGGCCGTCGTGGTCGGCGGGGTGCACCCGAACGAGCCCATCGGTTCGTGGACGGCGTTGCACCTCGCCGAGACGGCCCTCGGTGACGAACGGATGGCCGGGCTCGACGTCACCTGGCACATCGTCCCGACGATCGACCCGGACGGCATGCGGCTCAACGAGGCGTGGTTCCACGACCCGCACGACCGGGTGTTCTACTCGCGGCACTTCTACCGGCCCGCCCCGGACAGCCAGGTCGAGTGGACGTTCCCGAACAGCTACAGGTCGGTGTACTTCGACCGGGTGCTGCCCGAGACGCTCGCGTTCATGCGGCTCATCGACGACACCGAGCCGGACCTGCTCGTGAGCCTGCACAACGGCGAGATGGGCGGCGTCTACTACTACCTGTCCGAGGACCTGCCCGCCGTCGTCGACACCCTGCACGCGGTCCCGGCCGCGCTCGGGCTGCCGCTCGACACCGGGGAGCCCGAGTCGCCGTACCTGCGGGAGCTCGCCCCGGCGGTGTTCGCGATGGACGGCATCGAGACGGCGTACGCCTACCTCGAGGGGCTCGGCGTCGACCCCGGCGAGCACATCCACGGCGGGTCGAGTGCCGCCTGGGCGATGCGGCACGGGGCCCTGTGCATGGTGGCCGAGCTGCCGTACTGGAGCCACCCCGACGCCGACGACCAGACCCCGACCGACGAGTCCTACGCCGACCTGCTCCGCCGGTGCGCGGACGAGCTCGGGGCATCGGGTACAGAACTGCAGGCGTTCCTCGACGAGGCGACGCCGATGCTCTCGATCCCGTCCCCGTTCGTCGAGGCATCCCGGGCGTTCGTGCCGATGCTCGTCGGCACGGCGGAGACCGACCGCCGCCGGGCCGAGCGGGAACCGGCCGACCGGACGGCGACCGTCGCGGAGCGCTTCGGCTGCGAGGACCTCGTCCGCTGCTTCCGCCTGCGCTACGGCGGCATGCTGCTGCGTGCCGTCGAGGCGGAGACCACCGCCGGCACGGCGTCCGCGCCGCTCCGGCGGCTCCGCGATCGCCTGGCCGAGCGGTACGCGCGGTGGCAGGCGGACGCGTCGACGGGTGCGCAGCCGATCCCGGTGGGGAAGCTCGTGGGCGTGCAGTACGGGGCGATCCTCGCCTGCGCGGCGCACGTGGCGGACCCGACCCGCGCCTCCCGGCCGGTGTCGGCGACCGTCTCGGGAGGCGCGTGATGCGTCCGACGCTCGCCGTCGGTCGCCGACTCGGCGGCCTGGTCATCGTGTTCCTCGGGGTGACCTTCCTGATCTACGCGATGACGTTCGCGTTGCCGGGTGACCCGATCAAGGCCCTCGGCGGCGAGCGCCCGCTCACCGACACGGTCGTGCGCACGCTGCGGGCGGAGTACCACCTGGACCAGCCGCTCTGGCTGCAGTACGTGCAGTACGTGGGCGGGCTGTTCCGTGGCGACTTCGGCACCGACTTCAACGGGCAGCCCGTCGGTGAGCAGATGGCGTCGCGGTGGCCGGTGACCATCACGCTGGCGCTGAGCGCGTGGGCGCTCGAGATCGTCCTCGGCATCGGGCTCGGCGTGGTCTCGGCGCTCAAGCGCGGCACCGTGCTCGACAAGACGGTGCTCGTCGGCACCATCGTCGTCGGAGCCGTCCCCGTGTTCGTGCTCGGCGTGGCCCTGCAGCTGGTGTTCTCGGTGCGGCTGCACTGGTTCCCGGTCGCGGGTGTCACCGCCGGGTGGCCGACCGCCTACGTCCTGCCGGCGTTCGTGATCGCCCTGTTCGGCCTGGCCGCGGTGTCCCGGCTCACCCGGACCTCGATGATCGAGACGCTCGATGCCGACTACGTGCGGACGGCCCGTGCGAAGGGGCTCGCCCCGGGCCGGATCGTCGGTGTGCACGTGCTGCGGAACTCGCTCATCCCGACGGCGACGTACCTGGCGACCGACCTCGGGTACCTGATGGGCGGCACCGTCATCATCGAGGGCATCTTCAACCTGCCCGGCGTCGGCAACCTGCTGTTCCAGGGCATCCGCTCGCACGAGGGTGCCGTCGTCGTCGGCATCTCGACCGCCCTCATCCTGGTGTTCCTCGTCACGAGCGTGCTCGTCGACCTGCTGCACGCCGCCCTCGACCCGCGCGTCCGGACAGGAGTCTCGCGATGACCACCGAAGCCCTCGGCGCCACCGTCGAACCCGTCGTCGGGGTCCGGCGCCGGCCACTGCTCGCCGCCGCACGGACGCCGGGGTTCTGGGTGCCCGCGTCGGTGCTCGTGGTGGTCCTGCTCATCGCGGCGTTCCCGCAGGTGTTCGCCGGCCTGTTCGGCCACGGCGACCCGCGGGTGTGCGACCTCGGCCGGAGCGGGGCGGCACCGACCGCCGGGCACCCGTTCGGCTTCGACCTGCAGGGCTGCGACGTGTACGCGAACGTCGTCTGGGGCACCCGGTCGTCGATCGCCGTCGCGGTGCTCACGACCGTGCTCGCCGGCATGGTGGCGGTCGTCGTCGGGACCGTCGCGGGGATGGTCGGCGGATGGGTGGACGCCGTCCTCGCCCGGCTCACCGACGTGTTCCTCGGGTTCCCGTTCCTGCTCGGCGCCGTCGTCGTGCTGAACAGCGTGGGGGAGCGGTCGGTGCTCACCGTGTCGCTCGTGCTCGCCCTGTTCGGGTGGCCGACGATGGCCCGGCTCGTGCGGTCGAGCGTCCGCAGCGTCCGGGGCGCCGAGTTCGTGCTCGCCGCCCGGACGATGGGGCTGTCGACGTGGCGGATCACCACCCGGTACGTGCTGCCGTCGTCGATCTCACCCCTGCTCGTGCTCGCCACCATCACCGTCGGCGGGGTCATCGTGTCCGAGTCGTCGCTGACCTACCTCGGCATCGGACTGGAGCGTCCGGCGATCTCGTGGGGGCTGCAGCTGTCCGCGGCGACGTCGCAGTTCCTCCGCGCACCGCACATGCTCATCGCCCCCGCGGCGTTCCTCGCCGTGACCGTGCTCGCCGTCATCGCGCTCGGCGACACGCTGCGCGCCGCACTCGACCCACGTCGGCGCTGACGGCGCTGACGGCCGTCGACCGCGTCGCGGCGGACATCGCCGCGACCGACGCGCCAGACTCGGACAGAACCGCTCTCGAAAGGACCACCGTGACCGACACCCTCTCCGCGTACCGGAAGACCCTGCCCTACATCCGCGAGTGGGTGTCCTACAAGGTGTGGCAGCTGCGTGTGCCGGGCGTGCAGGTCGCCGTCAGGTACGGCGACGAGGTCCTGTTCGACGAGGCCTGGGGTTACGCCGACGTCGAGGCCGGCCGCCGCCTGACCACCACCGACCTGTTCCGCATCGCCTCGCACTCCAAGACCTTCACGGCGACGGCCCTGCTGCAGCTCGCGGAGCGCGGGTCGCTCCGGCTCGACGACACCGTCGGCACGTACGTCCCCGCCCTGGTAGAGGGCGGGTCCCCGCTCGCCGACGCCACCCTGCGCGAGCTCATGGAGATGGGCGCCGGCGTGATCCGCGACGGACACGACGGCGACTACTGGTCCCTGCTGCGGGCGTTCCCCGACGAGCAGGAGCTCCTCGCGCTCGTGCTCGATGGCGGCCAGAAGGTACCGGCCGGGTCGTCGTTCAACTACTCGAACCTCGGCTACTCGCTGCTCGGCCTCGTCATCGCCGCGGTGTCCGGGCAGTCGTACAACGACTTCGTGCGCGAGTCGATCACCGAACCCCTGGGCTTGCGGAACACCGGCCCGGACTGGGACCCGTCCCGCGCGGACGACTTCGTGGTCGGGTACACCGGCTTCCACACCGCGCGGCACCGGCAGCGCATCGACCACGTCGACACCCGCGCGATGGCCGCCGCCACCGGGTTCCACGGCACCGCGTCCGACCTGGTCCGGTACTTCTCGCAGCACGTGATCGGGCAGGGCACCCTGCTCGACGACCACTCCAAGCGGCTCGCACAGCGGAAGGCCTGGAGCGCCACCGACGACCCCGCCGCCCGTGGCTACGGTGCCGGCTTCATCGTCGACCGGATCGGCGGCCGGGAGATCCGCGGCCACTCCGGCGGGTTCCCCGGCCACATCACCCAGTCGATGTTCGACCCGGCCTCCGGACTCGTGGTGTCCGTGCTGACCAGCGCCGCCGCCGGACCCGCCGCGGTCATCGCCACCGCGATCATCGCGATGCTCGACGCCGCGGCCGACGCCGACGCCCCGGGGACCCCGGTGCCCGACGACGTCGACACGGCCACCTTCACCGGACGCTTCGCGAACCCGTGGGGCGTCACCGACGTCGCCCGGATCGGCGACCGGCTCATCGAGGTCGACCCGTCCGGCCCCGAGCCGATGGACACCCCCACCCGACTCGAGGTCGTCGACGCCGACACCCTGCGGATGACCCACGGCAACCGCTTCGGCTCGGTCGACGAGGACATCACCTACACCCGCGACGAGGACGGCACCGTGCAGGCGATCCGCGGCGGTGGCGGCATGTCGCAGGAGCCGTGGTCGATCCCGGACGAGCGACCCGAGGTGGCCGCCGGGCTGGCCTCGTGACCGACGACGGGGGTACGGGCACCGACGACGGGGGCACGGGCACCGACGACGGGGGTACGGGCACCGACGACGACCGGCTGCTCGGACCGGAGCGCCAGGCGTTCGTCGAGGAGTTCGCCCTGATGCTCAACGACGGAGCGGGCATGCCCCTCACCGACGCCCGGGTGCTCGGCTACCTGATGATGACCCGCGCGCCGCACTCGTCGTCGTCGGACCTGCAGACCGCGCTCGGCGCCAGCTCGGGGTCGGTGTCGATGGCCACCCGGCGGCTCGTCGACTCCGGGTTCGTCAAGCGGCACATCGTCGCCGGCGAGCGCAGCCACTACTTCCGCGCCGAGGCCGACGTCTGGGGCTCCTGGCTCGCCAGCGAACGGAAGTACCTGGACCGGCAGCGCGACATCATCGGCCGCGGGCTCGCCGTCGTCGAGGGTGCCGGCCGCACCGGGACGGGCGACGTGGACGCCGAGGTCCGCGAGCGTCTGCTCAACGGCCGCGACTACATGCAGTGGCTGCAGGGCTACCACCGCAAGATGCTCGAGGAGTGGGAGGCCTTCAAGGCCGCCCGCGACGACACCGACCCCCCGGAGACCCCATGAGCAGCACCAGCGACGTCCTGACGGTCGAACGCCTCACCGTCACCTTCGACGTCGAGGGCGAGGTCGTCCGCGCCGTCGACGACGCCTCGTTCACGGTCGCCCGCGGCGAGGTCGTCGCCGTCGTGGGGGAGTCCGGCTCCGGCAAGAGCATGACCGCGATGACCGCCATGGGCATCGCCCCAAACGGTGCGCGCGCCTCGGGGAGCATCCGGCTCGGCGACCTCGAGGTGCTCGGCACGGACGAGCGCACCCTCCGGTCGGTCCGGGGCCGGAGCGTGTCGATGATCTTCCAGGACCCGTCCGCGGCCCTGAACCCGGTCTTCACGATCGGCTTCCAACTCGCCGAGGCCGTCCGACGCGCCGATGCCGCACACGACCGCGCCGCCGTCCGGGAGCGGTCGCTCGAACTGCTCCGCGCCGTGGAGGTCCCCGAACCCGAACGCCGCCTGGGCCAGTACCCGCACGAGCTCTCCGGCGGGCAGGCCCAGCGCGTGATGATCGCGATGGCGCTCGCCGCCGACCCGGACCTGCTCATCGCGGACGAGCCGACGACCGCCCTCGACGTCACGGTGCAGGCCGAGGTGCTCGACGTGCTCCGCGCGCTGCGCGAGCGCACGGGAACCGCGATCCTGCTCATCACGCACGACATGGGCGTCGTCGCGGACCTCGCCGACCGCGTGGTCGTCATGCGCCGGGGCAGTGTCGTCGAGACCGGCGCCGCCGGTGCGGTCTTCGCCGCACCGTCCGCCGACTACACGCGCGAACTCCTCGCTGCGGTCCCGCGCATGGGCAGGAGCGTCGAACCGGAGGCGCGGGTCGACCCCGCCACCGAGCCACCGGCACCCGTCCTGGACGTCCGGCACCTCGTGGTCGAGTACGGCGGCACCCTGCGGGGGCGCTTTCGTGCCGTCGACGACGTGTCGTTCACCGTCGGCCGCGGCGAGATCGTCGGCCTGGTGGGGGAGTCGGGCAGCGGCAAGACCACCATCGGCCGCTCAGCGATCGGCCTCGCCCCGATCACCTCCGGGTCGGTCATCGTCGACGGCACCGACGTCGCCGGAGCACGACGAGCCGCCCGCCGGCAGATGCGCCAGCACGTCGGCGTGGTGTTCCAGAACCCGCTCCGGTCGCTGAACCCCCGGTACACCGTCGGGCAGACCGTGGCCGAGCCGCTCCGCCAGATCCTCCGGCTGCCGGCGGCGCAGGTCGAGGAGCGTGTCGAGCGACTCCTCGCCGACGTCGGTCTCGACGGCGGGTACGCCGAGCGCTACCCGCACGAACTCTCCGGAGGCCAACGGCAACGCGTCGCGATCGCCCGCGCGGTGGCACTCGACCCCGCGCTCCTGATCGCTGACGAGCCGACGAGCGCGCTCGACGTGTCCGTGCAGGCGCGCGTGCTCGACGTGTTCCGCGAGCTGCAGGGGCGCCTCGGGTTCGCGTGCCTGTTCGTCACGCACGACCTCGCCGTCGTCGACACCCTGTGCGACCGGGTCGTCGTGCTGCACGGCGGGCGCGTCGCCGAACAGGGCACCCGTGACGCCATCCTGCGCTCGCCCCGGGACCCGTACACGCGACGCCTGATCCAGGCCGCCCCCGTGCCGGACCCCGGGGAGCAGGCACGCCGACGATCCGAACGACTGGCGGCCCGCGCGGGCTGAGTCGGGCGGGAGTCCGGGTCAGCGCACCTCGGCCGAGGCCCACAGCGCGCCGACACCGCGGCCCACCGGACGCAGCAGCGGCACGGCGACGAGCACCGCCGCGGCCAGGTAGGCGACGGTCTGCATGAGCCCCGGGAGCGACACCGCGGCGTCGAGCGCGGTCTGCGGCAGCGCGCCGAGCGGCACCGACACCATCAGCAGTGCGGTGACGAACCACGCCGCAGCCGCCACCGTGACGATCCAGCCGAAGGCCCGCTGCACACCCGGTTCACTCCGGACGGTGACGACGCCGAAGGCCACGAGGGCGCCCTGCGCGACGACGAGGAGCACCTCGACCGCCCACCCGGGAGCCGGCCACAGCAGCGCGAACGCGAGGACCGACACCGCGAACGCCAGTGCACGGCGATCCCGGGCGCGCACCGCCGCGACGAGGACGACCACGCCCGCGAGCCCGGCGACCACCGCACCGGCCTGCAACCAGGTCGGCGACAGCTCCCACGGTGCGAGCCAGATCGTCCCCAGCACGCCGCTCGCCCCGAACACCAGCGCCGCCACCACCGCGGCCGCCGACACCACCCGTACCCCCGTGCTGCTCTGCATGCCCGCACCCTATGCCCGGGACCCCGCCAGCGGAACACGCTCCCCGCCGTTCTCGCTCCGACGACACGCCCGTCCGGCGCGCGGCGCTCGTCCAGACGGCGCGGTCGACTTGACTGTCGTTCGAACACACGTTCGAATACCGTCGTGGGACGGCGTCGCGAGAACCGGTGGCAGCCCCCGGAACACCCGGAGGTCGAGCGTCCGCGCGCGTACTCGTTGTCCGAGGACGCCCGCGGCGATGACGTCTGCCACGCCGTCACCCCCAAGCCGGTCTGGGCCTGGATCCAGTTCCCAACCTTCCACGTCCGCGTGAAGGCCTTCGCGAAGAGCTGGACGCGTGACGCCGTACTGGTGGAGTGGGCGCAGTTCGGGCAGCAGGCCGAGGCCTGGGTGTGGCGCTCCGCGGTGAAGCACCGGACGCTGCGGGTGGACCAGGCCGACCGCGCGAATCGGAGTCCGCAGACCGCACTGCGTTGACTTCCGCACGCACCCCGAGGATGGTTTAGCGAACACCGGTTCAGCAAGTAACTCACTGATCGAGGCATTCGGTCCGAGGGCTGCTCCGGAGGAGGAGGCACCATGAAGAACACAGCGGTGCCGTCCTGGGTCGCCCACGTGCTCACCCCGCCCGAGGTCATCAGCGCCTACGTCGAGCGCCGGATCAACGATCCGGCCCTCCTGTCGGGTGAGCAGTCGGAACCCACGTACGCAGACTTCCTGCGCGACGAGTAGACGGTCTTCTCGAGGAGGCCCGGATCACGTACCGCTGTCGGCGGACGTGATCCGGGCCTCCTCTTCGTTCACCCCGCGGCTCCGCCGCGTCGGCGGCGGGCCGACAGGGTCACGCCGACGCTCGCTGCGGTGACGCACGCCAGGGCGACCGTCTCGAGCACCGAGAGCCCCTCGGCCAGCACCACGAGACCGGCGAGGGCGGCGATCGCCGGGCCGAGGCTCTGCAGCACCCCGAAGACCCGTGTCGGCATCCGCCGGAGCGCGAGCATCTCGAGGGCGTACGGCAGCACGCTGGACAGCACGGCGACGGCACCGAAGACGATCAGGAGGGTCGGCTCGCGCAGGACGCCGTCGACCGCCGACCGGAGCCCGAACGGCAGCGACACGAGCATCGCGACCACCATCGACACCACCAGGCCGTCGACCCCGGGGATCGCGGCGCCGACGTGCCGGTTCATCACGATGTAACCCGCCCAGCAGCCGGCGGCGAGGACGGCCCAGACGACCCCGCCGACCTCGGTCACCGCGGTCGGACCGACGCCGAGCAGCACGACCCCGGCGAGCGCCAGCACCGCCCACAGGGCATCGCGCCAGCGCCGGGTGTGCACGAGGGACAGGGCGAGCGGTCCGAGGAACTCGATCGTCACGGCGACGCCGATCGGGATGCTCGCGAACGACAGGTAGATGAAGACGTTCATGCCGCCGAGCGCGAGGCCGAGGCCGATCGCCCCGAGCCACTGCGCTCGCGTCCAGTACCGCACGCGGGGACGGACCACAAGGGCGAGCACGACGGCACCGATGACGAGCCGGAGCGTGGCGGCGCCGACCGCGCCGACGTCGTCGAAGTGGGTCTTCGCGATCGCGGCGCCGAGCTGGACGGACACCATCGCGGTCAGGGCGAGCAGGGGTGCGGGGACCCGGTTCATCCTCGGGCTCGGTTCATCTTCGGGCTCGGTTCATCCGAGGTAGGCGAGGACGGCGAGGACGCGGCGGTGGTCCTCTCCGGTGTCCTCGAGCGCGAGCTTGCCGAAGATGCTCGACACGTGCTTCTCGACGGCGCCGGTGCCGATCACCAGGGCGCGGGCGATGGCGGCGTTCGTGCGGCCCTCCGCCATCAGCCCGAGCACGTCGCGCTCGCGCGGGGTGAGGGCGGCGAGGGGGTCACGGCGCCGGCTCATCAGCTGCGTGACGACCTCGGGGTCGAGCACGGTGCCGCCGGCGGCGATCCGGCGGACCGCGTCGTCGATCTCCTCGAGCCGGGTGACGCGGTCCTTGAGCAGGTACCCGATGCCGGTCGCACCGGCGGCGAGGACGTCCTCGGCGTAGGTGGCCTCGACGTACTGGGAGAGCAGGAGCACACCGGTGCGCGGGGCGATCCGGCGGGTCTCGACGGCGGCGCGGACGCCCTCGTCGGTGAAGGTCGGCGGCATCCGGACGTCCATCACCACGACGTCGGGCGCACCGTCCGGCAGGGTCGCGAGGAAGCCCCGGGCGTCGGAGTACTGCCCGATGACGTCGATGCCGGCCTCGTCGAGCACGCGGGCCAGGCCCTCGCGCAGCAGGACGGCGTCGTCGACGACGACGGCCCGGATGCGTGCTGCATCCGGGCCGTCTGTCATGCCGACCAGCCTAGTGGGAGCGCGCGGGCTCCCGTGGGGTCACGACCGCTGGTTCGCCGCCGTCGGCACGCCGTTCAGCGCGCCGAGCGGGATCCGGGCGGTGGCCTCGGTCGGGCCGCCCTCGGGACTCGACACGACCAGGTCGCCGTCGAGTGCGCGCATGCGGCCGATCAGACCCTCGATGCCGTGGCCCTGCTGCGGTCGGGCCCCACCCCGGCCGTCGTCGGTGACGCTGACCGTCAGGTACCAGAGGCCGGACGCGTCCACCACGAGACCGAGGTACACCCCGGCGGTGGTGGCACCGGCGTGCTTCATGGTGTTCGTCAGGAGCTCGCTCACGGTGAAGTAGACGTTGCGCTGGATCTCCGTGGCGAGCTCCAGACCCTCGGGCAGCCGGACGTCGAGCCCCACCGGGATCGGGGTGCGGGCGACCAGTGCCTCCAGTGCCGCGACGAGTCCGCGGTCGAGCAGGATCGGCGGGGCGAAGCCGCGGGACAGTGCCCGGAGTTCGTCGAGGGCGTCCTGGGCGTGCTCGGAGGCCTCGCCGATGAGCTGCTTCGCCTTCTGCGGGTCCTTCTCGAAGGCACGCTCGGCGGCGGACAGGTCCATCCGGAGTCGGACGAGGCGCTGCTGGGGGCCGTCGTGCAGGTCGCGCTCGATCTGGCGGAGTGCCTGCCCCTCGGCGGTGACGGCACCGGCGCGGGAGGCCTGCAGGCCGGCGACACGACGCTCGAGCACCTCGGCGCGGAACCCGCCGAGCAGGCCGAAGTCGATCCAGTAGTGCGCGAGGACGGACCCACGGGCCCACAGCGGCAGGAGCACGACCGCTGCGGCCATCGACAGCAGCCCCGCGACACCGACACCGGCCACGACCCCGTAGTCCCAGCTCGGGTAGGAGAGCGTCCCGACCCCGCCGAAGGCCCAGGCGCCGACCACGACGATCGGCCAGAAGAACGCGACGAGCAGCAGGACACCGGTACCGACGGTCGCCACCGCCGCCAACGGGTAGACCACCGCGGCGTGCAGCAGGTAGAGCCAGTAGTGCGGGTTGGCGACGGCCGATCCCGTGCGGGTCCACCAGTTCTGCTGCCAGCGCGGCGTCCAGTCCACCGGGCGGATGGGCCTCGGGTCGGCCCAGCTCATGCGGAGCTTCTCGAACTGTCCGAGCCACCGCGCCACGAACAGCGCGATGAAGAACATGAGCAGGACGAACGGGTTGAACAGGTCGCGGAAGCCGCCACCGAAGATCGCCGTCGGGAACGCGAAGTACAGCGTGCAGAGCAGCACGGCGGTGAGCGCCATGTAACCGAAGTCCCGCGGCAGGCGCTTCCACGCGTCGCGGTAGAACTGCCCCGCCGTCATGCCGGACCCTCGACCAGAGCCACCGACCGGACGGGGCCCGACGGGCGGGGTGGCGCTCCAGGACGCCGGCGGGGACTGCCGGTCGTGGTCGTCGGCCTGGTGGTGCTGGCGCGGGTACTGGGGCATCGGCTTGGTGGCTCCAGGGGGCACGGAGTCGGCCAGCGGGACGGTCTGGGCCTGGTCGGGCGAGGGCGTGACGTCGTCCAGCGGGACGGTTCGCGCCTGGTCGAGGCGGTCGGTGTCGGTCATGCATCCAGCTTCGCCATCGCGGAGCCGTTCCCCCATCCTGCCTTCTCCCCACCCCGGGTGGGGTTATCCCCCCTCTTCCACAGGCCGCCCGATGCACGCCCGCGCGGCCTGCTCGTGGATCACGCTCGTCGGATGGGTGATGCGCTCCGAGCACTGATCGACGCCGTCGGGCTCCGGGTGGGGCCGGGCACCGAGGTCCGGTCCGACGACGAGGCGTGGACGCTCGACGTCGAACCGACGGGCACCCACGTCTGGGTGGCGACGCGGTCCCGCTCCGTGTGGGTCCGGCGCGGAGACGACATCGCGATCATCGACGCCGGCACCGCTGCCCTCGTCCAAGGGCACGCGACGATCACGATCAGCACGGGCCCGGAACGCTCTGCCCCGCCCCACGTCGCGGAGACGTACGCGTTCCCGCACGAGGCGCTCTTCGCGCTCACCGGTGTCCTCGTCGGTGCCGCAACGCTCGGCCCGCTCGCCGACGAGGTCCTCGCACTCCCGCCCATCGCGAGCACCGGCCCACCCGGTGCGCCCTCGCCCGACGTCGGCCTCGCGCTGCGCCACGTCGGGCACCTCGACGGCGGGAGGTGGCACGGCGCGCAGCAGCAGGCCCTCGCCCGGCTCGTCGTCACGACGGTGCTCCGCGACAACCCACCCCCGATGCTCGGCGACAACGGTCTCGCGAGGGTCCTCGACCGCCTGTTCGATTCGGCCGGTCCGTCGTCTCTGCAGGCCCTCCTGGTCGGTGTCCAGATGTCGGAGCGCACGCTCGAGCGCCGGTGCGCCGCAGCGACGGGTTGCTCGCCCGCGCAGCTCGGCCGCTGGTACCGCAGTCTCGCCGTCCGCAGCGCGCTCACCCGAGGCGACCACCCGCCCGACGTCGCGACCCGCTTCGGCTTCAGCACGACGTCGTCCATGCGGCGGTCCCTCGAGCGGGTCCGACGCCCGACGAACCGCCGGTGACCGTCGACCGCGGGGGTGGGAGGTTCCGATCCGCATCGATGACGGTTCTGGTTCACGATCCTCGGGTTTCTTGAACCAGAACCGTCACGGCGCGGAGAAGACCACGTCGTCCCGTCGCCGACCGGTAGGTGCGCGCCAGATCCAGGCAGCCGCGCCGCGCTTCGGGAGCGGGAGGGGGAGCGGCGGCAGCGGCAGCGGCAGCGGCAGCGGGAGCGGGAGCAAGCCGTTGGGGCCGACGTCCGGAGCGGGTCAGGCGGGGGCGCGGCCGGTGGACTCGCGGACGCTCAGGGTGAGCGAGGGGCCCGGGCGTGAGGGGAGTGGGACACGGGCGTCGATCTGCTCGCGGAGCAGGGTCGCCGCACGCTGCCCGAGCTCGACGGTGTCGCGGGTGAGCGAGGTGATCGCCGGCCGGACGAGCCGGATCATCGCCGAGTCGTCGAAGGACACGATCGAGACGTCGCCGGGCACCGCGACGCCCATCTCGCTCGCCACGCCGAGTCCGGCGACCGCGAGCACGTCGTTGTCGTAGACGATCGCGGTCGGTCGGACGCTCCGGGACAGCAGCGTGCGGGTGGCGCTCGCGCCGGCCTCGGCCGAGTAGTCCGTCGGGACCGAGACCGCGTCGTCGAGCCCCTCGTCAGCGGCGAAGGCCCGGAGCCGGTCCATGCGCATCGCGGTGTGCTCGAACTCCGGACGCCCGGCGACGTGCGCGATGCGTCGGTGCCCGAGGGCGTGCAGGTACCGCAGAACGGTGTCGGTGGCGTCCGAGTCGTCGATCCAGACCGTGGGTGCGGCGCCGTCGGGGGAGGGGTGCGAGCCGACGACGACGGTCGGCATGCCGAGGTCGGCGAGCAGGGCGAGCCGGGCGTCGTCGCGACGGGGGTCGATCACGATCACGCCGTCGACACGGTGTCCGCGCCACCAGTCCCGGTAGGTCTCGAGTTCCTCGTCCGCATCACGCGCGACGAGCAGGTTCATGCCGACGTGGGTGCCGGCCAGGCCGAGCTGGATGCCGGAGATCAGGTCGCCGAAGAACGACTCCGTGCCCAGGGTCCGCGCTGGTCGGTTCAGCACGAACCCGATAGAGCCGGCCTTCGCGCCGCCGAGTGCCCGCGCGGCGGTGTGCGGCTGCCAGTCGAGTTCGCGGGCGATCTCGCGCACGCGACGTCGGGTCTCGTCGGAGACGCCTGGTCGGTCGTTCAAGGCGAACGACACCGCGCTGATGGACACGCCGGCCCGCGCGGCGATGTCGGCGATCGTCGTTCGACGCTTGGTGGCCACGGGGTTGACTATAGCGCTTTAGTCATCCACAGTGGCTGCCACACACGGGTTCGGTGACTGCTGCTGAACCGGTTCAGCTATGACGAGGGAGTCAGACGCCATGAGGACCACCACACGCATGACGAGGGGCCGCGCCACCGCGCTGCTCGCGACGGCCGCCGCCACGGCGCTCGTCCTGACCGGCTGCTCGAGCGGCGGGAACGCGGCCGACAACGGCGGCGGCGAGATCAGCGGCACCATCACCCTGCAGACCTGGGCGCTGACGCCCACCTACACGGGCTACCTCAACGGGGTCATCGAGGACTTCGAGCAGGCCCACCCGGACGCGAAGGTCAAGCTGCAGGACCAGCCCGGCGACGGGTACGCCGACAAGGTGCTCAGCCAGGCCTCGTCGAACAGCCTGCCCGACGTGATCAACCTGCCGCCGGACATCGCCCTGCCGCTCGCGAAGCGCGGGTTCCTGCAGGACGTCGCGAAGGACGACCCGAAGCTCGCCAGCACCTACGTCGCCGGGGCACTGGACTCGTACGAGTACAAGGGAGTGGACGGCACGTTCGGGTACCCCTGGTACCTCAACACCGACGTGAACTACTGGAACGCGACGATGTTCGCCAAGTGCGGGCTCGACGCGAAGAACCCGCCGAAGACCACCGACGAGCTGTTCACGCAGGCGAAGACCATGCACGACAACTGCCCGACCGACTACCTGATGAGCCGGAAGCCCGGCCTCGGGGACTTCACGCTCGCCGGCGTCAAGGTGCTCAACGCCGACGGCACGAAGTTCACCTTCGCCGACTCGTCGAAGGCCGCTGACCTGATCGACCGCTACAAGGACGCGTACCAGGACGGCTACATGCCCTCCAACGTGCTGAACAGCGACTACCTCGGCAACTCCACCCTGTTCACGCAGGCCAAGGTCGCCTGGACCACCGGTGGCGCCACCTCGCTCGCCGACTTCGAGAAGAACAACCCGTCGCTCAAGGGCAAGGTCACCGTCAGTCCCGCGCTCGACACCCCGCCGCTCTACGTGCAGGGCCTGTCGGTGTCGAGCAAGTCGAAGCACCTCGCCACCGCCGAGGCCTTCGCGAAGTTCATGACGAACGCCAAGAACCAGGAGGCGTTCGCCCACGAGGTCAACATCTTCCCGTCCACCACGTCGTCGCAGTCCGACCCGTACTTCTCGAAGGACGACGGCACCGTGAACGGCGAGGCCCGGGTCCTGGCGAACGAGGCCCTGAAGTCGGCGGAGGTCATCAACCCGGTCGAGGCGAACTCCGCGATGACGGACTTCCTCGACCAGCAGATCGCCCTCGTCATGAAGGGTCAGGTGGCACCGGAGAAGGCGCTCGAGACCGCCCAGACCAAGATGAACAGCCTGCTGGCCAACGGCTGATCCAGCCCCGAAGAAGAGAGAGGGAGGATCGCCATGCGCGCCAACCGCTGGTACACGCCCTGGTTGCTCGTCCTGCCGGCACTGATCTGGCTCGTCGCGTTCAGCCTGTGGCCCTCGATCAACACGGTCCGGCTGTCGTTCACGAACGCGAGCCCGCTCGGCGGCGTCAGTCAGTGGGTCGGGGTCCAGAACTTCGAGACCCTGCTCGCCGACCCGCAGGTGTGGGAGGCGCTGCTCAACAGCGTCATCTACATGGCGGTCTGCCTGCCGCTGCTGACGGTCCTCCCGCTCCTCATCGCGGTGCTCGTGCAGCAGAAGCTGCCCGGGATCGCGTTCTTCCGCACCGCGTTCTACACGCCGGTCATCGCCTCCGCGGTGGTCGTCGGCCTCATCTGGACGTGGATCCTCGACGACCGCGGGGTCATCAACGAGATGGCACAGGCCCTCGGCATCGTGCAGGGCAGCGTGCCGTTCCTGACCGACCGGTGGCTGCTGCTCCTCAGCGCCATCAGCCTGACGGTGTGGAAGGGGCTCGGCTACTACATGATCATCTTCCTGGCCGCCCTCGGGAACGTCGGCAAGGACCTGCACGAGGCCGCCGCCCTCGACGGCGCCGGTTCGGTCCGACGCTTCTGGTCGGTCACGATGCCCGGGGTCCGCGGCACCATGACGCTCGTCGGGATCCTGGTGTGCGTCTCCGCGCTCCGGGTGTTCAGCGAGCTCTACATCCTCACCAACGGCACGGGCGGGCCCGGCGGGCAGGACAACTCGCTCGTCATGCTCATCCAGCAGTACGCCCGCGGCTTCACCGGCAACCTCGGCTACGCGTCCGCCCTGAGTCTCCTGCTCTTCGTCGTGACCCTGATCCCGATGCTCGCCCTCGCCCGGATGAACAGCAAGGCGGACAAGTGACGAACACGACCAGCACGACCGAACCCGTCATCGGGGGCGCGCAGGGCGCAGCCAGCCCGACGCCGGACGTGACCGGCGCGACGGACGCGGGACGGGCCTCCAGGCAGGACCGACGCGACGGACGCAAGCGGCGCCGCGCGGTCTGGGGCGTCATGTCCACCCGCGAGAAGGTCATCCGCTACGTCCTGCTCATCGTGGTGCTCTTCATCACGATCGGCCCGTTCCTGTGGCAGCTGTCCACCTCGCTCAAGGGCGCGGGTGAGGACATCTACACGGCGAACCCGTCCTTCATCCCGTCCGAGCCGACGTTCGACAACTACCTCAAGGTGGCCGCCGCGATCCCCGTCTGGCGCTACATCGGCAACTCGCTGCTCGTCGCCGCGATCGACGTGCTCGGCAACATCCTGTTCGCGACCCTGGCCGGATTCGCCCTCGCCCGTCTGCAGTGGCGGCACCGGAAGCTCGTGCTCGGGCTGTTCCTCGGCACCCTGGTGCTGCCCGGGGAAGCGACGATCATCTCGCAGTTCGTCACCGTCAAGGACCTGGGCCTCGCCGACAACCTGGTCGGTGTCGCCCTGCCCGGCATGATCGCGGCGCTCAACGTGCTGCTGATGTTCAACGCGTTCCGGCAGATCCCCGAGGAGATCGACCAGGCCGCCGTGATGGACGGCGCGAACGCCCTGCAACGCCTGCGGTGGATCTCGCTGCCCGCCGTGCAGGGGACGATCGCCGTCATCGCGATCTTCTCGTTCATCGGTGCGTGGGACGACTTCCTCTGGCCGCTCATCGTGCTGCAGTCACCGGAGAACCTCACCCTGACCGTCGGGTTGCAGTACCTGCAGGGCACGTTCGCCACCGACCAGCGGATGATCGCAGCCGGCACCATGATCGCGTTCATCCCGATCGCCGTGATCTTCGCCGTCCTGCAGCGCTTCTTCTTCAAGGGCGTCGAAGAGGGCGGTGTGAAGGGCTGATGCGCTTCGGGGTCAACTACACGCCCTCGGTCGGCTGGTTCCACTCGTGGCTCGACTTCTCACGGTCGGACACCGCCAGGGACCTCGAGGCCATCGCGTCGATCGGCGCCGACCACGTGCGGATCTTCCCGCTCTGGCCGCTCGTCCAGCCGAACCGGACGCTCATCCGCCAGCAGGCCCTCGACGACGTCGCGACGGTCGTCGACCTCGCCGGGTCGTTCGGGCTCGACGTCAACGTCGACGCCCTGCAGGGGCACCTGTCGAGCTTCGACTTCGTGCCGTCCTGGCTCGACAGCTGGCACCGCCGGAACATGTTCACCGACCCGGACGTGGTCGCGTCGACCGCCGCGTACGTCCGGGCGCTCGCCCGAGCGGTCGCCGGCAAGCCGAACCTGCTCGGGATCACCATCGGCAACGAGGTCAACCAGTTCGCGCACGCCCCGCACCCCGCGCCGCACGCCATCACGGCGGAGCAGGGGCACGCGTGGGCGGCGACGATGGTCGCGGCGGCGCGAGCGGGGCTGTCATCGGGGTCGGTGGAGTCGGCCGGGTCGTCCGGTTCGTCCGGCCTGGAGGCTCGGCTCGGCTCCGCCACGGCCGTCACCCCCGCCGCCGGGTCGCGCCCAGGGCCACTGGTCACCGTCGCGCAGTACGACGCGGCCTGGTACGACGACGCCCAGCCCTTCGGCCCGGAGCACGCGGCGGACCACGGCGACGCCACGGTCACGCACTCGTGGGTGTTCAACGGCTCGGCGGCCCTGCACGGCGCCCTCGGGGCCGGGTCGGTGCGGCACGGGGAGTACCTGCTCCAGCTCGCCGCGGCCTGGAACCGCGACGCCGGCCGGCCGAACTGGCTGCAGGAGGTCGGAGCCCCCACCAACGTCGTCGACCCCGCCGACGCCGCCGCGTTCACCGAGCAGACCATCCGGCACGTCCTCGACGCGCAGCAGGTGCTCGGGGTGACGTGGTGGTGCTCCCACGACGTCGCCCGGTCGCTCGCCGACTTCCCCGAGCTCGAGTACGACCTCGGGCTGTTCACGAACGACGGACGGCTGAAGCCCGCCGGCGAGGCGTTCGCCGCCCTCGCCCGCGCCGAGCACACCCGCGACGCCCGTGCCGCACCGCCGACCACCGCGCTCGTCCTCGACGACGTGCTGTCCGACGGCACCGACCGGCACGGCACCCGCGCCGACTGCGCCCCGGGCGGTCGGTTCGCCGCCGCCTGGCTCGCCCTGGCCGAGGCCGCACCGGACGGCCGCGGGCCCCAGGTCGTCCTGCGCTCCCGACTGTCCGACACCGCACTGCTGGCGGCCCGCGGCGTCGACCGCTGCGTCGACGTGCCGTCCGACCTCGACACCACCACCGTCCGCGTCGCCCACCCCGCGACCACCGCCTGACCCAGGAAGGCCACATGCACGACGACATCCCCCTCACCACCGGACGCGCCCGACGGGTGCTCGACGAGCGGATCACCCCCGCGGTGCACGCGACCACGACGGCCCTCGAGACCGCCTGGCACGAGCTGCCGGGGGAGCCGATCCCGCCGACCGAGGGGCTCGCGCTCGCGTTCGAGCCCTACGAGGTCGGGACACCGTGGGGTGCGGCCTGGGGCACGACGTGGTTCCGGCTGACCGGGACCGTGCCGACCGAGTGGGCCGGGCGCCGGGTCGAGGCCGTGATCGACCTCGGCTTCGACAAGAACATGCCCGGGTTCCAGTGCGAGGGACTCGTCTACCTGGCCGACGGCACCCCCGTGAAGTCGATCAACCCGCGCAACCAGTGGGTCCTGGTCACCGAGCGGGCCGAGGGCGGCGAGACCGTCGAACTGTTCGTCGAGGCCGCGTCGAACCCCGTCCTGCTCGACTACCACCCCTTCCTGCCGACGCAGGAGGGCGACGTGCAGACCTCGTCCTCGAAGCGCCTCTACGCCACCCGCCGGATGGAGCTCGCCGTCTTCGAGTCCGAGGTGCACGAACTCGCCCTCGACATCGACGTCCTGCTCGAACTGCAGGCCGAACTGCCCGCCGGACCCCGACGCATGCGGATCCTGCAGGCCCTCGACGACGCCCTCGATGCCCTCGACCTGCAGCACATCGCGGAGACCGCCGGGGAGGCCCGATCGGCGCTCGCCGAGGTGCTGGCCGCCCCGGCCGAGGCCTCGGCGCACACGATCTCCGCCGTGGGGCACGCCCACATCGACTCCGCCTGGCTCTGGCCCGTGCGCGAGACGATCCGGAAGGTCGCCCGCACCACCTCGACGATGACCGAGCTCATCGACCAGACCGACGACTTCCTGTACGGCATGTCGAGCGCGCAGCAGTACGCGTGGATCAAGGAGCACCGCCCCGAGGTCTACGCCCGCGTCACGGCCGCGGTCGAGGCCGGCCGGTTCCTGCCGATCGGTGGCATGTGGGTCGAGTCCGACACCGTGATGCCCACCGGCGAGAGCATCGTCCGGCAGTTCTCTCAGGGCCAGCGGTTCTTCGAGCGCGAGTTCGGCATCCGGCCCAAGGGCGTCTGGCTGCCCGACAGCTTCGGGTACTCGCCGGCGCTGCCGCAGCTCATGCGCCGCGCGGGGTTCGAGTGGTTCTTCACGCAGAAGATCTCGTGGAACCAGGTGAACAAGTTCCCGCACCACACGTTCCTGTGGGAGGGCATCGACGGGTCGCGGGTGTTCTCGCACTTCCCGTCGATGGACACCTACAACTCGCGGCTGTCCGGCAGCGAGGTCGCGAAGGCCTCCCGCCAGTTCCGCGAGAACCGGCTCGCCACCGGCTCGATCGCCCCGGTCGGCTGGGGCGACGGTGGCGGTGGCACCACCCGCGAGATGACCGGCACCGCCGCACGGCTGGCCGACCTCGAGGGCAGCGCGAAGGTCCGCTGGGAGCACCCGGACACGTTCTTCGACCGCGCGAAGTCCGAGCTGACCGATCCGCCGGTGTGGGTGGGGGAGCTGTACCTCGAGCTGCACCGGGCCACGCTCACGTCGCAGCACGGCACGAAGCAGGGCAACCGCCGGTGCGAGCAGCTGCTCATCGAGGCCGAGCTCTGGGCAGCGACCGCCGCCGCCCGTACCGACTTCGCCTACCCGTACGACGAACTCGACGCCCTGTGGCAGCAGGTCCTGCTCCAGCAGTTCCACGACATCCTCCCGGGCACCTCGATCGCGTGGGTGCACCGCGAAGCGGTCGAGCGCTACGCCGAGACGGCCGCGGCGCTGACCACGATCATCGAGCAGGCGCTCTCGGCGCTCGCCGGTACCGGGGACGCGGCCGTCGTCGTGAACCCGGCCCCGTTCCTCCAGGCCGGAGCACCAGCGCAGGGCGCCGTCGTGGCGACCGACGTGCCGGCGGTGACCGCCGTGTCCCTGACCGAGCAGGACGGCGGGTACGTGCTGGCGAACGACCTGGTGCGGGTCGTCGTCGACGCGCAGGGGCTCGTGACGAGCGCCGTCGACCTGGCGAGCGGGCGGGAGGCGATCGCGGCCGGGCAGGCGGCGAACCTGCTGCAGCTGCACCAGGACTTCCCGAACATGTGGGACGCGTGGGACGTCGACCGGTACTACCGCAACCGCGTCGAGGACCTCGTGTCGACCACCGGCCTGACCGCGTCGGTCAACGAGGCCGGGGTCGCACGGGTCGTCGTGTCCCGGGCGTTCGGCGATTCGACGGTGACGCAGGAGATCGTGCTGGCGCCGGGGTCGCGCACCCTGGAGTTCGACCAGGTGACCGACTGGCACGAGACCGAGAAGTTCCTCAAGGTCGCGTTCCCGCTCGACGTCCGCGCCGAGCACACCGTCGCGGAGACGCAGTTCGGCGCGCAGAAGCGGGTGACGCACACGAACACCTCGTGGGAGGCGGCGAAGTTCGAGACCTCGATGCACCGCTACGTGCTCGTGTCCGAGCCGGGCTTCGGCGTCGCCCTCGTGAACGACTCCATCCACGGCTTCGACACCACGCGCGACGCCGTCGACGGGCACGTCACCACCACCGTGCGGCTGTCGCTGCTGCGGGCACCGCGGTTCCCGGACCCCGAGACCGACCAGGGCATCCAGACGCACCGGTACGGCATCGTCATCGGGACCGACCAGCTCGGTGCCACGTCGGCCGGCGTGCGGATGAACGCGGGCGCGCGGACGATCACCGGGGCGCACGGCTTCGCGCCGCTCGTGCAGGTGTCCGGCGACGTCGTGCTGTCGAGCGTGAAGCTCGCCGACGACCGGTCGGGTGACCTGGTCGTTCGCGTCTACGAGCCGTCCGGGCAGCGGGGGACCGGGGGCATCGCGGTGTCCGAGGCCGACGGGGCTGCGTTCGGCCCTGCTGTCGAGGTGACCCTGCTCGAAGAGCCGCTGGCCTCGGCTGAGGCGGTCGATGCGTCCTCGTTCGCCGTCGACGCCTACGAGGTCCGCACCTTCCGGTTCCCGCGCACTCGCGCCTGAGACTCCGCCGCCGGGACTTCGGGTGTCCCGGCGGCGGCCCCGGTCGGCGACCGCCGACCGGTTCATCACTCGCTGAGGAGTGTCATGAAGAAGTCCACGAAGTTCAGCATCGCGACCGCGCTGGTCGCCATGCTCGCGGCACCGCTGGTGCCCGCCGCTGCATCCGCAGCGCCCTCCCCCTCCGGGCACGGTCACGGCCACGGCGCGTCCCACGGGGGCGGTCACGGTCATGGTCATGGTCATGGCCACGGGCACCACGCTGCGCCCACCAAGTCGGGGCCGACGAGCATCGCCTACGTCGAGGTGAACAACGACGAGCTCGCCAACGTCGGCCGGTACACGCTGGAGAACGGCGCGAACGCGTTCGACGTGGCGATCATCTTCGCCGCGAACATCAACTACGAGGACGGCAAGGCGGTCCTCTACAACAACGAGAACGTGCAGCGCACCCTCGACCAGGCCGCCACGCAGATCCGCCCACTGCAGGCCAAGGGCATCAAGGTGACGCTCTCGGTGCTCGGCAACCACCAGGGCGCCGGCCTCGCGAACTTCCCGACGAAGGCCGCGGCGCGGGACTTCGCGGCGCAGGTCTCCGCGACGGTGAAGAAGTACGGACTCGACGGCGTCGACCTGGACGACGAGTACTCCGACTACGGCGTGAACGGCACCCCGCAGCCGAACCAGCAGTCCATCGGCTGGCTCATCAGTGCCCTCCGTGCCGACATGCCTGGCAAGATCATCTCGTTCTACGACATCGGCCCGTCGTCCGACGCCCTGAAGACGGCGAACCCGTCGATCAGCGGGAAGCTCGACTACGCCTGGAACCCGTACTACGGCACCTACACGGCGCCGACGATCCCGGGGCTGCCGAAGTCGAAGCTGTCCGCCGCCGCGGTCGACATCCAGAACACCCCGCAGGCCACCGCGGTCTCGCTCGCACAGCGCACGAAGGCCGACGGGTACGGCGTCTTCATGACGTACAACCTGCCGGACGGCGACGAGTCTGCGTACGTGTCGTCGTTCACCAAGGTGCTGTACGGACAGGCCGCGTCGTACCGCTGACGCGCTCGTCCTGAGGGCGGCTCGCGCCCCGTGCTCCCCGGCTCCGGCCTGGAGGCACGGGGCGCGTCCGTCGTCCGGGTCCCGCTGGCTCCGGGGAGGCACCAGTTCCTCCTCGTCCGTGACGGTTCCGGTTCGCAGATTCCGGCGATCGTGAACCGGAACCGTCATCCACCGAGAACGAATCCCGATCCGGCGCGCTCGACGCCGCGGCCGTACGATCGCCGCATGGAGCTCGAGTTCCGCGGCGAGGTGATCGAGTGGCGTGGCCCGTCACCGTTCTTCTTCGCCGTCGTGCCGCCGGACGTGGCCGAGGTCATCGCGGACCTCGCGCCGGTGCTCACCTACGGGTGGGGTGTGATCCCGGCACGCGTGACGATCGGCTCGGTGACGTGGACGACGTCGCTGTTCCCGAAGGACGGCGGGTACATCGTGCCGTTGCGTGCGGCGGAGCGGAAGCGTGCCCGGGTGGACCTCGGCGACTCCCCGGAGATCACCCTCGAGTTCGCCGACCCCTGACGTTCGTGCCACTGACCGTCAGTCCTCCACAGGTCCGGCGATCGCGAGACCTTCCCACAGCGACCGCCAGCTGCTCTCGCCGTCACTGTCGGGCTCTTTGCCCCTGGTATGTTGTGCATCTGAAGTATCGGCTCGCGCGAACGGGCTGTGAGGACAGGAGAACGTGATGACGAACTACCTCTTGCGGCTCGAGTGCGTGGCGCAACTCGGGGCAGCGGACGATCGGCGCGCAGCCCTCGCGGCGGACTTCGACACCATCGCGGAAGCACTCTTCGACCTCGACGACGTCCACGACCAGGACCTGACCGCTGACCTGTCGACCGGCACGCTCACCTTCTCGATCGGCGTCGACGCGGACGACGAGTCCGGTGCGCTCGACCGTGCGCTCGGTGCCGTCCGGACCGCGCTGCACGTTGCGGGACGCGGCACTCCCGGTTGGGAGCAGCACTACCGGATGCTGCGGCAGGAAGTCGAAGAAACACCGCTCGGAGCGCTCTAGGGACGACCCGGGAGCGTGGGACCGCTCATCGTCTCAGCTGTGTGCGTCACAACCAGGTGGCGACGCCGCCGTGCCCGGAGCAGGTCCCTCGCCGTGACTGGCTGTAGCTGTACACACCGTCGACACACTGTGCCGTCGCTCCGGCGGGTGCGCTCGAAGCGGCTTCGGGCCGACAGACCGTTGCTCCATCGGAATTGACGTACGTGCCGTTCGAGCACGTCGGAGCTACCGGCGCTGCGGGAGCGACGTAGGTGCCGACCGTCGTCACCTGCGTCACCGGCGGCGTCGTCACGCGTTCGTTCGTCAGGACTCGACCGGACTCCACGCCGTCGGTGTAGGTGACCGTGTAGGTCTTCGTGGTGACGCCCCGCACCCCGGGCGTCGTGACCGTCGTCGTCCCCTGCGCCAGCGTCGAGCTCTGCACTGTCGTGGAGCTGAACGGGATCCGTGAGGTCTCCGTCACCGCCTTGGTCGTGACCATCGGCGTGGGTGTCGGCGACGGTGTCGGAGTGGGCGTCACCGTCACCGTCGGTGTCGGTGTCGGTGTCGGGGACGTCTTCGGCTTCGCGGCCGTCGTCGTGCTCGGGGTCGTCGCGGCGGCGACCTGTGCCGGTGCGTCGGGCAACGGATGGGTCGCACCGTAGGCCGAGGTGGATCCGATCAATGCGGCGAGAGCGATGCCCGCACCGATCGCGGCAGTAGCGCGCTTCCTCGGGATCCGGAGCCACGTCGAGCGCCGGAAGGCAACGGCGTAGAGCGTCGTGGGCAGGATGACGAGCGCGATCATCATCAGCATCCCCCAGACCCCGGTCGACGCGAGGCCGGCGAGTGCGAGGACGGCGGTTCCGACGATGCCGACCCACGTGATGATCGGTACCCGACGACGGGTACGTGGCGAACGCGGGCTTGTGGTCTGGCGGGGGTTCGGCACTGAGCTCCTATGCATGGCGAGGACCGCTCAAGTGTCCTGGAGACAGCTCCACCGCCCCATCCCCAGTTCTGGGTGGTGCCGAGATGCACGGTGCGCACGTGTCCACACTGTGCGGAGTTGATCGCTCGGTGCGCCGGAACGGCCTCGCACAGAGCAACCCAGCGCGCACGGGCCGAACAACAACGCACCGTGCGGCGACGGCAGAAAGGGGACGAAGAGAGGGGATGACGGGAATCGAACCCGCGTAGCCAGTTTGGAAGACTGGGGCTCTACCATTGAGCTACATCCCCGCGCCTGCGCACCAGGCGCAGCCCGACCATCGTAGCGGACGAACGAGCACCGACATGCCGACGCGCGTCATCCCGAAGCCCGACGCCGGTGCCGAGCGCACGATCCGCCGGTCGAGGGTGGTCTCGTACGTGCTGGTGGTCCTCGCCGCCGCGGTCCTCTCCCTGCGCCCCGACCTGTTCGGCGACCCGCAGTCGCAGCCAGTGCACGCCCTGCTGCACGTCTGGCGGATCGTCGTCGGGCTGCTGCTCGCGGTCGCCGCCCTCGGGGTCCAGGTGGCCGTCGGTGTGCGCTGGCGGCGCGGCCTGCGAGGCGCCGCCGACGACGACTGAACAACGTCCGGGAACTGCGCGGCGTCGGACCGCTAGACTCACCGGGGTCGCATGCGCCCTGCGCGTGCGCGGCCGATCCCTGGCACACACCAACGGGGCGTAGCTCAGCTTGGTAGAGCGCCCGCTTTGGGAGCGGGAGGTCGCAGGTTCAAATCCTGTCGCCCCGACCAGGTCCTTCGAGCACCACCGACCACACGAACGTCAACCAACAGGAGAACATCCCTTGGCCACCAGCACCGTCGACAAGGTGAGCGACACCCGCGTCAAGCTCACCGTGAACGTGACGCCGGACGATCTCAAGCCGAGCATCGACCACGCCTACAAGCACATCGCCGAGCAGATCAACATCCCCGGCTTCCGCAAGGGCAAGGTCCCGCCGGCGATCGTCGACCAGCGCGTCGGCCGCGGCGAGGTCCTGAACCACGCCGTCGGTGACGCCATCGACAACTTCTACCGCCAGGCGGTCGAAGAGCAGGAGCTGCGCATCCTCGGCCGTGCCGAGGCCGACGTCGCCGAACTGCCGAACGTCGCGGACTTCACCGGCGACCTCGTCCTCACCTTCGAGGTCGACGTCCGCCCCGAGTTCGACCTGCCGGACTACTCCTCGTACGAGCTCGCCGTCGACGCCGTCGAGGTGTCGGACGACGAGATCGAAGAAGAGCTGCAGAACCTCCGCACCCGCTTCGGCACGCTCGTGACGGTCGACCGTCCGGCGAAGACCGGCGACTTCGCGCAGATCGACCTCACCGCCAGCATCGGCGACGACGAGGTCGACTCGGCCACCGGCGTCTCCTATGAGATCGGCTCCGGCGACCTGCTCGAGGGCATCGACGAGGCGCTCGAGTCCCTGACCGCCGGTGAGTCGACGACCTTCGAGTCGAAGCTCGTCGGTGGCGACCGCGAGGGCGAGACCGCCCAGATCGCCGTCACCGTCACCGCCGTCAAGGAGCGCGAGCTCCCCGAGGCCGACGACGAGTTCGCCCAGATCGCCAGCCAGTTCGACACCATCGACGAGCTCAAGGCGGACCTCAAGGAGCAGATCGCGAAGTCCAAGACCTTCGGTCAGGGCGCCGCGGCTCGCGACAAGCTCGTCGAGAAGCTCACCGAGGACGTCAACATCCCGATCTCGGAGCAGCTCATCGCCGACGAGGTGCACCGTCACCTCGAGCAGGAGAACCGCCTCGAGGACGAGGAGCACCGCAAGGAGGTCTCCGAGTCCAGCGAGACCGCCTTCCGCTCGCAGATCCTCCTCGACGCGATCGCCGAGAAGGAAGAGATCCAGGTCTCGCAGGAGGAACTGACCCAGTACCTCATCCAGGCCGCCGCGCAGTACGGCATGGAGCCGGCCGAGTTCATCAAGGTCATCGACCAGAACGGCCAGATCCCCGGCATGGTCGGCGAGGTCGCCCGCTCGAAGGCGGTCGCGACCGTCCTGTCCAAGGTGACCGTCAAGGACACCAACGGCGACGCCGTCGACCTGTCCGCCTTCACGGCGGGCGTCGCGCAGGAGCCGGCAGGGGCTGCCGAGTAACGATCTCGACGCCACCAGCACGACGGACGGGAGGCACGGTGCCAGTTGGCACCGCGCCTCCCGTCTCGTGTTTTCCGCACCACCGCATTGCTGTCGGCGAACAGACGAGAACTGGTGCGTTGCACCCGATAAGTTCGACAACAAGCGACAACTGAACGGGAGCTTTTCCATGGCCGAAGCAACACTGAACCCCAGTGTTTTTGACCGCCTTCTGAGAGACCGGATCGTGTGGCTCGGCTCCGAGGTCCGCGACGACAACTCGAACGAGATCGCAGCCAAGCTGCTGCTGCTCGCCGCCGAGGACCCTGAGAAGGACATCTACCTCTACATCAACTCGCCCGGTGGTTCGATCACCGCCGGCATGGCGATCTACGACACGATGCAGTTCGTCCCGAACGACATCGTCACCGTGGGCATCGGCCTCGCCGCGTCGATGGGACAGTTCCTGCTGTCCTCCGGCACGCCCGGCAAGCGCTACATCACGCCGAACGCCCGCGTCCTGCTCCACCAGCCGTCCGGTGGCTTCGGCGGCACCGCCGCCGACATCCAGACGCAGGCCAAGGTCATCCTCGACATGAAGCAGCGCATGGCGGAGCTCACGGCCGAGCAGACCGGCAAGTCGATCGAGCAGATCCTCAAGGACAACGACCGCGACAACTGGTTCACGGCGCAGGAAGCGCTCGAGTACGGCTTCGTCGACCACCTCCGCGCCTCGAGCGCCGAGGTCATCGGCGGTGGTGGCACCGTCGGCGACGGCGAGACGCCCACCAGCGCAGCCGAGCCCGACGCCCAGTCCTGATCACCACCGAAGAAAAGGAAACGAGAATGCATCTCCCCATGCTCGGTGGCGCGCAGAACGTCCCGGCTCCGTACAATCGGTACATCCTGCCGAGCTTCGAAGAGCGCACGGCCTACGGCTACAAGCGCCAGGACCCGTACGCCAAGCTCTTCGAGGACCGCATCGTGTTCCTCGGCGTGCAGGTCGACGACGCGTCGGCTGACGACGTCATGGCCCAGCTGCTCGTGCTCGAGTCGATGGACCCCGACCGCGACATCGTGATGTACATCAACTCGCCCGGTGGCTCGTTCACCGCGATGACGGCGATCTACGACACGATGCAGTACATCCGTCCGCAGATCCAGACGGTCTGCCTCGGCCAGGCGGCCTCGGCCGCGTCGGTGCTCCTCGCCGGCGGCACCCCCGGCAAGCGTCTCGCGCTGCCGAACGCCCGTGTGCTGATCCACCAGCCCGCGACCCAGCAGGGTGGCGGTCAGGCGTCCGACATCGAGATCCAGGCGGCGGAGATCCTCCGCATGCGCACCTGGCTCGAGGAGACGCTGTCGAAGCACTCCAACAAGACGCCGGCGGAGATCAACCACGACATCGAGCGCGACAAGATCATGTCGGCGCAGGAAGCCGTGGAGTACGGCCTGATCGACCAGGTCCTCACCAGCCGCAAGAACCTGCCGGCGCTCGTCAAGTAGCACCAGCACGAACGACGAAGGCCCCGCACCGATCGGTGCGGGGCCTTCGTCGTTGCACGGTGGCTAGTCCTCGGTGTCGTCGGACTCCGGGGCCGGCTTGCGGCGCAGGAGCAGCAGCACCGCGACGACCACGCCGACGAGGACGACGCCACCCGCGCCGATCCAGATCGCGTCGGACGCTGCCGAGTCGTTCGACCCCGAGGCCGTCCCGGTGGTGGTGTCCGAGCCGGCGGCGTCGTTGCCCGCGGTGGCGCAGGTCGGGGGCTTCGCGGCTCCCGAGGCCGGGGTGAAGCCCGACGGCGCCTTCCACGTGAAGGGGTACTCGTCGGACACGGTGTGCCCGTCGGCGGAGACGATCTGCCACTCGACGGTGTACCCGCCCGAGTCGCCGAGTGCGGCGGCCGTGGTCATCGACGGCCCCTCGACGTCGACGCAGCCGTCCTCGTAGTACTTCCCGTCGGGGCCGACGATGCGGAACGCGAAGCCCGACCCCGAGTCGCCGATGTCGAGCAGCTTGTCGTTCGTCGTGATGTCGAAGGTCTCCGGCAGCTCGGTCAGGGTGCCGCCGACCTCCGGGTCGGACGAGATCAGGTAGTTGTGCGCGCTGGCCGGACCGGCGAGCCCGAGGACCGCACCACCGGCGATCGCGACGGCCGCGGCGGACCCGGCCACGAGCCTCCAGGCAGAGGACCGTGGCCGGGACCGACGCGAGCCGCGCTGCGTCACTTGGCGGAGCTCCGACGACGCGTGCCGGCGACGGCGACGACCAGGGCGACGGCGCCGAGCACCAGGCCGCCGAGGCCGAGGAACCGGCCGACCAGGTCGGGGTCGCTCGAAGCGTTCGTGCCGGCGGCCTCGGCCGTCGGGGTCGCGGCGACCGGGTCGCCGTCGTCGTCCGTCGCCTCGGCGGCGGTCAGGGTGATCGAGGGTGCCGGGTGCTCGGGCTCGGCTTCGCCGGCCTGCTGCTCCTGGTTCCACTCGACGCTGCCCTTCTCGCAGGTCTGGATCGCGGGGAACTCGACCAGGTCACCGGCCTTGCCGTCCGGCAGCGAGAACGACAGCGCGAAGGTGTCGCGCTCGTCGGCGGGCAGGGGGGTCTTGGCGGTGTAGGTGACGCTGGTGACGCGCTCGGCGGCCGTCTCGGCGTGGTCCTCGTCGGACGCGGAGGCCGAGGGGTCGGTGTAGGGCTCGGTCGCCTTCGTGATCGTCCAGTTCGGGTTCACGGTGGGCGTGACCTCGATGACGGACTCCGGCACCTGGAACTCGATCTTCGTGGTGGGGGAGCCGTCGCAGCCGTGCGGGACCGAGAAGGTCGCCGTGGTGTACGAGTTCGCCGCGGTGGAGGTGGCCGTCGCGGAGACGTGCGCGCTGGCCGACGTGGCGCTCCCGAGGACGATGACTGCTGCGACACCGAGGGTGACGGCGCCGCCGGCGGCGAGACGCTTCTGCATGGGGGTTCCTTCCAGAGGGTTCCTGGCTTGTGGTTCTACAACTTGTAGAGGAGTCGCGATCACCGTAGCAGGCCCGCACGCCCTGGGCGAACGCGCTGGCGGATTCCGGAGGGGCATCGCGGTCGGTGTCACCGGTTGCGGTTAGGCTCGTGTCCACGACGAGGTGCCCACCAGCAGCGGTGCACCAGCGGTGGTGCGACAGCGCGGCCGGCATGTCCAATCAGGGAGGCACGGGAATGGCACGCATCGGAGAGAGCGGCGATCTCCTCAAGTGCTCGTTCTGCGGCAAGAGCCAGAAGCAGGTCCAGCAGCTGATCGCCGGACCCGGCGTCTACATCTGCGACGAGTGCGTCGAGCTCTGCAACGAGATCATCGAGGAACGTCTGGCCGAAGCCGGAGAAGACACCTCGAGCGGTGACTTCGAACTGCCGAAGCCTCGCGAGATCTTCGACTTCCTGCAGGAGTACGTCATCGGGCAGGACCCGGCGAAGCGCGCCCTCGCCGTGGCCGTCTACAACCACTACAAGCGCATCCGGGCGCAGGGGCAGATCACCGCCGCCGAAGACCGCGACGACATCGAGATCGCCAAGTCGAACATCCTGCTCATCGGCCCGACCGGCTGCGGCAAGACGTACCTGGCGCAGACCCTGGCCAAGCGCCTCAACGTGCCGTTCGCCGTCGCGGACGCCACCGCCCTGACCGAGGCCGGCTACGTGGGCGAGGACGTCGAGAACATCCTCCTCAAGCTCATCCAGGCCGCCGACTACGACGTGAAGCGCGCCGAGACGGGCATCATCTACATCGACGAGGTCGACAAGATCGCGCGCAAGGCCGAGAACCCGTCGATCACCCGCGACGTCTCCGGCGAAGGTGTGCAGCAGGCGCTGCTCAAGATCCTCGAGGGCACGGTCGCCTCGGTCCCGCCGCAGGGCGGTCGGAAGCACCCGCACCAGGAGTTCATCCAGATCGACACGACGAACGTGCTGTTCATCGTGGCCGGTGCGTTCGCCGGGCTCGAGGACATCGTGTCCTCGCGGGTCGGCAAGCGCGGGATCGGCTTCGGGGCGCCCCTGCACAGCGCGTCCGACCACCAGGACCTCTACTCCGAGGTGCTGCCGGAAGACCTGCACAAGTTCGGCCTGATCCCCGAGTTCATCGGTCGTCTGCCCGTCGTCACCACGGTGTCGCAGCTCGACCAGGCGGCGCTCATGCAGATCCTGACCGAGCCGAAGAACGCGCTGGTCAAGCAGTACCAGCGGATGTTCCAGATCGACGGCGTCGAGCTCGAGTTCGACCAGGGCGCGCTCGAGGCCATCGCGGACCTCGCGGTGCTGCGCCAGACGGGTGCCCGCGGGCTCCGGGCGATCCTCGAAGAGGTGCTCGGCCCGGTGATGTTCGACGTCCCGTCGGACGACGACGTGGCCCGGGTGGTGATCACCCGCGAGTCCGTGCTCGAGAACGCGGCGCCGACGATCGTGCCGCGGCCCCGGGCGAAGCGCGTCGAGAAGTCGGCGTAGCCTGCTTCGTCGTCCTCAGCGCGAAGGCCCGCACCGTGATCGGTGCGGGCCTTCGTCGTTCGTGCCGTGCGCCGCCTACTCCAGTCCGCGGCGCCGCAGCAACGGGCCGACCTCGGCGTCGCGGCCGCGGAAGTCCCGGTAGGCCTCCAGCGGGTCCTTCGCGCCGCCGACCCCGAGCAGACGCTCGGCGAACCGCTTGCCGGCCGACCGGTCCAGCCCGCCGTTCTCGCGGAACCACTCCACCGTGTCGGCGTCGAGCACCTCCGACCAGATGTACCCGTAGTACCCGGCGTCGTACCCGCCCGAGAACGTGTGCGCGAAGTACGTCGACGAGTACCGCGGCGGTACGGCGTCGACCGCGATGCCGGCGTCGGCCAGGGCGTCTCGCTCGAAGTCCTCGACTGACGTCACGGCGGCGGCTTCGGCGGCGGACAAGCGGTGCCACGCCTGGTCGAGCAGCGCTGCGGCGAGGTACTCGGTCGTGCCGAATCCCTCGTTGAAGCCCTCGGACTCGCTGAGCCCCAGGACGAGCTCCGGCGGCAGGGGAGCCTCGGTCTCGTGGTGCTTCGCGTAGTTCGCCAGGACCGACGGCCACGACACCCACATCTCGTTCACCTGGCTCGGGAACTCGACGAAGTCCCGCTCGACGTTCGTGCCGGAGAACCGCGGGTAGGTGGTCCTGGCGATGAGGCCGTGCAGGGCGTGCCCGAACTCGTGGAAGAGCGTCTCGACCTCGTCCTGGATGAGCAGGGTGGGAGAGCCGGCGGCCGGCTTCGCGACGTTGAGGTTGTTGACCACGACGGGCAGGGTGCCGAGGAGCTCGGACTGCTCGACGACCGGGTTCATCCACGCGCCACCGCGCTTGCCGTCGCGCGTGTAGAGGTCGAGCAGGTACAGCCCCACCGGCTCGCCGTCGTCGCCGGTGACCTCGAAGACCCGGACCTCGTCGTTGTAGCCGTGCAGGTCCGGGCGCTCGGTGAAGTTCAGACCGTACAGGGCGCCGGCGGCGTGGAAGACCCCGTCGTGCAGGACTCGGTCGGCCTCGAAGTACGGGCGGAGCGCGGTGCTGTCCGCGGCGAACTGCTCCCCACGCAGGATCTCGGTGGCGTACGCCCAGTCCCACGACTCGATGTCGAACCCGACCGTGCGGGAACGGACGGCCCGCTCGTCGTCGGCGTTCCGGGCGGCGGCACCGACGAGCGAGGACAGCAGGCCGTCGACGGCCTCGGGGGTCTTCGCGGTCTCGTCTGCGGTGACGACGGCGGCGTGGTTCGGGAACCCGAGCAGTTCGGCACGCTCGGCCCGGAGCCGGACGATGCGGAGCAGGACCTCGCGGTTGTCGTACTGGTTGCCGCGCCTGCCGCGGGCGAGCGACGCGCGCATGATCCGCTCGCGCAGGTCGCGGTTCGCCAGGGACGACAGCCACGGGTGGCCGGTGTAGAGCGGCAGCGTGATGAGCCAGCCGTCCAGCCGACGGTCGGCGGCAGCACCGGCGGCGGCGGACTTCGCACCGTCGTCCAGGCCCTCGAGCTCGTCCTCGCGCGTCACGTGCACGGCGGAGTCGTTGGTGTCCTCGAGCAGGTTCCGCTCGAAGGTCGTCGTGAGGGTCGAGAGCTCCTGGTTGATCGCGGTCAGTCGCTCCTTGCCCGCGTCGTCGAGGCCGGCTCCGGCCAGGGTCATCTCGGCGTGGGTCCGCTCGACCAGCCGCAGCGCCTCACCGGTCAACCCGGCGGCCTCGGCCCCGTCGAGTACCTGCTGCACGCGGGCGTACAGGCGCGAGTCGAGCGTGATCGCGTCGCGGTGGGAGGCGAGGAGCGGCGAGACCTCGGCCTCGAGGTCCTGCAGCTCAGGCGTCGAGTCGGCCGACGACAGCGTGAAGAACACGTGGCTGACACGGGTCAGCAGCTGCCCCGACCGCTCCAGCGCGACCAGGGTGTTCTCGACCGTCGGGGCGTGCGGGTCGGTGGCGATGGCCTCGACCTCGGCGCGCTGCTCGGCCATGCCGGCCTCGAAGGCCGGTCGGTAGTGCTCGAGTCGCACGTCGCCGAAGGGCGGCAGGGCGTAGGGGAGGGTGCTCGGGACGTCGAACGGGGTTGCCATCTGCCCACCCTATGCACGGGTGCTGGAGTCCGTTCCTTCCCATGACACCCGGACTGGGAAGCGGGATCGGGCATACCTGGTCGAAAGAACCGACCCGGTACGCCCGGAACGACCAGGTACGCCCGGATCGGCCCGGCAGACGCACCCGCGCCCGGCGCGACCAACAGACGGACGGGAGGCCCGTGGCGGCATCGCCACGGGCCTCCCGTCCGTCCCGGATCGCGTATCAGCGCATCGCAGCGTCGATCAGGGTCACCGCGGCGCGACGCGCGTGCGCGGCCGGCGCCGTGGTGCCGGCGATGGCCGCGGTGGTCTGCGCGCCCTCGGCGAGCAGCGCGAGCTGGGCCGCGAGCTCCTCGGCACGGACCGGGTCGGCGACGACCTCGGCGGTGTGCTCCTGGATGAACCGCTGGAACGAGTCCTTGTGCTCGCGCGCGATCTCGGCGACCGCGGGCGAGGTCGCACCGAGCTCGCCGAAGGCGTTGATGAACCCGCAGCCGCGGAAGGTGTCGTCGCCGAACCACGACTCCAGGAAGTCGTAGACCGCGAGCAGCTTGTCGCGGGGGCCGGCAGCGGCCTCGACCGCCCCGTGCACGCCCTGCTCCCACATGTCGTGCCGGCCGGCGAGCACCGCGGCGATGAGCTGCTCCTTGCCGGGGAACGCGGCGTACAGCTTCTTCAGTGAGACCCCCGCGCCCGTGCGGATCTCGTCCATCCCCACGGACTGGATCCCGCGCGTGTAGAAGAGCTGGTCGGCGACCTCGACGATGTGTGCTCGGACGTCCGGCTCGATGGTGCTGGTGGCCATGTGTGTACCCCGTTCCCTGAGTGTTCACCATCCCCGACTTGCGTCGGGAACGGGCGTTCTCTACTGTAGTCCACATCGGCAGAGAACGCTCGTTCTCCGCGATACTCAGGGAAGGAACGATCATGGGTGCCATCACCGTCGGAACCGAGAACAGCGTCGACATCGAACTCCACTACGAGGACAAGGGCCAGGGACAGCCGATCGTGCTGATCCACGGCTTCCCCCTCGACGGCAACTCCTGGGAGGGGCAGGTCCCGATGCTCCTCGAGGCCGGGTACCGCGTCATCACGTACGACCGCCGCGGTTTCGGCCAGTCCTCGCAGCCGTCCACCGGCTACGACTACGACACCTTCGCCGACGACCTCAACACGCTCCTTGAGACCCTCGACCTGCGCGACGTGATCCTCGTCGGGTTCTCGATGGGCACCGGCGAGATCGCCCGCTACATCGGCCGCCACGGTGAGGAGCGGATCGCGAAGGTCGCGTTCCTGGCCTCGCTCGAGCCGTTCCTCGCGATCACCGACGACAACCCGGACGGTGCCGGCCCGATGTCGTTCTTCGAGGGCGTCGCCGCCGATGTGGCGAAGGACCGCTACGCGTACTTCACGAACTTCTACCAGGACTTCTTCAACCTGTCGGAGAACCTCGGCAGCCGCATCTCCGAGGAGCAGGTCCGCAACGCCTGGAACATCGCGGCCGGCTCCGGCTCGATCGCGTCGGCCGCGGCGCCCCTGACCTGGCCGACCGACTTCCGCCAGGACATCCCGAAGGTCACCGTCCCCGCCCTGATCGTGCACGGCACGTCGGACAACATCCTGCCCATCGACGCCACCGGCCGCCGCTTCACCCAGGCGCTGCCCGCGGCGAAGTACGTCGAGATCGAGGGCGCCCCGCACGGCCTGCTCACCACGCACACCGCCGAGGTGAACGAGGTCCTCGGCACCTGGCTCGCCGAGTCCTGATCCCTCGGCGATCACGCGGGCGCTCCCCGGTGGGGGCGCCCGCATCGTGAGCAGAAATGGTCGGGTCCCCACCGGGGACCCGACCATTTCTGCACGCCAAACGAACCGCGCGCAGCGCGCCGCGCAGCGCGCGCCCTCGCCTCAGTCCTCTTCGCCCGCGTCGTCCGGGTTGGTGACCTGGGCGTGCCCGAGCGCGTCGAGGTGGATCGAGGTGCCGTCATCGAGCTCGACGATCGGCTTGCCCTCGAGGAACGTCAGGGTCCAGCCCCACGTCCCCGTGTCGACCGACTCCGCCGCGAGCTCGTCCTCGACCTCGCGCACGGCGACGACCATCGCCTCGGGCAGTCGCGCAGGCGGCTCCCCACCCACGTTCCAGCGTGTGCCCAACTGCATCCGTGCCTCCAGTCCGGTGGTTGACGGGCCGGGTCGCCGACGCGACCCGGCCCGGACGACCGACGTTACGCCTGCTGTTCCGCGAGCTCGATCTCGGTGACGGCGAGCTCGTCGCCGTCCACGAACGACAGGTTCTCGATGCGGCCGACGGCCGCCAGGTCGACCGCCGCGCGCTCGATGAGCACCCGCGTCTCGGCGGGCGCCGCGACGACCGCACGCGTCACGGGCGTCTTCTGGGACGCCTTCGCCGCCGTCTTCGCGCCGCGGATCCCGATGAGCGCCTGTCCGACGGCCGCGAGCAGTCCGGTGGGGGCCGCGTCGGTGGGCAGGTCGGCCGCGGTCGGCCAGGAGGCCCGGTGCACGCTGGTGTCGTGGGTCCAGGCCCACACTTCCTCGGTCGCGTACGGGAGGAACGGTGCCAGCAGTCGGAGCAGCACGTCGATCGCGCCGCGCAGCGCCAGCACCGCGCTCGCCTGCGTCTCGTGCGTCGCGTCGGACGCGGTGCCGTAGGCACGCTCCTTCACGAGCTCGAGGTAGTCGTCGCAGAACGTCCAGAAGAAGCGCTCGGTGATCTCGAGGGCACGGGCGTGGTCGAACCCGTCGAACGCCGCGGTGGCCTGCTCGACGACCGCGCCGAGCTCGGCGAGCATGTCGACGTCGAGGGCCTCGGTGACGCTCGACGCGCCCTCGGGCAGCGGGAAGCCGTAGACGAACTTCGCCGCGTTGAGCACCTTGATCGCCAGACGACGGCCGACCTTGATCTGCTTCGGGTTCTGCGGATCGAAGGCCGCGTCGGTGCCGAGCTTGGACGACGCCGCCCAGTAGCGGACCGCGTCGGCGCCGTGCTGCTCGAGGATCGACAGCGGCGTGACGACGTTGCCCTTCGACTTCGACATCTTCTTGCGGTCGGGGTCGACGATGAAGCCGGAGATGGAGGCGTGCTTCCACGGCACCACGTCCGCCTCGAGCTGGCTGCGGAGGACGGTCGTGAAGAGCCACGTGCGGATGATGTCCTGCGCCTGCGGGCGGACGTCGTACGGGTACACCAGCTCGTAGAGCGCTGGGTCGGTCTCCCACTTGCCCGCGAGCTGCGGGGTCAGCGACGAGGTCGCCCAGGTGTCCATGACGTCGAGCTCACCCTGGAACCCGCCGGGCACGCCGCGCTGGTCCTCGGTGAAGCCCGGGGCGGGCTCGGAGGCCGGGTCGACGGGCAGCTGCGCCTCGGTCGGCACGATCGGCTGGTCGAACACCGGGTTGCCGTCGGCGTCGAGCGGGTACCAGACCGGCAGCGGCACACCGAAGAAGCGCTGGCGCGAGATGAGCCAGTCGCCGGACAGGCCACCGACCCAGTTGTCGTAGCGGACGCGCATGAAGTCCGGGTGGAACGCGATCTCCTCGCCGCGCTGGCGGAGCGTGCTCTTCAGCTGCTCGTCGCGGGCACCGTTGACGATGTACCACTGGCGGGTCGACACGATCTCGAGGGGCTTGTCGCCCTTCTCGAAGAACTTCACCGGGTGCTGGATGGTCTTGACGTCACCGATCAGCTCCCCGGACTCGGTCAGGGCGTCGACGACGACCTTCTTGGCCGAGAACACGGTCTTGCCGGCCATCTCGGCGTAGAGCTCCTGGCCCTTTGCCGACTCGATCCAGGCGGGCTCGTCGGAGCGCACGCGGCCGTCGAACCCGATGATCGCGCGGTTCGGCAGCTGCAGCTCGCGCCACCACACGACGTCGGTGGTGTCACCGAAGGTGCAGACCATCGCGATGCCGGCGCCCTTGTCCTTCTGCGCCAGGTGGTGTGCGAGCACCGGGACCTCGACGTCGAACAGGGGGGAGCGGACCGTGGTGCCGAAGAGGTCCTGGAACCGCTCGTCGTCCGGGTGTGCCACCAGGGCGACGCAGGCGGGCAGCAGCTCGGGGCGGGTGGTCTGGATGACGACGTCGTCACCGCCGTCGGTGCGGTGGAAGGCGATGCCGTGGTACGCGCCGGGCATCTCCTTGTCCTCGAGCTCGGCCTGCGCGACCGCGGTGCGGAACGTGACGTCCCACAGGGTCGGGGCGTCGGCCTGGTAGGCCTCGCCGCGCTCGAGGTTGCGCAGGAACGCGCGCTGGGCGCTGGCCCGCGAGGTGTCGCCGATGGTGCGGTACGACTGGGTCCAGTCGACCGACAGGCCGAGCGTGCGGAAGAGCTCCTCGAACTGCTGCTCGTCCTGCACGGTCAGGCGCTCGCACAGCTCGATGAAGTTGCGGCGCGACACCGGCAGCTGGTCGGCGGCCTTCGAGGACTTGCCGTCGCCCCCCTCGAACGGCGGCGTGAAGTCGGGGTCGTACGGCAGGGTCGGGTCGCAGCGGACGCCGTAGTAGTTCTGCACGCGCCGCTCGGTGGGCAGACCGTTGTCGTCCCAGCCCATCGGGTAGAACACGTGCTTGCCGCGCATCCGCTCGAACCGGGCCTTGAGGTCGGTGTGCGTGTACGAGAACACGTGGCCGATGTGCAGCGAGCCGGACGCGGTGGGCGGCGGGGTGTCGATCGACCAGACGGCGTCGCGGTGACCGGCGGCGTCGCGGTCGAAGCGGTAGGTGCCGTCCTGCTCCCAGACGGGCCCCCAGACCTGCTCCAGTCCGTCGACGCTCGGCTTCTCGGGCATGGGCTTGGTCATGGGTGTGCCTTCCGTACGTGTGTGCGGCACCGAGTCCGTGATGAGGTGCCTGAGTGTTCCGCGCCTGACGCGCGGTGCCCCAATCGTAGCGGCCGTGCACGCGTCCGGAGCCGGGTGACCTGGCAGCCCGCGGCCTGCCACCGCCAGCGCCTAGCACACCGAACTGTCGGACACGCCAAGGGCCTGCTAGTCTGTCGGAGTTTGTCCGGCGAACGCAGAGTTCGCAGGAGCTGCAACGTTGCCGTCCGCCGGACGCCCGAAGGAAGCACCGCACCCCGGAGGAACGACTTGGCACCGAACAACGCACCCCACCCGCACGGCGATCGGCCGTTGCGCACGAAGGGCGCTGCGAAGCGCGCTCGTCGCGACCTCACGAAGGACGACGTCACCGTCGTCGAGGAGTCGCTGCTCAAGCGTGCCGTCGCGGCTGCCGCGCTCGGCAACGCCATGGAGTGGTTCGACTTCGGCATCTTCGCCTACCTGACGGTCACCATCTCGCAGGTGTTCCTGCCGCAGGGCGACCCGGCCGCGAACATCGTCGCCACGTTCGGCTTCTTCGCCGCGGCGTTCATCGTGCGCCCGATCGGCGGTGCCGTGTTCGGCCCGATCGGCGACAAGATCGGCCGGCAGAAGGTCCTCGCGCTGACGATGATCCTGATGGCCGCCGGCACGCTGATGATCGGTCTGATCCCGTCGTACGACACGATCGGCTTCTGGGCCCCGGTCCTGCTGCTCGTCGCCCGCTTCGTGCAGGGCTTCTCGACCGGTGGTGAGTACGGCGGCGCCGCGACCTTCATCGCCGAGTACTCGCCCGACAAGCGCCGCGGGTTCATGGGCTCCTGGCTCGAGTTCGGCACCCTCGCCGGCTACGTCCTCGGTGCCTCGATCGTCACCGGCCTGCAGTTCGGCCTCTCCGAGGACGCCCTGCTCAGCTGGGGCTGGCGCATCCCGTTCATCATCGCGGGCCCCCTCGGCCTGATCGGTCTCTACCTGCGCCTCAAGCTCGAGGAGACCCCGGCGTTCCAGAAGCAGCAGGAGCAGGCCGCCGAGCGCGAGGGGCAGAAGACCCCCTTCATCAAGCTCTTCGCCGAGAACTGGCGCTCGCTCATCATCTGCATCGGCCTGGTCCTGGTCTTCAACGTGACCGACTACATGCTGCTGTCGTACATGCCGACCTACCTCGAGCAGAACCTCGGCCAGAACGCCACGTTCGGCCTCATCCTGATCGTCATCGTGATGCTGCTCATGATGGTCGTCATCACCTTCGGTGGCCGACTGTCCGACAGGTTCGGTCGCCGTCCGGTGCTCGCCGCCGGCTGCATCGGCTTCATCCTGCTGTCCTGGCCGGCCCTCAAGCTGGTCCAGACCGGCACCGGCGTCGGCGTCTTCGCCGGGCTGCTGATCCTCGGCGTCGTGCTGGTCACGTTCACCTCGACCATGCCCTCGACGCTGCCCGCGCTGTTCCCGACGATCATCCGCTACGGCGCCCTGGCGATCGCGTTCAACGTCTCGGTGTCGCTCTTCGGTGGGACCACCCCGCTCGCGACCGCCGCGCTCATCAACGCCGCGAAGGACGCCGGGTACGGCTGGGCCGAGGACATCCCCGCGTTCTACCTGATGCTCGCCGCCGTGATCGGCCTGGTCGCGGTGTACTTCACCAAGGAGACCGCCGCGAGCCCGCTCATGGGTTCCGGCCCGACGGTCGGCTCCGAGGACGAGGTCGCCGGCGTCATCGAGGACTACAACGACCCGACGTCGGAGCTCGCGCAGTCCGACTGGGCGAAGGAGTTCTCGACGAGCGAGATCCCAATCATCTCGGCCGACGCCGCCCAGAAGGAGCCGTCCGGCTCCTGACCACGCGGCCGCCCCGCGGCAACCCCGGCCTGGAGGCCCGGTGCACGTCCGCAACGGACGCGCGCCGGGCCTCCTGTCAGTTCTCGAGCTGTGGCTGCGTTTCGCGCGCAGCGACAGTTCACGGGCGCGAGCGCGCGTGGACTGTCGCTCAGCCCGTGAGGTCGGCCGCCGCGTCGACGGCGGGCCCGGCGGCCAGCCGCTCCGCGGCGTGCAGCAGCCGCGCGGTCACCGGGTGGGCCGGGCGCGCGAAGACCTCGGCGGCGGGGCCGTGCTCGACGACCGCGCCCCGGTGCACGACGAGCACCTCGTCGGCCATCCGCCGGACCGCCCGGAGGTCGTGCGACACGAACACCATCGCCACCCCGGTCTCGTCGCGGAGCCGTTCGAGCAGCCGCAGCACCGCGTCCTGCACCGTGGCGTCGAGGGCGGTCACGGGTTCGTCGAGCACGATCACCTCGGGGTCGGTCGCCAGCGCGCGGGCGATCGCGAGCCGTTGCCGTTGTCCGCCGGACAGGGTGCGCGGGGAACGCGAGCGGAGCGCCGGGTCGAGGTCGACCTGCCGGAGCGCCGCGTCGACCCGGCCACCGAGCGCACCGCGTGCCCGCCGTTCGTCACCGCGCGAGAACGCGTCGGCGAGGACCCGCTCGACGTTCCACCGCTCGTCGAACGTCGCGCCGGAGTCCTGCACGACGGCCGACACCCGGTGCCGTCGGGGGCGTCGATCGCGCTCGGGCAGCGGGACCCAGGGCTCGCCGTCGAGCGTGACCGTGCCGGCGTCGGGCGTCTCGAGCCCGAGGAGCATCCGCGCCAGGGTCGTCTTGCCCGACCCCGAGGCGCCGATCACCCCGAGCACCCGGCCGCGCTCGAGTCCGAACGACACGTCGTCGACCGCGAGCACTCCGTCGTAGCCGCGTGAGAGTCCGTGCGCCGCGAGCACGTCGCCCCTCGCACCGTGCGAGGTCGCGCGCTCGGTGCCGCGGTCGCTGATCGGCGCACGGTGCGCAGTCTCGCGGTCGGTGCGAGGTTGGCCGCTCGGTGCATCGTCAGAGGACTGCACGGAGCCATCGACCTCGCACCGATCGGCAAGATCGGCACCGTGCGGTGGCTCCGGCGCAGCCGCGGCAGCACCGGCCGCGCGCACCAGCGCCTGCGTCGCGGGGTGCTGCGGCGCGGCGAAGACCTCGGCGACCGCGCCCTGCTCGACGATCCGGCCCTCGTGCACGACGGCGACCCGGTCGGCCCATCCCGCGACGAGCCCGAGGTCATGCGTGATGACGAGCAGTCCGGCACCCCGTGTCTGCGCCGCCCGCAGCTGCTCCATGACGGTGACGGCGACCCCGGCGTCGAGCGCCGTCGTCGGCTCGTCGGCGACCAGCAGTGCGGGGGAGCCGACGGTCGCCGCGGCGATGAGGGCGCGCTGCCGCATCCCGCCCGACAGTGTGCCGGCGAGCCGACCGTCGGTCGCGATGTCCGGGTCGAGGCCCACCGCGGCGAGGACATCACGCACGGCGTCCACGCGCTCGGCCGCACCCATCCCGGTGTGCAGGCGGAGGGTGTCGGCGACCTCGCGCCCGACGGGGCGCAACGGGTCCAACGCGCCCAGGGCCTCCTGGCCGACGTAGCCGATCCGCGATCCCCGCAGCCGACGCCACCGCCGGTCCGGGTACCCGCGGACGTCGACCCCGTCGACCTCGAACGCGTCGGCGTGCACGGCGGCGCCGGGCGCGGACAGGCCCAGCACGGCACGGGCGGTGACGGTCTTGCCGGAGCCGGAGGCACCGACCAGGGCGACGCACTCACCGGCATCGACGCGCAGGTCGACCCCGTGCACGATCGCGGTGCCGCCGATGGCGACGGTGAGCCCGCGGACGTCGAGGACGGCGCTCACCGGGCCGCTCCCGTCCGTCGGATCGCCCGACCGAGCACGGTGACGGCGGTCGCGAGCACCACGATCGCGAGCCCGGGGAACGTGCTCATCCAGGGCGCGGTCTGCAGGTACGTACGGCCGTCGGCGAGCATCGCGCCCCACTCCGGTGCGGGCGGTGGTGTGCCGACGCCGAGGTAGCTCAGGGCCGACGCCCACACGACGGCCTGCCCGACCCCCAGCGTGGCGACGGCGACGACGGGCCAGAGCGCCGTCGGCAGCACGTGCCGGACGACGGTCCGGGCGGGGGAGCGGCCGAGCAGCACCGCGGTCTCGACCACCTGCGAACTCCGTGCGGCCCGGACCAGGCCGCGCACGATCCGGGCGTACCCGGGAGCGGTGGCGAACCCGACGGCGAGCACCGCGGGCACCGGACCCGGGCCGGTCACGGCGATCACGACCAGGGCCACGAGCAGCAGCGGCAGGGCGAACGCGACCTCGGTGACGCGGCCGATGACGGCGTCGAGCAGGCGTCCGAGTCGTCCGGCCCCGGCACCGAGCCCGGCCACGACGCCGAGCAGGACGCCCACGCCGCCGCCGATCAGGGTCGCGGCGACGCCCACGACGAGCGACGCGCGGGTCCCCGCGACCACCCGTGCCAGGACGTCGCGGCCGGACTCGTCGGTGCCGAACGGGTGCGCGCCGCTCGGGGCGAGCAGGGCCTCGGCCGGGTGGACCGCGAGCGGGTCGCCCCCGCCGAGCAGGGCGGGCCAGGCCGCCGCGACCACGGCGACCAGGACGACCACCCCCGCGGCGATGCCGCCGACGCCGAGCGTCCCCCCACGGACTCGCTCGGTGCCGGCGGTGGTCTGGTCGCCGGGTGCTCCGGTCGGGTGACCGGGTGCTCCGGTCTGGAGGCCCGGGTCGGCGATCCCGCTCACCGTGCGCCCGCCGGTCGGCCGGGTCCACGGCGTCGCTCGCTGCCGCCTCGCGCGGTGCCGGTCCGCGCGCCGCTGCCCGCTGACGTGCGCGGGTCGACGACGCGCTCCACGAGGTCGGCGACTGCCAGCACGACGACGTACGCGGCCGCCGACACCATCGCGATGCCGGCGACGAGCGGCATGTCCCGCTGGGTGACGGCGGTCACCAGTGCACGGCCGATCCCGGGCAGGGCGAACACCGACTCGACGACCACGGCTCCGGAGACGAGCGACCCGAACGCCCAGGCGGACAGCGCGATCCCGGGCAGGGCGGCGTGCCGGAGCAGGTGCCGTCCGAACAGGCCCAGGCGGGTCTCGCCCCGACCGCGGGCGGCGAGGGCGAAGGCCGAGCGCTGTGCGTCCACGACCCCGTCGCGCACGGTCTCGGCGAGGTACCCGGCGACCGGGACGGCCACGGTCAGCACCGGCAGGACCCATCCCCGGACGGTGCCGTCGCTGACCGCCGGCACCCATCCCAGGGCACTGGCGAACACGACGATGAGCACGCTGCCGAGCCAGAAGTGCGGCATCACGCTCGCGGTGACGCTCAGGGCGCTGGTGAGCCCGGCGGCGACGCGGCCGCGCTGCGTCGATGCCCACGCGGCGACGATCGCCAGCACCCAGGCGACGACGAGTCCGGCGACCGCGAGCGTCAGCGTGACGGGCAGCTGCTGGGCGAGGAGCGTCGCGACCGGGGTGCGGAAGGCGTACGAGTCGCCGAGCTGCCCCGTCGCCAGACGTCCGAGGAACACCGCGTACTGCACCAGCACCGGCTGGTCGAGGCCGTACTCGTGGCGGACCTGGGCGACGGCCTCGGCCGAGGCCTGCGAGCCCGGGCCGCCGAGGATCGCGAGCGCCGGGTCACCGGGGATGAGCCGGATCGCGACGAAGACGATCGTCGCGACGGCCCAGAGCACGCCGATGCCGCCGGCGAGCCGCCGGACGGCCCACCAGACCCATCGCATCCGGGTCAGCGGTCGATCCAGGCGGTGCCGAACCAGGGCGTCGAGACCGGGGTCCTCCGGATGCCGTGCACGGCCGAGCGCACCAGGAAGTGGTTCTGCTGGTCGTAGAGCGGCAGCACGGTGTCGCTCGCCAGGATCACCTTCTGGGCCTGTTCGTACAGGTCGGCGCGCTGGTCGGCGTCCGAGGTGCCGGCGGCCTGTTCGAGCAGCCGGTCGAGGGCCGGGTCGTCGAGCTGGGCCAGGTTCGCGAAGTAGCCGGACGGTGCCGGTTCGATGCTCGCGCTGTCGTACAGGATGCGCAGGACGTCGGGGCCGACCTTGGTGTACGGGGCGCTGACGACGTCGTACTCGTTCGCGGCGAGGGCCGCGTACCAGCTGGAGAGGTCGAGCTCGTCGAGCACCACCTTGAACCCGACGGCCTTCTCGGACGCCTGGATCTGCTGGAACAGGCTGCGCTCGGCCGGCACCGACTGGTTCGTCGAGACGGGGAACGTCACGGTGAGCTGCTGGCCGTCCTTCTCGCGGATGCCGTCCGAGCCGACCTTCCACCCGGCATCGTCCAGGAGCTGCTTCGCCTTGGTGGGGGAGTAGTCGAACCGGCTCTTCTCCGAGTACGCGAGCGGCTCAGCGCTCGAGAGCGCCGAGTACGAGCGCTTCGCGGTGCCGAGGAACAGCGACTGCAGGCCGGGGTCGATCTCGGCGCCGGCGATGAAGGCCTGGCGCACCGCCTGGTCGCGGAACACGCCGTGACCGGAGTTCAGCTCGAGCCGGTTCGACGCACCGGGACGCGGGGCGTCCAGGTCGCGGATCGTGCCCTTCGCCGACGCGGCCTTGAGCTGGTCGGGCTGGGCGTTGTCGATGACGTCGACCTGACCCGACTGCAGCGCGGCGTAGCGCGACGTCGAGTCCGGCAGGAACCGCCACGTGATGCCGGACAGGCGCGGCTTCGTCGTTCCCCAGTAGTCGGGGTTCTTCGTCAGGGTGACGCGGTCGCCGTGCTTCCAGCCGGTGACCTCGAAGGGGCCGGTGCCGACGGGGGACTCGCAGTTCGTCGCCTGCTTCCGTTCGAGCGCCTTCGGGGACTCCATGCCCACCCAGGGCTGCGAGAAGGACTCGAGCAGCGCGCTGTCCGGCCGGCTCAGCGTCAGCGTGACGGTGTGCTCGTCGGTGGCGGTCGCCTTCGTGATGGACTGCAGCGCCAGGTAGCCGGTGCTCGAAGCGGTGGCCGGGTCCTGCACGTGCGCGATGTTCGCCACGACCGCGGCGGCGTCGAACGGGGTGCCGTCGGTGAACGAGACGTCGTCACGCAGGGTGAACGTCAGGGTCTTCCCGTCGTCGCTCGTGGTCCACTTCGTCGCGAGTTCGGGTGTCGGCTTGCCGTCCTCGAGCCCGACGAGCTCCTCGATGTACTGCGTCGCCAGGAGCGCCTGCGGGTAGTTGCCGCCGACGTGCGGGTCCAGGCAGGTCGGTTCGGCGTCACCGGAGGCGTAGGTGAGCGTGCCGCCCGCGACCGGGGTGCTGCTCCCGGTGCTCGTGCCCGGTCCGCTGCAGGCAGCCAGGGTGAGCAGGACCGCCGAGGCGCCCGCGACTGCGGCGAGGGTTTTCTGTACTGAGTCCAAGATCATGGCTGACCGAGTCTAGCGGTTTACTGGGGCCCATGGACGAACCGATCCGCCGCGGTGGCCGCCCCCGACGCTCGAGCGCCGAGGTGCTCGCGGACGCCGCCGCCGAGCTGTTCCTCGAGCAGGGGTACGGACGCACCACGGTCGACCAGATCGCCGCCCGCGCCGGGGTCAGCCGCGCGACGTTCTTCAACTACTTCCCGGCGAAGGCCGACGTGATGTGGCTCGAGCTCGACGCCGCCGTGGCCGGGCTGCCCGGGTACCTCGCCGCCTCGACCGAGCCGAGCGTCGTTCGGGCCGTCGAACAGGCGCTCCTCGCCGCCGCCCGGGCCCACGACCCCGAGCGGGTGCCGTGGGCAGTGGCGCAGGCCGAGGTGATGGGGATCGGGCCGGAGCTGGTGGCGGGCGTCGCGGTCCGGGTGACGGCGCAGCACGACGCCGTCGCGGCGTTCGTCGCGGGCCGCACGGGGGAGCAGCCGCGCTCGATCTGGCCGCAGACGGTGTCCGGCGCGATGCTCGGGGCCGCCGCCGCCGCGTTCGGGGTGTGGGTGACCGACGGGGTCGGCCGCCGTGCGCTCGTCGAGTACGTCGCGGCGGCGCTCACCCCGGTGGTCGCGGGCCTCGACGCCCGCTGACCCGCCGGCGTCCTCACATGACGCCGCATCGACGGCGAGACGCCGCCTTATCCGGCGGCGTCTCGAGCACGTGGCGACGTCTTGCTGACACGCCGGCGTCCCCCGAGCCGCGTGCGGGGCGGTGGACGTGACGGGCGGCGGACGGGAGGCCCGTGGCGGCCTGGCACCGCGCCTCCCGTCCGCCGGTCGGTCGCTCACAGAACACGCCGTCGTCTTCTCGCGACGCCGCCTCGCCGGCGAGACGCCGCCGGATGCGGCGGCGTCGCGGGCACGTGGCGGCGTCGGACGGACACGCCGGCGTCCTGCGACACCAGCCCGACATCCACCCGTCCGCCCGCTGACGCTCACTCCGTGCGCAGGGTCCCCGCACCGCCGGACGCCACGTCCGAGGCCGTGCCGTCCCGCACGACCTCGGGCACGTCGCCGTCGGTCGGCACCAGGGACTCGTCGCCCGGGTAGCTCAGGGTGAGGACGGCCTCCTCGATGTAGGGGCTGTCCTCGAGCGACTGCTCCACCTCGCGCAACCGCACCGCGACGTGCGCCTCGGTCTCGTTGCCGGTCAGGTCGACGGCCGCGACGAGGTACACCCGCGACGGCCCGACGAACTCCAGGTGCAGGTAGGTGACCCGCTCGACCTGCGGCCGGCCCAGCAGCTCGACGAGGACCGCGTTCTCGAGCTCGGGGGACGTGCTCTCGCCGAGCAGGAACCGGCGGTTGCGGTCGATCAGGACGATCGCGACGACCCCGAGCAGCACACCGATCGCGATGGAGCCGAGCGCGTCGAAGACCGCGAGCCCCGTGACCTGGTGCAGGAACACCCCGAGGAACGCCACGACCAGGCCGATCAGCGCCGCGGCGTCCTCGGCGAACACCGCACGGAGCGTCGGGTTCGACGACTGCAGCACGTGCCGCAGCACCGGCACCTTGCGCTTGGTCGCGGCACCGTGCGCCTGCCGGTACGCCTGCAGGAAGCTCGTGCCCTCGAGCAGGAACGCGACCCCGAGCACGACGTAGTTGAGCACGACGTCCTCGGCCGGTCCGGTGTCGCCGAACTCCGAGATGCCGTGGTAGATCGAGACGATCGCTCCCGCCGTGAACAGGCCGAACGCGGCGAACATCGACCAGATGTAGGTCTCGCGTCCGTACCCGAGCGGGTGCGCGGTGTCCCGCTGCTTGCCTCCCCGTCGTTCGGCGACGAGCAGGAACACCTCGTTGCCGGTGTCCGCCCACGAGTGCGCCGCCTCGGCCACCATCGAGGCCGAACCCGAGACGAGCGAGGCGATCGTCTTCGCGATCGCGACGAGCAGGTTCGCCCCGAACGCGATCAGGACGGTGACGAGTGACTCGGGGCGTTCTGCTGCGGGCATCGCTCAAGCATGCTCCCGTCCGGTAAAGTCGTCTTCCAAGAGCGTCGATCCGGCCATCACCGGGGAGCTTCCGGAAGAACACGGAGCGCACCAGCGCCTCCGTCAGTAGAACCGGGCGGGTTCGGGACCGTCACCACCCCCGACACAGAGTGGTCGCACAGCGCACGTTGGGCGGCAAACGAGGTGGTACCGCGGAACCTGCTTTTCGTCCTCGTGGAGATCGAGCGAACCCACAAGGAGTCCCGGTGCCGTACCCGTTGAACGCCGATGCCGATGGCGTCGTCCCCTCGCCGAGCTTCCCCGCCGTCGAGCGGGGCATCCTCGCCTTCTGGAAGCGCGACGACACGTTCCAGGCGTCCATCGACGCGCGACAGGGCTGCCCGGAGTGGACCTTCTACGACGGCCCGCCCTTCGCCAACGGCCTGCCGCACTACGGGCACCTGCTGACCGGGTACGCCAAGGACGTCTTCCCGCGCTACCAGACCATGCGGGGCAAGCAGGTGCACCGCCGCTTCGGCTGGGACACCCACGGCCTGCCCGCCGAGCTCGAGGCGATGCGCCAGCTCGGCATCACCGAGAAGCACGAGATCGACGCGATGGGCATCGACGTCTTCAACGCCGCCGCCAAGAAGTCCGTGCTGCAGTACACCGACGAGTGGCAGGAGTACGTCACCCGTCAGGCGCGCTGGGTCGACTTCGAGGACGACTACAAGACCCTCGACGTCACCTTCATGGAGAGCGTGCTCTGGGCGTGGAAGCAGCTCTGGGACAAGGGCCTGGCGTACGAGGGCTTCCGGGTCCTGCCGTACTGCTGGAACGACCAGACGCCGCTGTCCAACCACGAACTGCGCATGGACGACGACGTCTACAAGATGCGCCAGGACCAGTCCGTCACGGTGGCGTTCCCGCTGCACGGCGACCGCGCTGCGGCGCTCGACCTGACCGGTGTGCGGGCGCTCGCCTGGACGACGACCCCCTGGACCCTCCCCACGAACGCCGCGTTGGCAGTCGGACCGGCGATCGCCTACGCGGTCGTCCCGGCAGGGCCTGGAGGCGCGGCTGACGGTGCCGACGCCGGGTCCGTCTCCTACCTGCTCGCGTCCGACACCGTGGCCGCGCACGCGAAGGAGCTTGGCTACGCCTCGGGTGACGAGGCGCTCGCCGCCGTCGCGCGCACGCTGACGGGCGCCGAGCTCGACGGCGTCGAGTACGAGCGCCTGTTCGACCACCTGGCCGACGCCGAAGGCTACGAGAACGCCTGGCGCATCCTGGTCGCCGAGTACGTCGAGACCGGTGAGGGCACCGGCATCGTGCACCAGGCCCCGGCCTACGGTGCCGACGACCAAGAGGTCTGCGCCGCCGCCGGCATCCCCGTCGTGCTGTCCCTCGACGAGGGCGGCGTCTTCACGTCGCAGTTCGGCGAGGTCGCCGGCATGCTCTGGTCGGACGCGAACAAGCCGCTGACGAAGGCCGTCCGCGACGCCGGGCGACTGCTCCGCCAGGCGTCCTACGAGCACAGCTACCCGCACTGCTGGCGGTGCCGGAAGCCCCTCATCTACAAGGCCGTCTCGTCGTGGTTCGTCCGCGTCACCGAACTCCGCGACCGCATGGGCCAGCTCAACCAGGACATCAACTGGGTGCCGGACAACGTCAAGGACGGCCAGTTCGGCAAGTGGGTCGGCAACGCCATCGACTGGTCGGTCTCGCGCAACCGCTACTTCGGCACGCCGATCCCGGTGTGGCAGTCCGACGACCCCGAGTACCCGCGCACCGACGTCTACGGCTCGCTCGCCGACATCGAGCGCGACTTCGGTCGCCTGCCGGTGAACGCCGAGGGCGAAGTGGACCTGCACCGCCCGTTCATCGACGACCTGACGCGGCCGAACCCCGACGACCCCACGGGCGGGTCGACGATGCGCCGGATCACCGACGTGTTCGACGTGTGGTTCGACTCCGGCTCGATGCCGTACGCCCAGGTGCACTACCCGTTCGAGAACCGGGAGTGGTTCGAGTCGCACAGCCCGGCCGACTTCATCGTCGAGTACATCGGGCAGACGCGTGGCTGGTTCTACGTCATGCACGTGCTCTCCACCGCGCTGTTCGACCGGCCGGCGTTCCAGAACGTCATCAGCCACGGCATCGTCCTCGGCTCGGACGGCCAGAAGATGTCGAAGTCGCTCCGGAACTACCCGGACGTGTCCGAGGTCTTCGACCGCGACGGCGCCGACGCCATGCGCTGGTTCCTGATGTCCTCGTCGGTGATCCGCGGCGGCAACCTCGTCGTCACCGAAGAGGGCATCCGCCAGGGCGTCCGCGAGTTCATGCTGCCGCTGTGGTCGACGTACTACTTCTTCACCCTGTACGCGAACGCCTCGGGTCCCGACGGCTACCGGGCCGAGCGCCGGACCGACTCGACCGACGTGCTCGACCGGTACCTGCTCGCGAAGACCCGGGTGCTCGTCACCGACGTCCGGGCGCACCTCGACGCGCTCGACACCCCGCTCGCGGCCCAGGCCGTCCGCGACTTCGCCGACGTGCTGACGAACTGGTACGTCCGCCGCTCGCGTGACAAGTTCTGGACCGGGGCCGACGCGGACGCCGGTGCCGAGACCCGTGCGGCGTTCGACACGCTGTACACCGTGCTCGAGACCCTGACCCGGGTCGCCGCACCGCTCGCGCCGCTCGTCACCGAGGAGATCTGGAAGGGCCTGACCGGTGGGCGCAGCGTCCACCTGACGGACTTCCCGGACCCCGACGAATTCCCCGCCGACGACGCCCTCGTCGACGCGATGGACCGCGTGCGCGACGTCGCCTCGAAGGGCCTGGCGCTCCGCAAGGCCACCGGCAAGCGCGTCCGGCTGCCCCTCGCCACGCTGACCCTGGTGGTGCCGGACCCGGCCGCGGTCGAACCGTTCGCCGACATCCTGCGCGACGAGCTCAACGTCAAGCGCGTGGTGCTCGAGACGCAGGCCGAGGAGTCGCTGGCGCAGTACGGCATCGAGCGGAAGCTCACCGTGAACGCCCGCGTCGCTGGCCCCCGCATCGGCAAGCAGGTGCAGCAGGTGATCCCGGCCGCCAAGAAGGGCGACTGGACCGCGACCGACTCCGGCGTGACCGTCGGCGGCGTCGACCTGATCGAGGGCGAGTACTCGCTCGACCTCACCGTGGCCGACGCCTCGGTGGCCGTGGCGTTCCTCGACGAGGGCGGCTTCGTCGTGCTCGACACCGTGACGACGCCCGAGCTCGAGGCCGAGGGGCTCGCCCGTGACGTCGTCCGCGCCGTCCAGCAGGCCCGCCGCGACGCCGACCTCGACGTCAGCGACCGCATCGCCCTGACCCTCCGGGTGGACGACACGGCCGACGGCGCGGTCCGCGCGCACCAGGAGCTCATCGCCGGGGAGACCCTGGCGACGAGCGTCGAGATCGTGCCCCTCGGGGCGGACGACACCACCACCGACGTCGGTGACGGTGCGAAGGTATCCGTGGAGGTAGCACGCGCATGAGTGACGACGACCAGTACGACGACCACGAGGCGAACGAGGAGTTCGTCGGACACGACGACCTGGACGGTCGCGACGAGGACGGCATCCGGATCCCGGTCGGCCCCTCCGGAGACGGTCCTGCCGATGCCGTGCCCTACGGCGGCGACGACGACGAGGTCCGCCGCGTCGAGGCCGCCCTGTACGCCCGCATCGGCGAACAGGCCCCCGAGCGCCGGCTGACCGCCACCCGCCGCGCCGTCGAGCTGCTCGGCGACCCGCACCTGGCGTACCCGGTGATCCACGTGACGGGGACGAACGGCAAGACGTCGACCGCGCGGACCATCGAGAGCATCGTCCGGGCCCACGGTCTGCGCACCGGCCTGATGACGAGCCCGCACCTGGTGTCCATCCGGGAGCGCATCGTCGTCGACGGCCAGCCGATCGCGGCCGACCGGTTCGTCGAGAACTGGGACGACATCGCCCCGGTGCTCGAGATCACCGACCGCGAGCTCGCCGACAAGGGCGAACCCCCGCTGACGTTCTTCGAGGCGCTCACCGTGCTCGCGCTGGCGTGCTTCGCCGAGGCCCCCGTCGACGTCGCCGTGATCGAGGTCGGGATGGGCGGCGAGTGGGACTCCACCAACGTCGTGCAGAGCCAGGTGTCGGTGTTCACGCCGATCGCCATCGACCACGCGAAGCAGCTCGGAGCCACGGTCGCCGAGATCGCCCGCACCAAGTCCGGGATCGTGAAGCCGTCGTCCGCCGTGGTGTCGAGCCGGCAGGTCCCCGAGGCCCTCGCCGAACTCGAGCGCGCGGCCGAGCTCACCGAGTCCACCCTGGCCGTCGAAGGGACGGGATTCAGGGTCGTCGACGTCACCCCGGCCGTGGGCGGACAGCTCATCACCGTGCAGGGCATCGCCGGCCGCTACGACGACCTGTTCCTGCCGCTGTTCGGCCGGCACCAGGCCGACAACGCCGCCGTCGCCATCGCAGCGGTCGAGTCGTTCCTCGGCCGCGGGGCCCAGGCCCTCGACGAGGACGTCCTGTCCGAGGGCATCGCCGGCACGACCAGCCCCGGTCGCCTGCAGCCCATCGCGACCGACCCGACCGTCGTCGTCGACGCCGCGCACAACCCGCACGGTGCGAAGGCCCTCGCCGAGGCGCTGCCGGTGGCCTTCCCGTCGGAGCACGTCGTCGGCGTCGTCGGGATCCTCGGCGACAAGGACGCCCGCGGGTTCATCCGCGCGCTCAAGGACACCGTCGCCACCTTCGTCGTCACGCAGCCGCCGGGGGACCGCGCACTCGACGCGGACGAGTTCGCCCGGGTCGTCATCGACGAGGTCGGCGTCGACCGGGTCGTGGTCGAGCCGGCGCTGGCGTCCGCCCTGCAGCAGGCACGCGACCTGGCCGACGAGGCCGACGCCGAGGACGCCCTCGTGCTCGTCGCGGGCTCCATCGTGATGGTGGGCGCGGTCATGGACCTCGTGCACCGGGAAGGCGAGGCGAAGTGACGGACGCCCCCCGTGCCTCCCGGCCGGGACGCACACCGCGCACCCGGAAGCCGCGCCGCCCACGCGGGGCACAGGAGAGCCTGCTGTCGATCGCCCTGGTGCTCGAAGCGATCATGTTCTTCTTCCCGATGCTCGTCGTGTTCGGGAAGGGCACGCTGCCGCCCGCCGTGGCCTTCGGCGGCGGCATCGGCGCGATCATCGTCCTCGCAGCGGCCTCACGCCTGACGGGCAACCCGGCCGGTGTATGGTTCGGGTGGCTGCTGCAGGCGGCCATCCTCGCCACCGGGTTCATCGAACCGTTCATGTTCGCGGTCGCCGTGGTGTTCCTGGCGCTGTGGGTCTTCTGCTTCGTCAAGGGCGGTCAGCTCGACCGTCAGAACGCCGCGCGCCGAGCGGCCATGGGCGAGGACTGACCACCACATTCGACCCCGAACACAGGGAGTACTGCGTGTCCGACTTCGAAGAGACCCTCGTCCTCGTCAAGCCCGACGGCGTCGCCCGCCAGCTCACCGGTGAGATCCTCCGCCGGATCGAGGCCAAGGGCTACGAGCTCGTCGACCTGAAGATGCTCACCGCGCCGCGGGACCTGCTCGACGCGCACTACGAGGAGCACCAGGGCAAGCCGTTCTTCGAGCCGCTCGTCGAGTTCATGCAGTCCGGCCCGGTCGTCGCCGTGCGCGTCGCCGGCAACGGTGCGATCGCGGGCTTCCGCTCGCTCGCCGGCACCACCGACCCGACCTCCGCCGCGCCCGGCACCATCCGTGGTGACCTCGGCCGCGACTGGGGCCTCAAGGTGCAGCAGAACCTGGTCCACGGTTCGGACAGCCCCGAGTCGGCCGCGCGCGAGCTCGCGCTCTGGTTCGCCTGAGCGACGGGGACTAAAGAAGGCGCCTCGCTGGGAAGCGAGGCGCCTTCTTTGATTCTGTTCGCGCTTAGACGATCTTCCATTTGACGGTCAGCGCGGAACCGCCCCTAGAACAAGCAGCCGACATGAGGTACGTGCGACCGAATGACTCGTTCCAGTGATAAGACCGGACAGTGTTGTACGTGACGCAGAAGAGCGTGTACTGGATGGTGCCCTTCCCATTGCAAGTGTGGGTGAACTTCCCATCGTCGATCGGAGAGGTTGGGCCGCAGTTCAGTCCGGCGGCTTGTGCGCGTTCTGCTCCGACGGGCGTGAGGGTCTGCGCTCCGACGAGCAAAGCGGCAACGATTGCCACTCCAAGAACCGCTCGCAGGGACCTGCGTCGCGCGTGCGACTCATAGGACATCTCGTTCATCATCTCCCCTAACCGAGCCGGTAGCTAGCCGACAGAATCGGATTTCCATTGGGGCAGCGGACGTCGATGACCAGAGACTGCGCCGAGGTGAAGTAGCGCGTCAGCTGCTGGTTGAAGCCCGGGATCAGGCACTTCACCGTGTATGTGACCTGTGTCTTCGCATCACAGGTGTGGACCAAGCGGGCCGTCGAAATACCCGTGCGGCCAAACCCCACTGCTCCGCATTGGTTCTTCGCAGCTGCCGGACCAGCCATCGCGACACTTCCCACTATCACGGCCCCCAGAACCGTGACGGTTGCGAGCAATTTCTTCATGCTGTACCCCTATCTGCATTGATATCTTACCGGCAACCTACTTGTTCGCTACGGGCTACGTCAAGTCAGCAAAACGGCGGACCATCCGAGGATGATCCGCCGTCCTCCCAGCTGGGGCTACTTGGCCCCGCCGTTCTGCTCAACGAACGCGGCGAAGGCGTCGGCGTCGTTCCAGGCGCTCGTCCCATCGCCGTTGTACTGCTTACCGTTTACGATCACGGTCGGCGTTCCAGTCAGGTTGGGAAGATCGGAGTTCGCGAGTGGTTCAGTCAACGCCCGGTTTGTGGCGTCGCCCACCCAGCCCTGGAAACGCTGGCTCGTGATGCAATCCGCGACGTCCTCGTCGGCCACCCCGGCCTCCTTGACGATCGATGCGAGTTCCGCGTTCGTGAGACCCCGAGTGTTCTCCTCAGGCTGGTTGGCGTAGAACGCGGTGTTGACGTCGAGGAACTTGTCCGGGTCGTAGTTGGCCACGCATGCGGCAGCTGCTGCCGACCTGGTCGAGTACTTGGAGCCGAGAGATGCTCGATCGAGGAGGTTGAACGGATGCACCTCAAGCGTCGCGGTCCCGTCCTGAACCCACTGCTTGATCTGGCTCATGTTGCCGGTCTCGAACTGGTTGCAGATCGGGCAGAGGTAGTCTTCGTAGACGGTGATGTTGGCGACTTTCCTGTTTTGCTTTGTGGGGATCGGCTTCTCGCCATCAGCTAAGGCCTTGGTGCGCTCCGCAACGATCCGTCCGCTCTCTCCCTTCAGGAGGATGCCGTCGCTCGCCATGTTCTTCGGGCCGGGGCCGGCCGGCTGAATCGAGTTCGCGACGATCAGCACGACGGCAGTGATCAGGGCCAAGCTCCCAACCACGATCGCGCTGACCAACGCGATCCTGTTCCGGCGACGGCGCGCCTGCTCCTTCTCGCGAGTCTGTCGGGCTCGCTCGCGCGCGGCGTTTCGGCGCGCCTTCTTCGTCTCGTTGTCGCTCACGGGCATCGATCGTAATCGAGGCGGATGGCTTCGTCCCGGAGTTTGGGTGTGCAGCGGGTATTTGGGGTGTCGTCCCAGGTTGAGGCACCCGGTGCCGGAGTGGGTGGGCAGGCGAGAACAACGAAGTCGCCCTACTTGCTCCAGCCGCGCAAGAGCCACCGTGGACGCTACGCGGCACCGCCGTTCGTCCGCACGAACGACGCGAACGCTTCGGTGTCGGTCAGCGAGCCGCTGTACTGCTTCCCGTTCACGATCACCGTCGGAGTGCCGGTGACCTTGTCGAGCGACGAGTTTGGGATCGGGGCGTTCATCGCGCGGTTCGTGGCGTCTGCGACCCAGCCAGCGAAGTCCTGCCCGGTGATGCACGAGGTGACCTCGCTGTTCGTCGCGCCGGCGTTCTTCGCCAGTGACGCGAGTTTGTCGTTCGTCAATCCCTTGGTGCTTTCAGACGGCTGGTTCTCGTAGAGCGACGTGTTGTACGCCAGGAAGGCGTTCGGATCGTGGTTCGCGACGCAAGCGGCGGCCGCGGCGGAACGGGTAGAGTACTTCGACCCGAGGGACACCCGGTCGAGCAGGCTGAACGGGTGCAGTTCGAGCGTCGCGGAGCCGTCTTCAACCCACTGCTCGATCTGGTCCATCTGGGCTGTCTCGAACTGGTTGCAGTACGGGCACATGTAGTCCGAGTACACGGTGATGTTCGCAACCGACTCGTCGTGCTCCGTCGGCATCGGAGTCCCGCCGGCGGGCGTCGCCTTCGACGCGACGGGCACGATCTTGCCATCCTGACCGATAAGCAGGATGCCGTCACTCGCCATGTTCCGCGGTCCGGGGCCAGCCGGTTGCACCGAGTTCGCGATCACCAGGACCACCGCGGCGACGACCACCAGGCTGCCGACGATGATCCCGCTGACGCCCAGCCTTCTGTTGCGGCGGCGTCGCGCCTGTTCCTTGGTCCGGGCTTCGCGGGCGCGCTCTCGGGCGGCGTCACGACGGACACTTTTGCTCTGGTTCTCGCTCATCGACCCCGAGCGTAGGTGCTGCGCGGACGCCGCTCGCTCGTCCCACCTGGGAAGCACCAAGGAATTGGGTGACGCATCATCGACTAGTCAAGCGCTGAACCGAGAGTGTCCAGCGGCGGATCAGAAGACGGTCAGGATGGTGGGGAACTTGATGATGATCGTGACGATGATGAGCAGGTAGTTCGCCAGGGGGAACGCCCAGCAGAAGGGCAGGAGCGTCCGCCCGACACGCTGCGCCCGAGCGCCGAAGCGGCCCTGCGCCATGTTCCAGATCGTGAACACCCAGAACATGGGGATCGTCATCGACCAGACGAGCATGCACCACGGGCACAGGGCACCGATGACGCAAACGGTCTGCGTGAAGAGCCAGGTGACGAACACCCACGCCAGGAAGACGCCGGCGTTGAACGCGATCCAGAACCAGCGCGAGCCGTTTCGGAACCCGGCGAGCAGCAGCACCGCGACGGCGATCGGCGCGACGAACCCCATCACGCCGAGCAGGGGGTTCGGGAATCCGAACAGGTGCCCCTGGGCGCTCGCCATCACGTCGGAGCAGCTGATGAACGGGTTCACGTCACAGCTCAGGACGGCCTTCGGGTTCTCGTACTTCGTGAACTCGTCGAGGACGAGCCGGAACGAGCCGAACAGGCCGACGATCCCGGTGACGAGCAGGAAGACCGCCATCGCGATCGGACGACGGGGGGCAGGTGCAGACGCGGTCACGCGGTCATCATCGCATGCGGGTTCCGGTGCTTTCCGGGTGCGGCATGCGATAATGCCTGGAGGTCGTGCGGCCAACCGCACACCGAAGAGAGCTTTCCGAGTGACGCCCCACCGGGCCGAACCCGGACGATCCGGTGCGGTGAGAGCGCACTGTGGTCGGGCAGCGTCACTCCGATGCCGAGCCGGAACGGGCCGGGTGCCCGGACCGGAACGGGCGCGGACGCAACGAGAAGTTGACGCGGGCCGATCACGAGACAGCGAGCGCGGGGGCGTCGACGCCGCCCGCCACGACACAGAATTCCCGCCACCCGAAAGGGTGCGAGTGGGGCCGAGGAGTGCACCAGTCCATGGTGGAGCAGAACAACGACAACACGACCAACGACGAGAACGCGCCGAAGCGCCGGAGCCGCCTGTTCGGCGGTCGCCGCGCCCGGTCGTCCGGCCAGGAGGCCCGTGGGAGCGCCGAGCAGGCACCCCACGCCGACGAGACCCTCGCGCTGACGGGCGGCGCTGACGCCCGTCCCGCGGCCAGCGTCGCGTCGGCCGGTTCGCCGGACTCTCCCGATTCGCCGGACTCGCCCGACTCCCCGGCTTCGCCGGCGTCGCCCGTCGAGTCGACCGACACCGGGGCGGTCTCCGTCGCGGTCGAGGCCGTCGCCGACGGCGGGGCCGAGCCGCACGACGTGAGCACGCTGACCGGCGACCTTCCGGTCGTGTCGGGTGACCAGGCCGCCACCGCGACCGACGGGGCGGACGCGAACCGTGCCTCCCGTCCGGCCCAGGGCGAGCCGACGACCGAGGCGAGCGCACCCGCTGCTGCCGCCGAGGAGCCGTTCGTGCCGAAGGCGACCAGCACGCTCAGCCTGATCTTCCACGCGCCGGTGCTGCCGGAGCTGCCGCAGCGCGCGCCCCGGTACGAGCGTGACCGCGACCGCGACCGCGACCGCGACGAGGACGACCGCTACGACCGCGAGGACCGTTTCGATCGCGACCGCGACCGCGATCGCGACCGTGACGACCGCGACGACCAGGGCGGTTCGCGCCGCCGTTCGCGTCGCCGTGGGTCGAGCGCCGACCGCGAGGCCCGCGAGCCGCGCGAGCCGCGCGACCACCAGGAGCCGCGCCGCCGTGAGCCGGAGCTCATCACCGAGCCGCAGCGCATCAAGGGTTCGACCCGGCTCGAGGCGAAGAAGCAGCGCCGTCGTGACGGCCGTGACGCCGGACGCCGCCGCCAGGTCGTGAGCGAGGACGAGTTCCTCGCCCGCCGCGAGAGCGTCGACCGCCAGATGATCGTCCGCTCCAGCTCGTCGACGATCGAGATCGGCGTGCTCGAGGACGGCATCCTCGCCGAGCATTACATCACCAAGTCCGAGAACGTGTCGCTCATCGGCAACGTGTACCTCGGCAAGGTGCAGAACGTCCTGCCCTCGATGGAGGCCGCGTTCGTCGACATCGGTCGTGGCCGCAACGCCGTGCTCTACGCCGGTGAGGTCGACTGGAACTCCGTCGAGACCGGCAACCACGGTCGCCGCATCGAAGCAGCGCTCAAGCCGGGCGACAAGGTCCTCGTGCAGGTCACGAAGGACCCGGTCGGCCACAAGGGCGCCCGTCTGACCAGCCAGATCTCGCTGCCGGGCCGCTACCTGGTCTACGTGCCGAACGGCTCGATGAACGGGATCTCGCGCAAGCTGCCGGACACCGAGCGTGCCCGCCTGAAGAAGATCCTGAAGGAGGTCCTGCCGGAGCACGCGGGCGTCATCGTGCGCACCGCTGCCGAGGGCGCGACCGAGGAGCAGCTCACCCGCGACGTGCAGCGCCTGACCAGCCAGTGGGAGGCCATCCAGAAGAAGGTCGCCGGTGGTCACGCCCCGGTCATGCTGCACTCCGAGCCGGACCTGCTCATCAAGATCGTCCGTGACGTCTTCAACGAGGACTTCACGAAGCTGATCATCGACGGCGAGGCCGCCGGCGGCACCATCGACGAGTACCTGTCGGCCGTCGCCCCGGACCTCAAGGACCGCGTCGTTCGCTACGAGGGCCCGGACTCCTTCGAGGAGTTCCGCCTCAACGAGCAGATCGACAAGGCGCTCGACCGCAAGGTCTGGCTGCCCTCCGGTGGTTCGCTCGTCATCGACCGCACCGAGGCCATGACGGTCGTCGACGTCAACACCGGCAAGTTCGTCGGTTCCGGGGGCAACCTCGAAGAGACGGTCACGAAGAACAACCTCGAGGCTGCCGAGGAACTCGTCCGCCAGCTCCGCCTGCGCGACATCGGCGGCATCATCGTCGTCGACTTCATCGACATGGTGCTCGAGGAGAACCGCGACCTCGTGCTCCGCCGCCTGGTCGAGTGCCTGAGCCGCGACCGCACGAAGCACCAGGTCGCCGAGATCACCTCGCTCGGCCTCGTGCAGATGACCCGCAAGAAGATCGGGGTCGGCCTGCGCGAGTCCCTCGACGAGGTCAACGCCAAGGTCAACGACAACAACGCCGACCCGGGCCCGAGCAAGGGGCGTCGCAAGGGTCGTGGTGGGAACGGCAACGAGAACGGCCGGTCCGACAACGGCAACGGCAACGGCAACGGTGGCAAGGGGAACTCCGGTTCCTCGGGACAGTCGAACGGTGCCTCCGGCCAGGCACACCAGATCACCGACGACGTGAAGAACGCGCTGTCGCGGATCGCGGCCTCGACCCTCTCGCACGACGAGCAGCAGGCGGCAGACGCGGCCGCAGCGTCGACCGGGATGGGCGCGACGGACGCGACGGCACCGACGTCGGCCGATGCCGCGAACGGTACCTCCGGCGAGCAGCCGACCGGTTCGAAGCGTCGCCGCCGCGGTCGTGGCGGACGCGGTGGGGACCAGCAGGCCATTGCGGGTGCCGAGAACGCCGAGTCGACGGACGCTCCCGCTGCGGAGCAGTCCGATGCGCCCGACCAGTCGGTCGCACCGCAAGCCGCCGAGGCTGTGGTCGTCGCGCCGAAGGCCACCGCGCCGACGGCGAGCGAGCCGAAGGCCGTCGTCGAGCCGGTCGCCGCTGCACCGAAGGCCAAGGCCCCGGCTCGTCGTCGGGTGAGCTCGAGCGCGACGGTGACCCCGACCGAGAACTCCGTCGCGATCCTGGACATCCCGATCGCCGCGGCGCCCAAGCGCGAGCCACGCACGGTCGCCCCGGACGCCGAGTCGCTGCTCGACTCGGTGCTCCAGGCGCTGCCCGAGCCGAAGCAGCCCGGTCAGGGGCGTTCGCGCTCCCGCCGGGTCTCGTCCCCGAGCATCAGTGCTCCGGCGACGCCGACGGAGGAGTCGACCGATGACACCGACGGCTCCGACGGCGCCGTGATCCTGGGGAACTGACCATGACGAACCCGGGCGACCCGCAGCAGCAGCGCGGGTACTACGGTGCGGGCTGGTCCCAGCCCGCACCGCCCGGCCCGGGCAGTCAGCAGCCGGGAGGCCCGGTGCCGCCGCAGCAGGGCGGTGTGCCGCAGTACGGGCACCAGCCCGGTGCCGGAGCCCCGTACGCCCCGCCACGGCCACCCCGTGCCCCCGCCGATCCGCGCCGGGCGTTCGCGCCGGGCGCCTCGGTGACGAACACGGCCGGCGCGCTCATCGCCGTGGTGACCCTGGTGCTCGTCCAGTTCGTGTCCGGGCTGTTCGGACTGCTCGGGAACGCGCTCGTGGTCAGCCCGTTCCGGCACTACGGCGCCGGGACGAGCTTGCTCGGCAGCTTCACCACCGGGGTCTTCGTGGCGCCGTTCCCGTACTACGCCGGTGCCTTCCTGGCCCTGGCCTTCCTGACACCGATCGACCGCCGCAGCCCGCTGCCTCGGCTCCTGCTCCGCGCCGTGCTCGCCGGCGCCGCCGGCACCGTCGCCCTGGCGCTCGTCGGGGTCTTCACGGGCTCGTTCGGTGCGACCACCGCTGGCGGCTCGAAGCTCGTCATCGACGTCGTCACGACGCCGCTGCAGAACGGCGTGCCCTTCACGGTGATGCTCCTCGCGACCGCCACGGCGGCGTGGCTCTGGCTCGGCCGCCCACGCGGTGCTCGCAGTCCGGCGTCGACGTCGGGCATGCCCGGCACCGTGCGACCCGCCGACGCGGTTCCGCCGGCGACGATCCAGCCGCAGCAGCCCTCGGCGAACCCCTGGGGCGGTCCAGCTCCCCGCTGAGCCCGTTCGCGGCCCCTCGCACGGTGCGAGGCCCCGTCGACCCGTGCGAGGTTCCGTACTCGGTGCGCCAGTCTCCGCGTCGCACGGAGTACGGAACCTCCCACCGTTCGCGCGGCCCTGCGAGCCGGCGGCGCGCCGTGCGAGGTGCCGCGCGGGGCGGACCGGCACCGGGCCTCCCGGCCGTCCTGGCGTGCCGTCAGAGCCCGCGCTTGTCCCGCTGCGCCACGCGCAGCCCGCTGCGGATCAGGCGCAGCACGAGCTCCCGACCGGTCACGGCGGACGCGCCAGCGGCCACCAGTTCGTCGTACCGCGAGAGCGGGACGTCGTAGTGGTCGTGATCGAACGCACGGCGCGGCACACCGGCCCGCGCAGCGAACGCGTGGAGTTCCGCGTAGGATTCATCACTGACGAGGTGCGACCACAGTGTGTCGTGGGCGGGCCACGTCGGTGGGTCGATCAACACGGTCACCGTGCAATCGTACGGGTGTCGCCGTTTGACCGGACCCAGGGTGATCGAGTATTCTCGGTCCCTGGTGTCAGCGGGCCGTTCTGCCTGCGTCGCCGATCGGGCCCGGCCTTCCGGGAGCCGCTCGTGCAGAAGTGGGCACCCGAGACTTCCCTCAAGCAGAGTTACGTAAGGATTTCCACGTGGTTTACGCAGTAGTGCGCGCCGGCGGCCGTCAGGAGAAGGTCGAGGTCGGCACCATCCTGACCATCGACCGTGCCAAGGCGGACGACAAGGGCAACATCGACCTCGCCCCCGTGCTCCTCGTGGACGGTGACAAGATCACGTCGGCGGCTTCCGAGCTCGCGAACGTGACCGTCACCGCCGAGGTGCTCGACGACCTCCGTGGTCCCAAGGTCATCATCCAGAAGTTCAAGAACAAGACCGGGTACAAGAAGCGCCAGGGTTTCCGCGCTGAGCTGACCCGCGTCAAGATCACCAAGATCGCGTAAGGGAGTCAACTCATGGCACACAAGAAGGGCGCGAGTTCCACTCGCAACGGTCGTGACTCGAACGCACAGCGCCTCGGCGTGAAGCGCTTCGGTGGCGAGGTCGTCAACGCCGGCGAGATCATCGTGCGCCAGCGCGGCACGCATTTCCACCCGGGCGCCAACGTCGGCCGCGGTGGCGACGACACGCTGTTCGCCCTCTCGTCCGGTTCGGTCGAGTTCGGCACCAAGGGTGGCCGCAAGGTCATCAACATCGTCAACGCGTAGTCGTCCGAACGACTGCAGCGGGAGGGGCGGGCCGAGTGCCCGCCCCTCCTTCGCTTTTCCCGCCGACGATCCCGTCGGCACAACGAAACACCTGGAGTGGACCCATGGCGACCTTCGTCGACCGCGTGACCCTGCACCTCAGCGCGGGGCACGGCGGCAACGGCTGCGTGTCGGTCCGCCGTGAGAAGTTCAAGCCCCTCGCCGGGCCCGACGGCGGCAACGGCGGTGACGGCGGCGACATCGTGCTCGTGGCCGACCCGCAGGTGACCACGCTGCTCGGCTACCACCGTTCACCGCACCGCTCGTCGAAGAACGGGCAGCCCGGCATGGGCGACCACCGCAGCGGCGTCAGCGGCGAGGTCCTCGAGCTCCCGATGCCCGTCGGCACCGTCGTCTACGACGAGTCCGGCGAGGTCATCGCCGACCTCACCGAGCCCGGCATGCGCGTCGTCGTGGCCCCCGGCGGACAGGGCGGCCTCGGCAACGCGGCGCTCTCCACCACGAAGCGCAAGGCCCCCGGCTTCGCGCTGCTCGGCACCGAGGGGTGGGCCGGCGACATCAGCCTCGAGCTGAAGACCATCGCCGACGTCGCCCTCGTCGGGTTCCCGAGCGCCGGCAAGTCCTCGCTCATCGCGGCCATCTCCGCCGCCAAGCCGAAGATCGCCGACTACCCGTTCACGACCCTCACCCCGAACCTCGGTGTCGTCGAGTCCGGCGACACCCGGTTCACCGTCGCCGACGTCCCCGGTCTGATCGAGGGTGCGTCCGAGGGCAAGGGCCTCGGACTCGAGTTCCTGCGCCACGTCGAGCGATGCGAGGCGCTGCTCCACGTCATCGACTGCGCCACGCTCGACCCGGGCCGCGACCCGATCAGCGACCTCGACGTCATCCTCGGCGAGCTCGAGCGTTACCCGGTCCCCGAGGGCCAGGTGCCGCTGCTCGAGCGCCCGCAGCTCATCGCCCTGAACAAGGTGGACGTGCCGGAGGCGCAGGAGCTCGCCGACTTCGTCACCGCCGAGCTCGAGGGCCGCGGGTACCGCGTCTTCCCGATCTCGACCGCGTCCCGCAAGGGGCTCCGCGAGCTGACGTTCGCGCTGGCCGACATCGTCGAGCAGGCCCGCGCCGCCCGTGCTGCCGAGCCCGTGCCGGAGCGCATCGTGCTCCGCCCCCGCTCGGTCAACGAGAAGCCGTTCACCGTGCGCGCCGAGGGCGGCGAGGAGCACCGCTTCTACCGTGTCCGCGGCGCCAAGCCGGAGCGCTGGGTGCAGCAGACCGACTTCACCAACGAAGAGGCGATCGGCTACCTGGCCGACCGGCTCGCGAAGCTCGGCGTCGAGGACGGCCTGTTCAAGGCCGGTGCCGTCGCCGGATCGACCGTCGTCATCGGTGGCGACGGCGGGATGGTGTTCGACTGGGAGCCGACACTCACGTCCACGGCGGAGCTCATCACGAGCGCCCGCGGTACCGACGCCCGCATCGGTGCGACCTCGCGTCCGACCCGCAACGAGCGGCGCGAGGAGTACTTCGAGCGGATGGACGCCAAGGCGGCCGCCCGTGCCGAGCTCGAGCAGGAGCGTGTCTCCGGGCTCTGGGTGGACGACGACGTGGTGACCAGCGACCAGCTCGGCACCGGCGACCAGTCCGACAGCGACCAGGTCGAGACCAGCGACCAGAAGGACTGACCGCGGCATGACCGACACGACCGCCCACAGCGACCTCGGACCCGTCACCCGGCGCGAGGACATCCCGCGTGCGCGGCGGATCGTGGTCAAGGTCGGCTCGTCCTCGGTCAGCGGTGCCGCCGCCGGCCAGATCGGCCCGCTGGTCGACGCCCTGGCCGCGGCCTACGGTCGAGCCACCGAGGTCGTGCTCGTGTCGTCCGGTGCGATCGCGACCGGGTTCCCGTTCCTCGGGCTCGAGGGTCGGCCGGACGACCTCGCCACGCAGCAGGCGGCCGCGGCCACGGGTCAGAACGTCCTGATGTTCCGGTACCAGAAGGAACTCGACCGGCACGGTGTCGTCGCGGCGCAGATCCTGCTGACCGCCGGTGACCTGCAGAATCCGACGCACCGGGTGAACGCCCAGCGGGCCATCGACCGGTTGCTCGCGCTGCGGGTGCTGCCGATCGTGAACGAGAACGACACCGTCGCCACGCACGAGATCCGCTTCGGCGACAACGACCGGCTCGCGGCCCTGGTGGCCCGGCTGCTCGGTGCCGATGTCCTCGTGCTGCTCTCCGACGTGGAGGCGCTCTACACGGCGCCCCCGGAGCAGCCCGGCGCGACCCGCATCGACGAGGTGCCGTTCGGCGACGAGCTCGCCGGGGTCACCTTTGGCTCGATCGGCACCGCCGGCGTCGGCACCGGGGGAGCGGGGACCAAGGTCGCCGCCGCGCGGCTCGCAGCCGAGGCCGGCACCGCTGTGCTCGTCACCGACACGGCACTGGTCGACCGCGCGCTGGCCGGCGAACACCTCGGTACCTGGTTCCACGCCGCACCGCGGCCCTGACGCAGTCCGCACAGCGCCCGGAACGGTCACGACGCGCCATCGGCACGGCGCCGAATGGTCGGGAACCGTCGGCGCAGGCGTCGCGGAGCGACGGTCTGTGACCGCTCGCACGGCGCAGGACGACGTGTCGTGACCGGTCGGCGGAGTGGACGCGACCGCCTGGAGGCCCGGTGCAGGTCCGGGGACCGGTGGCGGGCCTCCAGGCGGTCACGACTCCCTGTCGGGACGCCGGCGTGTGGTCGAGAACCCTCGGTACGGTCGCCGCGTCGCGCAGATCTGCGACCGCTCAGCAGACGGGTGACGACGTGTCGTGACCGGTCGGCGCGGCGGACCGGGCCTGGAGGCACGGCGAGCGTCCGGCACGCCCGTCACGAACCGAGGGGCGGACCTAGAATCGGTCCATGTCGTCGATCGCGCCCGCCCCGACCCTGACCGACACGCTCGTGGCAGCACGGGCCGCCTCGTCGGCGCTCGCGACCGCGACCACCGCCGTCAAGGACGCCGCGCTCGTGGCGATCGCCTCGGCCGTGCGCGCCGCGACCGCCGAGATCGTCGCCGCGAACCACGAGGACCTGGTCGCCGGTGAGGACGGCGGGCTGTCGTCCGGGCTGCTCGACCGGTTGCGGCTCGACCCGGTCCGGATCGAGGCCCTGGCCGCCGCGGTCGAGCACGTCGTCGGGCTCACCGACCCGGTGGGTGAGCACGTCCGCGGGTCGCAGCTGCCGAACGGGCTCCAGCTCACCCAGGTCCGCGTGCCGTTCGGCGTCGTCGGCGCCATCTACGAGGCGCGCCCCAACGTCACCGTCGACATCGCCTCGCTCGCGCTCAAGTCGGGGAACGCCGTGGTGCTCCGCGGCGGGTCCGCAGCGCAGCACACCAACGCCGTCCTCGTGGCACGCATCCAGGACGCCGTCGAGTCGGTCGGGCTGCCGCGCGACCTGGTGCAGACCATCGACACGTTCGGCCGGGCCGGTGCCACCGAGCTCATGCGCGCCCGTGGCCTGGTCGACGTGCTGATCCCGCGGGGGAGCGCCTCGCTGATCCAGACCGTGGTGACCGAGTCGCAGGTGCCCGTCATCGAGACCGGTGCGGGGGTCGTGCACGTGTTCCTCGACGCGTCCGCGCCCGAGCAGCGGGCCGTGGACATCGTCCTGAACAGCAAGGTGCAGCGGCCGAGTGTGTGCAACGCCCTCGAGACCCTCCTGGTGCACGAGGCAGCGGCCGAACGGCTCCTGCCGGTGCTGGCCGACCGGCTGCGGGCGTCCGGCGTCACGCTGCGTGGTGACGAGACCACGCGGGCGATCGTGCCCGGTGTGCTCCGTGCCACGGACGACGACTGGGCGACCGAGTCGATGGACCTCGACCTGTCGATCCGCGTCGTGCCCGACGTCGACGCGGCGATGGCCCACATCGCCCGGTGGTCCACGCACCACACCGAGTCGATCGTCACGAACGACGTCGACACGGCCGAGCGGTTCCTGGCGACCGTCGACTCGGCGGTCGTGATGGTGAACGCGTCGACACGGTTCACCGACGGCGGCGAGTTCGGTTTCGGCGCCGAGGTCGGCATCTCGACGCAGAAGCTGCACGCACGCGGTCCGATGGGGCTGCCGGAACTCACGAGCACGAAGTGGATCGTGCGCGGCTCCGGGCAGATCCGCGGCTAGACTGAACGGCGTCTTTCCCCGACCGAACGGAGCACCGAACGATGACCCTCCTCGCAGAAGCTGCTGAGCACGCCTCCGGGGCGCCCGCGTTCGTGTACCCGATGGTCGGCGCCCTCTTCTTCATCTTCCTCGGCTTCGTGACCTGGAGCTTCCGCGACGTGGCCTACCGTCACTCGCAGAAGTTCGAGGCCACCCGCCACCACGAGACGGGTGTCGACGAGTTCGGTCACACCAAGATCTGACCGACCACTCGATGCTCGAGACCACCGGACGGCCACGCATCGGCGTGATGGGTGGCACGTTCGACCCCATCCACCACGGGCACCTGGTCGCGGCGTCCGAGGTGGCGCGGGCGTTCGACCTCGACGAAGTCGTCTTCGTCCCCACCGGACAGCCGTACATGAAGTCCGACGTCACCGATGCCGAGCACCGGTACCTGATGACCGTGATCGCGACCGCGTCGAACCCGATGTTCACGGTCAGCCGCGTGGACATCGACCGTCCAGGACCGACCTACACCGTCGACACCCTGCGTGACCTGCACGAACAGCGACCGGATGCCCAGCTGGTCTTCATCTCGGGCGCAGACGCCGTTCAGCAGATCGTCGACTGGAAAGACCATGATGGTCTCTGGGACCTGGCGCACTTCGTCGCCGTGACGCGTCCGGGACACGCCTTGAGCATCACCGGATTGCCCGAGCGGGACGTAAGCTTGCTCGAAGTCCCTGCACTGGCCATATCCTCGACGGATTGCCGTGACCGGGTTCGACGGGGGTTCCCCGTCTGGTACTTGGTTCCCGACGGCGTCGTCCAGTACATCTCCAAGCACCACCTGTATCGGAGCGTTGCATGAGTTCGTCCGACGCGCAGCCGCCCCTGTCGCGGCGCCAAGCGCGCGAGCGGGAGCGTGCCGCCGCGGCCGGTTCGCAGCCCGCGACGCCGCCCCCGACCGTCGCAGCACCCGCCGCCGAGACCCCGGAGTCGCACCGTCGCCCCGGGTCGCACGTCGCCCCGGCACCCGGTGGCCCGGCGCAGTCGTCCGCCCCGGTGTCGGCACAGTCCGCACCCGGGTCCGCGCAGTCCGTCCCGGTGTCGGCACCGGCAGCCGGTGTGCCGCCGTTCCCGCCGGCCTCCGCGACCGAGATCGTCCCCGGCAGCGGTGGGCTCACGCGTCGGCAGATCCGGCAGCTCCGTGCGGCCGAGAACCAGGCGGTCCAGCCGGTCCCGCTGCAGAACCCGACCCCGCAGTCGTCGGACCGCACCGTCGAGGACGTCCTCGGCTCGGTCGACACCATCGACCCCTCGGTCGCACCGCGCAGCGCTCCCGACTCGGGCACCGGGTCCGACGACGAGCAGACCGCGCCGGCGACGGCCCTCGACCGGGCAGCGGTGGCCCAGGCCACCGAGGCCGACGGATCGCCGGACGCCCTCGAGCCCCTCGACGAGGCCGCCGCGCACGCCGAGGAACCCCGCCGTCACCGTTCGACCTGGTCGCCGCCCGCCGAGGCTGCGGACGCCGAGCCCACGACCGAGCCCGAGCCGGAGTCCGCGTCGGAGTCCGAGTCCGACGCCGCGGTGTCCAAGGGCGCGACGGACCGGACGACCGAGGACGCTCCGGCCACGGCCGCTCGACCCGCCGACACCGCCTCCGCTCCGGAGCCGCGGCAGCCAGCGGTCAGCCCGGCCCCGGCCCCGATCCCGACGAGCGCCGCCGCCGCGACCCCCGCCGTGTTCCCGCTCTCGCTCGACGCCGACGCCGACCCCGAGGACGACGACACCAACGAGGTGCCGCTGCCCGGATCCGCTCCCGCGACCGAGGCCCCGAAGGTCCCGGCCGCGTTCCAGCGTCCGACGGAGCCGAAGCCCGTGACCACGGCCTTCGCGCCGCCCGCCGGCCACTGGTCGCAGCAGGCGCACGACTCGAACGACTCCGAGGTGCACGACGCCGAGACCGGTACCCGCCGCGTCGCCGTGACCAACACGAACGCGATCATCCTGCCGAACTCGGCCCTGGCCGACCCCACCGGTGCCCTGAACGCGACGGGCGAGGTGATCCTCACGGGGTCGATCGACCTGCCGGCGTCGCTGTCGTCGACCGGGTCGCACCGGCCGATCGACGGCGCCGAGGTCGACCGCCTGCTCGAACAGCAGGACGAGCAGCCCGAGACCGACGCCAGCCCGGTCCGCGCGAGCCGTGCGGTGTCGAGCCACACGTCGACCCGCCAGGTCGTGCTCGCCGCGGCCAAGCCGAAGGAGTCGCGCACGCCGCTCATCCTCGGCATCACCGTGGGTGCCGTCGGGCTGGCGGCGGCGGGCGTGATCATCACCGCCCTCCTCACGACCCACATGGGCGGCTGACCACTGCCGTCCCCGACGTCCGTCCTGCACCACCCCGCCGACTCCGGCCTGGCCGCTGTCGGCGGGGTGGCTTATGATCGTGACCCATCAAGCGAACCGGCTGCCCGTCGGTTCGACGACCGGAAGGAATCCGTGACCGCCTCCACTCGCGCACTGGAACTCGTGCAGGCCGCAGCACTCGCGGCCGACGCCAAGCAGGCCGAGGACCTCGTCGCTCTCGACGTGACCGGGCCGTTGCAGCTCACGGACGTGTTCCTGCTCGCAACCGGTCGGAACGAGCGCAACGTGCAGTCCATCGCCGATGCCGTCGAGGAACGTCTCCTCGAACTCGGCGCCAAGACGCTCCGTCGCGAAGGTCGTGCCGAGGGTCGCTGGGTCCTCATCGACTTCGGTGACGTCATCGTGCACGTGTTCCACGACGAAGACCGTCAGTACTACTCGCTCGAACGTCTGTGGGCCGACTGCCCGACGATCTCCCTCGAGCTCCCGGTGGACCACACCGCCTGATCGGCGACGCGCCCGGGTGACGGCTCCGATTTCGTCACCCGGCGTTCGCGTGGTGTACGCTTCTATGGTGCCTCCGGGGAACCGGTCGGCGCAGAAGCAACACAATCTGGGTCTGTGGCGCAGCTGGTAGCGCACCTGCATGGCATGCAGGGGGTCAGGGGTTCGAGTCCCCTCAGATCCACCAGTACGAACACGAACAGTACGAACACGAACCGCCCCGTCGCTCCCGAGCGTCGGGGCTGTTTCGTTTCCGGGGTCGCGCGTCCGACGGCTCCCGGCCGCCCGATACGCTGAGCGCATGAGCAACGACGCGCCGCTGTCCGGGTCCCCGCTGACGATCGCCTCCGCCGGGTACACGGCCGACATCGCCACCGTCGGCGCGACGCTGCGGACGCTCCGTCACGATGGTCGCGACCTGGTCGTGCCGTTCGACGCCGACGAGGTGCGCCCGGTCTTCCGCGGTGCCGTCCTGGCTCCGTGGCCGAACCGGATCGTCGACGGTGAGTACTCCTTCGGCGGCGTCGACCATGAGCTCGCCCTCACCGAGCCGGCACGGCACCATGCCCTGCACGGACTCGTCGCGTGGACGAACTTCCGGGTGCAGGAGCAGGCGGACGACCGCGTGGTGCTCGCCACCACCGTGCAGGCGCAGCAGGGCTACCCGTACCGCGTCGAGGTCGCAGTGGAGTACCGGCTCGACGCCGAGGGGCTGCACACGACGATCACCGGGACGAACACGGGCGCCGAGGACGCTCCGTGGGGGACCGGCCCGCACCCGTACCTCGTCGCGGGCACCGGAACCGTCGACGACTGGACCCTGTCCCTGCCGGCAGCCCAGGTGCTCGAGGTGACGCCGGACCGGCTCATCCCGACCGACCTGGTCCCCGTGCACGACGAGTTCGACCTGCGGACGCCCACACTCATCGGTGACCGGTTCATCGACCACGCCTTCACGGGCTTCGACCGCGACGCCGCCGGCCTCGCGACCATCGCGGTCACGGCGGCGGACGGCCACGGGGTCCGTGCGACCTTCGGTCCGGAGTGCGGCTGGGCCCAGGTGCACACCGCGGACCACGTCGTGTCCGAGTACCACCGAGCCGGTCTCGCCGTCGAGCCGATGACGTGCGCGCCCGACGCCTTCAACGACGGCGAGGACCGCGGTCTCGTGGTGCTCACCCCCGGTGCCTCGCACGCCGCCGCATGGACGATCGCCGCGATCTGACCGGCCTCGACCCCGACCCCGACGTCCGCGTCGAGGTCCGCCGACTCGACCCGGTCCCGGACCTCGCGACCCTGGCGGCGCGTGTCCAGGGTGACCTGGTCTGGCTCGACTCCGGTCTGCCGGACGGTGCTCCCGCCACGGCTCGGCCCCGGGCGCGCTGGTCCGTGCTGGCGTGGGCGGACGGGCCGTTCGCCGCCCGGTTCCGGCACCAGGACCGTCGAGCGCACCTGACGGTCGCCGCGCCTGCAGAGGGGTGGCTCGGTCGGACCCGTTCCGAGGAGCGTCCGGCTTTCGCGGTGCTGGCCGACCTGCTCGCCCGCACACCCCGCCTGCCCGAGCCGCTCCCCGGGTGCGGCTTCGCGCTGGGCTGGGTCGGGTTCCTCGGCTACGAGCTCGGCCGCGAGTCCGGCGGTCCGGACCGCACCGCCGACGGACACGCCGACGCCGACCTGCGGTTCGTCGACCGTGCCGTCGTCGTCGACCACACCGGTTCCGGGTGGGCGCTCGCGCTCGTCTCCGACGCCGAACCGACGGCCAGTGCGCACAACCATGCGTGGCTCGAGCAGGTGACCGCCCCGTCGACTCCGGCCGACGTCGGGGACGCGGCCACGGGCCTCCCGGCCGGGGTGTCCGCGGCGACCGGACGTGTGTCGCGGGCCGCCTATGAGCGGGCGGTCGACGCGTGCCGCGCCGAGATCCGCGAGGGCAACGCGTTCCAGGTGTGCCTCACCACCGCCTTCGCGGTCGGACGGGAGGCCCGGGGCGGCTCCGTCTCGGACCCACACCTGGGCGAGTACCTGCGGATGCGGGCGTCCGATCCGGTGCCGTTCGGCGCGTACCTGCGGCTCGGCCCGCTGCGCGTGGCGAGCCGGTCGCCGGAGCGGTTCCTGCGGATCGACGCGGTCGGGAGCGTGCTCGCGGAGCCGATCAAGGGCACGCGGCGACGGCTCGCCGATGCTGATGCGGACGCTGCCGTGCGGGACGAACTCGCGGCGAGCCCGAAGGAACGGGCCGAGAACGTGATGATCGTCGACCTGCTGCGGAACGACCTGCTGCGGACGGCCGTGCCCGGGTCGGTGCACGTCGAGCGGCTGTGCGCCGTCGAGACCTACGCGAGCGTGCACCAGCTGGTCTCGACGATCGGGGCGGTGCTGCCGGCGGGGACGTCGCGGGCCGACGTGGTGCACGCGGCGTTCCCGCCCGGATCGATGACCGGGGCACCGAAGAGCAGCGCGACGGCGATCGCGGACCGGCTCGAGGGGGCGCCGCGCGGGGTGTACTCGGGTGCCATCGGGTACTTCTCGGCGAGCGGGGCGGTCGACCTGTCGGTGGCGATCCGTACCCTCGTGACCGTGCTCGACGACTCGGGCGTCGTGCGTTCCCGGACGCTGGGCGCCGGGGGAGCGGTGACGTGGTCGTCGGTTGCGGCGGACGAGGCGGACGAGGTCGAGACGAAGACCCGATCGGTGCTCGGTGGGGTCGGGGCGGTCGCCAGTTGGTGAGCTGACGCACTGAGTCGAACACTTGTTCGACACGGACTGTCCACAGATGTCGGACGCGATTGACATCATCGAACACATGTTCGAATATGAGGGCATGCAGACGGCGGCGGCACTCCGGTCGCCCACCCCGGACCGGGGCGGGCGGAGCGGCGCTGCACACGGCAGCGGCGCGGGCAGTGGCAGTGCGCGCCGTGGGACGGACCACCTGGGCGATGCCCGGGCCGCGCTCGACCGCATCACGTCCCTGCGGTCCCGGGTGGCCGACATGGAGTCCACCCGGGTCGACACCGCCGGGCTCCCCACGGCCCCGGCGCTCGAACCCCTGCTGCCCGGTGGCGCGATCCGGGTCGGTGGTACCTACGCCGTCCCCGAGTCGGTGCTGCTCGCGATCACCATGCTGCAGGCGGCCTCGGCGGCCGGAGCATGGTGCGCGGTCGTCGGCGTGCCGTCCTTCGGGGTCGAAGCGGCAGCCGCCGCGGGGATCGACCTCGAGCGGCTCGTCCTCGTCCCCGAACCGGGCGACCAGTGGCTCGCCGTGACGGCGGCGATGGCCGACGTCGCGCAGATCGTCCTCACCCGACCGCTCGGCCGGGTCGTGCCGGGCGACGTGGCACGGCTGTCGGCTCGGCTGCGACAGCGCGGTGGCGCACTCGTCGCGCTCGGCTCCTGGCCCGGGGCGGACGTCACGCTGCGGGTCACGTCCTCGACGTGGAGCGGCATCGGACAGGGCCACGGTCACCTGACGGAACGCCGGGCGACCGTGACCGCGACCGGGCGTGCCGGCGCGGTGCGTCCGGCGACCGCCGAGCTGCTCCTGCCCGCGGCCGACGGTGCGGTCCGGGCCGCCACACCGGTACCGACGGTGGGCTCCGGGGACACCCGCGTGCTGCGGCCCGTGGCGGTGGCGTCGTGATCGCCTCCGGGCGCCTCCGGTCCGACGCGATCACGCGGGGAGCGGCACTGCCCGAACCACCCCCGACCCGGACGATCGTGCTCTGGTGCCCGGACTGGCCGGTCATCGCGGCGGCTCGGGCCGGTGGCACCCCGCCGGAGCAGCCCCTCGCCCTGACCGCGAAGGGGCTCGTGTTCGCGAGCTCCGCGTCCGCGCGTGAGCAGGGTGTCGTGCGGGGGCTCCGCGTGCGTGAGGCGCAGGCGCGGTGCCCCGAGCTCCTCGTGCAGCCCTACGACGACGCCCTCGACCACCGCGCCTTCGAGCCCGTCATCCGAGCGGTCGAGGCGGCGGTCCCCGGGGTCGAGGTGCTGCGGCCGGGCACCCTCGCGCTCCGCGCCCGTGGGCCGGCCCGGTACTACGGCGGTGAGCGCGCGGCGGCGGCGACCCTTGCCGGCATCGCGGCCGACCACGGCGCCCCCGCGGTGCGGGCCGGGGTGGCCGACACCCCGTTCGCGGCGGACCAGGCAGCCCGGGCCCGTCCGGTGCGACCCGGTGAACGGGTGCGGCTCGTGCCCGTCGGGGGATCGGCGGACTTCCTCGCGCACCTGCCGCTCGGTGTGCTCGGCGACCCCGACCTCACGACGGTGCTCGACCGGCTCGGCATCACCACGCTCGGCGACTTCGCGGCACTCGGCGACGAACAGGTGCGGGACCGCTTCGGCGTGGCCGGGGCGTTCCTGCACCGGTTGGCCGGGGGCCGCGACCCACGCGAGATCGCGGCGCGGGAGATCCCGCCGGAACTCCGGGTCGAGGCGTCGTTCGAACCCCCGCTGGACCGTGCCGACCAGATCGCGTTCGCGTTCCGGCGTTCCGCCGACGACTTCGCCGAGCGACTCCGGGCCGCGGGGCTCGTGGCGACGACCATCCGTGTGGGGATCGTCGACGAGCGCGACATCCTGCTCGAACGGACCTGGGCGCACCCGCGCTGGTTCGACGCCGCCGACGTGGTCGACCGGGTGCGGTGGCAGCTCGCCGGCGGGGTGGACCCGACCGGGCTCGAGGCGCCGGTCACCTCGGTGGTGCTCGAGCCGGTCGCCGTCGACGACATGGCGAACCACGAGCGCGGGCTGTGGGGCTCCGGCCCGGATGAGCGCGTGCACCACGGCCTCGCCCGGATCCAGGGCATGGTCGGGCACGACGGTGTGGTGAGTCCGCGCATCGGCGGTGGCCGCACCCTGTCCGAGCGCGTCGTGCTCGTGCCGTGGGGCGACGCACCAGCGGGCGGCGAGCGTGCCCTGGCGACCGTCCGCGACCGCCCGTGGCCCGGCAAGCTGCCCGGCCCGCCACCCGCCACCGTGCTCGAGCGGCCCCGACCGGTCGACGTCGTCACCGCCGGCGGTGCGAGTGTCGACGTCGACGAGCGTGGCGTGCTGTCCGGCGCACCCGAGCGGTTCCGTGCCGAGGGCGACCGGGGCGGCACGTTCGCGGTCGTGACGGCCTGGGCGGGCCCGTGGCCGCTCGTCGTGCGGTGGTGGGAGTCCGGCGGACGACGCCTGCACCGGCTGCAGCTCGTCGACGCCGAGGGACGTGCCTGGTACCTGGTGCTGGCGGACCACCGCTGGTGGGCGGAGGCGATCGCGACGTGACCACCACCAGCAGCAGCACGAGCAGGAGCGTGACCTGATGGGCTACAGCAACCCACCCATCCCGTGGTCGCAGTTCGAGCGTGCCCTGTCCGACAAGCGGAGCCCGGGTACGGCGCACGACGGCGACGGCGGGGACAGCCCGGCGTGGTCGCGGAAGCGCGAGCCGTACGTCCCGTCGCCGCTCGACACCGACGGCGGCCCGGTCGTGCCGTACGCCGAACTGCACGCGCACTCGGCCTTCAGCTTCCTCGACGGCGCCAGCCAGCCCGAGCACCTGTTCGAAGAAGCTGCTCGGCTCCGGCTGCACGCCCTCGCGCTCACCGACCACGACGGCTTCTACGGGGCCGCCCGGATGGCCGAGGTCGCCGAGTCGTACCCGCAGGTCGGCACCGTCTTCGGCACCGAGCTGTCCCTGGGGCTGACCGAACCCCAGAACGGCGTGCCCGACCCCGAGGGCTCGCACCTGCTCCTGCTCGCCGACGGCCAGGACGGCTACCACCGGCTCGCGGGTGCGGTGACGAGTGCGCACCTGGCTGCCGGGTCCGAGAAGGGCAGCCCGCAGTACGACCTCGACGACCTCGCCGCGCGGGCGGACGGGCAGTGGCGCGTCCTCACCGGCTGCCGGAAGGGCTCCGTGCGGCAGGCCCTCGAACAGGGTGGCGAGTCCGCCGCGGAGACCGCGCTCCGGGTGCTGCTCGACCGGTTCGGCAGCCGCAACGTCGTCGTGGAGCTGCTGGACCACGGCGACCCCCTGGACAGCGCACGCAACGACGCCCTGGCCGACATCGCCGCGAAGCACGCGCTGCCCCTCGTCGCCACCGGCAACGTGCACTACGCCACCCCGGACCGGTTCCCGGTGGCCACGGCACTCGCGGCGGTCCGTGCCCGCCGCAGCCTCGACGAGATCGACGGCTGGCTGCCCGCGGCCGACACCGCCCACCTGCGCTCCGGCGCCGAGATGGCCAGACGGTTCGGTCGCTACCCGGGGGCGATCGAGCAGACGGTGGAGCTCGCCGACGAGCTCGGGTTCCGGCTGAAGACGGTCAAGCCCGGGCTGCCCGACCTCGACGTCCCGGACGGGCACACCGCCATGTCGTGGCTCCGCGAACTCACCTGGACCGGTGCCCGGCGGTTCTACCCCGGCAGCGCCGACGGGGTCGACCCCCGCAAGCGGGAGCGCATCGAGCGTGAACTGTCCGTGATCGAGGAGAAGAACTTCCCCGGGTACTTCCTGATCGTGCGCGACATGGTGCAGTACGCCCGCGGTCGGGGCATCCTCTGCCAGGGGCGGGGCTCGGCGGCGAACTCGGCGGTCTGCTACCTGCTCGAGATCACCGCGGTGGACTCGATCCGGTACGGGCTGCCGTTCGAGCGGTTCCTGTCGGCGATGCGCGACGAGGAGCCCGACATCGACGTCGACTTCGACTCGGACCGCCGCGAAGAGGTGATCCAGTACGTGTACGCCAAGTACGGTCGGCACAACGCCGCCCAGGTTGCGAACGTCATCACCTACCGGCCCAAGGGCGCGGTCCGTGACATGGCGAAGGCGCTCGGTCACAGCCCGGGGCAGCAGGACGCCTGGTCGAAGCAGGTCGAGCGGTGGGGGTCGGTGACCGAGAGCCAGGACCACGACATCCCGCCGGCGGTCGTCGGACTCGCGAGCGACGTCCTCGGGTTCCCGCGGCACCTCGGCATCCACTCCGGCGGCATGGTGCTGACCGACCGCCCGGTGGGCGAGGTCGTGCCGATCGAGCACGCCCGGATGGACGGCCGCACCGTGCTGCAGTGGGACAAGGACGACTGCGCCTACATGGGGCTCGTGAAGTTCGACATGCTCGGGCTCGGCATGCTCGCCGCGCTGCAGTACTCGTTCGACCTGGCTGCAGAGCACTGCGGGGAGCGCTGGGAGATGCACTCCATCCCGAAGGAAGAGCAGGGCGTCTACGACCAGCTCTGCCGCGCGGACACGATCGGGGTGTTCCAGGTGGAGTCCCGTGCGCAGATGGGCACGCTGCCCCGACTGCTCCCGCGGCGGTTCTACGACCTGGTGATCGAGGTCGCGCTCGTGCGGCCCGGGCCGATCCAGGGCGGCGCGGTGCACCCGTACATCCGGAGGCGCACGGGCGAGGAACCGATCACGTACATGCACCCGGCGCTCGAACCCGTGCTCGAACGCACCCTCGGGGTCCCGCTGTTCCAGGAGCAGCTCATGCAGATGGCGATCGCGGTGGGCAACTGCTCCGGGGACGACGCCGACCTGCTGCGGCGGGCGATGGGGTCGAAGCGCGGGCACGAGAAGATCGACCGGCTGCGGGACAAGCTCTACACGGGGATGGCGGACAACGGCATCCACGGTGCCGATGCCGACGCGATCTACGCGAAGATCCAGGCCTTCGCGAACTTCGGCTTCGCGGAGAGCCACTCGATCAGCTTCGCCCTCATCGTCTACGCGAGCGCGTGGATGCGGCTGCACTACCCGGGAGCGTTCCTGGCGGCGCTGCTCCGGGCGCAGCCGATGGGGTTCTACTCACCGCAGACCCTGGTCGCCGACGCCCGGCGGCACGGTGTCCGGGTGCTGCGGCCGGACATCCTGCGGTCCGGGGTCGACGCGACGCTCGAGCCCCTGCCGGACGGGGATGCCACGGCCGGTGACGACGCGTGCCTGGCCTCCGAGCAGCCACCGGTGCTGCCCTTCGACAAGGCGCTCCCCGACGACACCGCGAGGCACCGTCGCGACGGTGCCTTCGCCGTGCGGCTCGGGCTGGCCGAGGTCGCGTCGCTCAGCCGGAAGAGCGCCGAGAAGATCGTCGCCGAGCGGGACGCCAACGGCCCCTTCTCCGACATGTCCGACCTGGCCCGCCGGGTCGGCTTGACCACGCCGCAGCTCGAGGCCCTCGCCGCCGCCGACGCGTTCGCCCCGTTCGACATCGACCGGCGCGGTGCGATGTGGTCGGCTGCCCAGGCCGCGGCGGAGCGCCCCGACCAGCTGCCGGACACGCAGGTGTTCGTGCAGCCGCCGTTGTTCGGTCAGATGACGAGCGGGGACGTGCTCATCGCCGACATGTGGTCGACGGGCATGACGACCGACGACCACCCCGTCCGGCACGTGCGGGACCGGCTCGCCGCACGCCGGGTGCTCAGCGTGCAGGACACCGCGACCGCCGAGACCGGCCGACGGGTCGAGATCGGCGGGATCGTGACGCACCGGCAGCGTCCGGCGACGGCCTCGGGCATCACGTTCCTGAACGTCGAGGACGAGACCGGGCTGGTCAACGTCATCTGCAGCGTCGGGGTGTGGGGGCGCTACCGCCGGGTGGCGCGGGAATCCCCGGCGGTGATCGTCCGCGGCATCCTCGAGCGGTCGCCCGACGGGGTGGTCAACCTGGTGGCTGACCGCATCGAGCACCTGTCGCTGTCCGTCCGCACCCGCTCGCGGGACTTCCAGTGATCGGTCGTGCGCAGGTGAGCGGTCGTGCTCGAGCGAGCGGTTGTGCTCAGCGCACCTCGGGCAGGCGGACCGTGACTTCGAGCCCACCCGAGGGCACGTTGCGGAGCGACGCCGTGCCTCCCGCCCGTTCCGCCACCGCGCGCACGATCGCGAGTCCCAGGCCGGAGCCGCCGGGCAGGGCGCCGGCACCTGTCGACGGGTCCGGGTTGGGGCGGGACTTCCTGGCCTCGTCCGGACGGGTGAAGCGGTCGAAGGCCACCGGGATGAAGGACTCGGGCACGCCCGGTCCGTCGTCGGTGATCTGCAGCACGCCCTCGCCACCGGTGCTCCGCCACGACACGAAGATGCCGCCGCCGCGGGGGAGCGCGGCCACGGCGTTGCCCGCGATGTTCGTGACGAGCTGCGCCATGCCGCCGGTGTCGATCCGGTAGTGCGGCTCGACGGTGCCGCCGCCGATGCCCGGGCCCGAGCCGCCGACGGCGACGGGTGGTTCGAGGTCGAAGTCGACGGTGACGTCCTTCGCCGACGCGATGAGCCGGACGCGGTCGACCGCGGCCATCACCTCGTCACCGAGGTCCGACCAGGCGGTTTCGGGTCGCTGGTCGCCGTCCTGTTCGCGGCGCTCGGACTCTTCGATCCTGGACAGCGCGAGCAGGTCGTTCGCCAGCCGCGACAAGCGCGCGACGCTGTGCTTCGCACGCTCGATGTGGGCGGCGAGGGCGGCCGCGTCGTCGACGTCGAGCGCGGCGAGGTCGAGCTGGGTGGTCAGGATCGCGAGGGGCGTGCGGAGCTCGTGGCTGGCGTCCGACACCATCTGGCGTTCACGCTCCGTCGCCTGTCGGGTCCGGGCGAGGAAGGCGTTCAACGTGGTGGCCAGGGACGCCAGCTCGTCCTGGGCGGGGCCCACGGGGAGTTCGGCTCGTTCCGGGGCGACGGAGAGCCGTTCGGCCTCGCGGCGCATCCGGTTCACGGGGCGCAGCGCGGTGGTGGCGAGCACCCAGGACGCGACACCGAAGGCGAGCAGGATCGCCAGGCCCGTCAGCGACAGCGTCGTCGTGAGGTCGTCGACGACGATCGCCTCGGCCTGCGAGTTCCGGGCGGCGACGACGGTCCAGCGGCCGGCCTGGTTGACGGGGTGCTCCACCACGACCCGGTACTCCGAGCCGGAGACGCGGATGATCGACGTCCCGGCGGCGGTCGACGTCAGGCTGCCGAGGGCCTGCTCGACGCGGTCCGGCATCGTGGACAGCACGATCTCACCGGACGGGGACACGACGGCGACGAGCTGCGCGTTGCCCGGCGGCGACAGGTCCGGGTCGCTGTCGACCTCGAGCGTGGCGACGTAGGGGTCCGCGTCGGCGTCGAGCAACGTCCGTGTCGCGCTCGCGACGACGCTCACCACCTGGAACCGCATCACCAGGACGAGCAGCAGGATGACGATCGCGGCGATCGCCGTCGATCCGATCGTGATCCGGGCGCGCAGCGACAGCAGGCGCAGCGGTCGGATCGGACCGCGGCGTCGGCGGTCCGATCGGGGGGCGTCGCCGGCCCCGTTCACGCCCCGAGCAGATCCAGGCGGTACCCGCGGCCGCGGACCGTGGCGATGGCGACCGTGGCGCCGTGCGCGGTGAGCTTCTTGCGGAGGTACGAGATGTACTGCTCGACCACGTTCGGGTCGACGTGCTGCGAGCCGTCCCAGACCTCTTCGAGGATCTTCGGGCGGTCGACGACGCTGCCTGCCGATCGAGCGAGCAGTCGGAGCAGCGCGAACTCGGTCGGGCTCACGGCGACGCGCTGGCCCTTGATCGAGATGCGGCGGGCCTCGGAGTCGATCGAGACGTCCCCGACCTCGATCGTGCGGGGAGCCCCGGCGGACTCACGGCGGCCGAGGGCACGGAGCCGCGCGGTGAGCTCGGCGAAGGCGAAGGGCTTGGTGAGGTAGTCGTCCGCGCCGGCGTCGAGCCCGAACACGCGGTCGTCGACGGCGTCTCGCGCGGTCACGAGCAGGATGCGCACCGGGTCCTCGCGCTCGCGGATCCGTCGGGCGAGCTCGAACCCGGACATGCCGGGCATCATCACGTCCACGACGGCCAGGTCGAACGCCTGCTCGCCGAGGGCGATGAGCGCCTCGACACCGTTCTCGACCGCCGTGACGCGGTACCCCTCGGCAGCGAGCCCGCGCTCCATCAGTGCACGCATCTCGTCGTCGTCCTCGACCACCAACAGCCGCATAGTGGACCTCCTCGGACCCATCGTGGCATCGAACCGGCTCCGAGGGCCGTTCTCCGGGGCAGACTCGCTGAATCTCGTCACAGGACAGAGCAGAACGGTCTGTCCCACGTTCTAGGGACGTGAGCGTCGCTTGCTTCGTTGCTAGGCTCCGGCAGCGGACAGCGCGACCCGATGCGCCGTCCGCACTGGGGGACCATGAACGACTCGATCGACCACCCGTCCATCGTGCGCCTGCGCGCCGAACTCGACGCCGCCTGGAAGGGCATCGGCGCGCTCGCGCAACTGGAGGACGCCCCGCGCGACCGCGTGGTCGCGGAGCTGCTCACGGCGGTGCCGGACGTGGCGAGCCGCACAGCACGGGAGGTCGGCATCGAGGCCGTCGTCGCCGAGATCAGGCGGTACGCCGATGCCGGGATCCCGGGAGCGAGCGGTACCGTGCCGACCTCGGTGATCTGGTCCGACGTCGTGCGGACGGCGTCGGAAGCGGCCTGCGCCACCCGCTGAACGGACCGCCTAGTCGTCCTCGCCGAGCAGCTCCTCGCGCACGCGCCGGATGTCCTCGAGCAACGCTCCGATGAGCACCCAGTGCCGCGAGTTCGGCCGCACCACCTCGAGCGGCGCGGTCAACGCCGGCTCCGACGCCTCGGCCCATGGGTCGCCGACCACCCCGGCCGAGCGCCCGTCGACGCCGCCGGACCTGCCCGTCCCGCCGGACCTGCCCGTCCCGCCCGCGCCGGCGACCGGGTCGAGCCGCGTCGACTCCACCCGCGCACTGAGCGCCCGGACGTCGGCACCGATCCGCGCCACCTCGGTCGCGATCCCGTGCACCACCGGGTCGGCTCGCAGGTCCGGCGCGGTGTTGTCGCGGATCGCCCGGGTCATGCCGGTCACCCGGGTGACGAGGACCCGGAGGTGGTCCGTGACCGCCACGTCGCGGTCGAGGATCATCCGGTGTCGCCCGCCGCGCGGGTTCATCGTCAGGGACTCACGCGCCGAACCGAGAGCGGCCTCGGCCTTCGCGTGCTGCTGTCGGAGCGCCCGGGCCGCCACGAGCGCCTCGTTCCACCGGTCGCGGTCCCACCCCTCGGTCAGGCCGATCGCGATCCGTTCGAACGCCACGGCGGTGTCGCGAGCGAGGCGGGCGACGGCGAGGTGCGCCGGCTCCAGCAGCACGGGCGGCACGATGAGCGCGTTCACGACCAGGGCGACGACCGCACCGATCACGGTCTCGAGGATGCGGTCCGCGGAGTAGTTCGGCGTGACCACCCCGGCGGTGAGGACGAGCATCCCGCTGATCCCCACCTGGGTCGCCGAGGTCGGCGTCAGCCGCAGCGCCCACGCGATGAGGATCGCGAGCACGATGACGAGCAGGACGACGAACACGCCGTCGCCGAGCAGCAGGTGGAACCCTGTGGCCAGCACGACGCCGATCACGACGCCCGCGCTCCGCTCGAGCCCCTTCACGAACGACTGGTTGATGCTCGGCTGCACCACGAGCAGGGCCGCGATCGCCGCGAAGGTCGGGAACGGTCCCTGGATGACCAGACGGCAGAGGAGCACGGCGGCGACCACCGCGACGGCGGTCTTCACGACCTGCAGGAACGGCGTGCGACTGGAGCTGCGGAGACGCGCGACCGGGTTCACACCGACCACGGTAGCCACCGGCCCCGCGCCGAGCCGTGCACGAACGCGACGAAACCCTCGCGACACGGTTGACTGATGTCGTGTGGCCCAACCATGAGCGCGTCATCCCGCAGGCCTTCGCCGGCTCCGGGGCCTCCGTGGTGGCCGCGCGGGCGCACTCCGTCGAACCGTCGGGCAACGGCTACCTGTACGGCTACGAGGTCGACACGGTGGACCGCAACGGCCAGCGCGCCACCGTCCTGACCTACGTCGACACCGGCGGGACCCACGACCAGAACAGCGCCATCGTCACCGACCCCGCGACGGGTGAACCGGTGTCGGTGTGGGCGTACCCGAACGACCCCGGCCTGCCGGTGCTGCCGCAGGTCACCTACCGCGACGCCGTCGCCGAGCTGCTGACCACGCTCGGGATGCCCGTCACGGACCCGGAACTCACCGTGGCCGCGTACCGGCCGGGCAAGCGCGCGGTGGTGCGCGTGGACGCCCCCGAGCGCACCCTCTTCCTGAAGATCGTCCGCCCGCACCGGGTCGCGCCGATCGTGCAGTCGCACGAGCAGTTCGTCGCGGCCGGTCTGCCGGTGCCGCGTGTGCTGTCGAGCCGTGGCGACGGCCTGCTCGTGCTCGAGCGCATCCGCGGGGTGCCCGCAGGCAGCCGCATCCTCGACATCGCCGACGACCCGCGCTTCGTGGCGTCACTCGCGGCCCTCAGCGGCCGGGTCGCCACCGTCCCGATGACCCAGCAGGCCCGCGCCGACGCGATGGACCACGCCGACTGGCACCGCCGGACGCTCATCTCCGCCCTGCCCCGGGACGCCGAGGAGATCGACCGCCTGTACGACGCCATCGGCCGCCGCTCCATCGGCTGGTCGAGTTCGACCAAGCAGGTCGTGCACGGCGACCTGCACCTGGAGCAGGTCTTCGTCGACGAGGACGAGCCGTGGCGCATCTCGGGCCTGCTCGACATCGACACCGCCGGTTGGGGGTTCCCCGTCCGTGACGTCGGGGCCGTCGTCGCCCACCTCGTGGTGACCGGGCTGTGGCACCGGTCCCGCGGAGACGCGGAGCGCGGCGCCGCGGCCGAGCGGCTCGCCGACGCGATCGCCCGCGACTGGGTCGCGCGCAACCCGCGCGAGGCCGACCGCATCGGACCGGCCATCGGGGCCCAGCTGCTCGCCCACGCCGGCGGCCAGGCGACCACCGGGTCCGCCAACGGGATCCAGACCGCCCAGCAGCTCCTCGCCGCGACGCAGGCCGCCCTGGCGGACGCGGCCCCGAGCCTCCCGACCGGCGGTTCGACCCGCCCGAGGTCCGCACCGCAGGTCTGAGACGCGACCGAAGAGCGGACTGGAGGCCCGGGTCGGGCCCGCCACGGGCCTCCCGTCCGTCGTCGCGACGCGCGCGGGCAGCGCGCCGGTCGCCTCCGTCGGTGGTCCGGGAGTAAACTGACCGCGCACGCACCGCGTTCCCGCGTGCCGCGTCGATTCCGGACGCAGCCGTCGATCACTTGATCGACGCGGGAACCGGGCCGTGAGCGCCCCGAGGGGGCATCACGTGCGTGTGACGACGCCGGATCCCGGCGCGGACCGTCCGAACCTGCTCCCGGCAGGCGCTCGTGTGGAACGGATCGCGGGAGTCCACCGGACGTCCCGATGCGGGGACCGGCGATGCGGTGGGCCACGGTGGCCCGCAGCTGAACCGGAGCCGCGCCAGGCCCCGGTGCAGGACTTCCCGCCCCACGGGCGGATCGCCCCGACGTGTGGGCGGAACAGGAGGAGCGTTGGCTCGATCAGGCACCCGGCGTGCTGCCGGCGGGACGCGGACCGCGTCACGTCGCACCAGGCCGCTGGACAACGACGGCGTCATCCCCGTCCTCGCCCGCGCTGTGCGCGAGGTCGAGGCCGCGGCGCAGCGCGGACCGCTCAAGGCATCGAACCGGACGAAGTTCCAGGCGGTCGCCCTGCTCATGCGCGAAGAGCGCGCGCGGGTGAAGGCCGACACGGAGCTCACCGACGCGCAGCGCGCCGAGCAGCTCAAGCGGCTCGACGGCGTGGCCACGATCCTGGCGAAGACGGCGGCGCGGGACACCAGCGTCATCCAGCTCCTCGCCGAAGAGGTGCAGGTGTCCGAGGCGACGCGTGCGGTCAAGCGGGACATGATGATCGCCGGTGGCATGGAACTGCAGCCGGAGGACCTCGTCATCGCGTCCGAGCCGGCCGCGGTGGTCGAGACCCCGGTGCGGGCCGTCGTGCCGCAGGCGGTCGTGCAGCGCCAGCTCGCGAATCCGTTCATGCCGCCGGACTTCGCCCTCGCCGACCAGCCCGTCGCGCACCCGCGTCGGCTGGCGAACTGGGAGCTGTTCGGGCCGCTGTTCAAGTCGTTCGAGTACGGCGCTGGCGGGGGAGCGGCGACGATGCCGCTGCCGGAACCCACGACGCTGCACTCACGCTCCGGCACCACGCTCATGAAGCACCAGGCGGAACTCGTCGCCGCCGCCGCGCAGGGGCACCGTACCTTCCTGCTCGCCGACGAGCCCGGCCTCGGCAAGACCGCGCAGTCGCTGCTCGCCGCCGACGCCGCGAACGCGTTCCCGCTGCTCGTCGTCGTGCCGAACGTCGTGAAGACGAACTGGGCGCGCGAGGCCGAGCGCTGGGTGCCGAACCACCGCGCCACGGTGATCCACGGGGACGGCAACGACCTCGACGGGTTCGCCGACATCGTCATCGTGAACTACGAGATCCTCGACCGGCACGCCGGGTGGCTCGGCAACTTCGGGTTCAAGGGGATGGTCGTCGACGAGGCGCACTTCATCAAGAACAAGGACTCGCAGCGCGCCCGGTTCGTGCTGCAGATCGCCGAGCGCATCCGGCAGCGCACCGCCGCGCCGCTGCTCATGGCGCTGACCGGTACCCCGCTGATCAACTCGGTCGAGGACTTCCGCACCATCTGGGAGTACCTCGGCTGGATCGACGACAAGAAGCCGCGGGCGAAGCTCATGAACGAGCTCGAGGAGATCGGCCTGACGCCGGCCGACCCCGGGTTCTTCGTCGAGGCCCGTCGTGCCGTCATCGACCAGGGCATCGTCCGACGCCGCAAGGTCGACGTCGCTGCGGACATCCCGGCCCGCCGGATCGCCGACATCCCCGTCGAGCTCGACGGTGACGAGGGTCGCTCCATCCGCGACGCCGAGCGCGAGCTCACCGCGAAGCTCGTCCGCCGCTACCACCAGGCGCTCGACGCCCGCACCGGGCAGGACCCGGTCGTCGGCATCGACCACAAGCTGGTCCGCCAGGTCGCCCGCTGGGAGCTCGAGGACCAGGACGCCTCGTCGACCGGCGAGAACGTGTTCTCGATGGTCCGCCGCATCGGCCGGGCCAAGGCCCAGCTCGCGGCCGACTACGCGGCACAGCTCGCCTCGAACGTCGGCAAGGTCGTGTTCTTCGCGAAGCACCTCGACGTGATGGACCAGGCGGAAGAGGTGTTCGCCCGTCGCGGGCTGCGCACCGCCACGATCCGCGGCGACCAGACCCCGACGCAGCGCACGGCCGAGATCGACTCGTTCGTGAACGACCCCGACGTCGCCGTCATCGTCTGCTCGCTGACCGCGGCCGGTGTCGGCCTGAACCTGCAGGTGTCGTCGAACGTCGTGCTCGCCGAGCTGTCGTGGACGAGCGCCGAGCAGACCCAGGCGATCGACCGTGTGCACCGCATCGGGCAGGAAGAGCCCGTCACCGCGTGGCGCATCATCGCCGCGCAGACGATCGACACCAAGATCGCCGAGCTCATCGACTCGAAGGCGTCCCTGGCCGCCCGCGCGCTCGACGGTTCGGACGAAGAGGTCGTCGACTCCGGCGACATCCAGCTCGATGCGATGGCCGCGCTGCTGACCGAGGCGCTCGGCGGCTAGCGCCGGCGGGTCCGGCGTCGTCCCGGACAGCAAAACACCGGTGTTCGTGCTCTGAACCGCGTCATGCGCGTGTTCGGAGGGTGGACACCGGTGTTTTGCGAAGGGCCGCCGCTCAGATGCGGGACTGCACCTCGGCCAGGGACGGGTTGGTGGCCGTCGTGCCGTCGGGGAACACCAGCGTCGGCACGGTCTGGTTGCCGCCATTGACCTCGGCGACGAGCTCGGCGGTGCCCGGGGTCTGCTCGATGTCGACCTCGGTGAAGGGCACCCCGGCCTTCGACATCTGGTTCTTCAGCCGGGCGCAGTAGCCGCACCACGTGGTGGTGAACATCGTGACGCCGCCGGCTTCTGGCGTGAACTGCTCGCGGGTGATCGTGTCGCTCATCCCTGCAGGCTAACCCCGGGTGCGGGGAAACCCCGCAGTGCCTGGTAGACAAGAGCGTGTGAGTCACACGCACCTCGAGATCGAGCGCACCTACGACCTGCCCGAGGGCGGTGCCCTCCCCGACCTCGTCGGCGCGGGCGGCATCCTCCGCACCGAGCACCAGGAGCCGTTCGAACTGGACGCCACCTACTGGGACACCGAGCGGTACGACCTGGTGGCCGCGCGGGTGACCGTCCGCCGCCGCACGGGCGGCCCGGACGCCGGCTGGCACATCAAGCGCTCGGAGTCGGACACGGTCCGCCACGAGCAGCAGTTCCCCCTGACCGACGACGCCGACACCGTGCCCGACGAGGTCCTCGCCGCGCTCTTCACGGAGCGTCGTGGCCGCGGGCTGCGTCCCGTCGTCCGGATCACCACCACCCGCACCGTCACCCGACTGCTCGACGAGGACGGCGATCAGATCGCCGAGCTCGCCGACGACCAGGTCACCGCCCAGCGCCTCGACGACGAGGCCCCGGAGACCCCGCGCACCTGGCGCGAGGTCGAGGTCGAGACGGTCGACGGCGTCGACCCGCAGATCGCCCACGAGCTGTTCGCGGCCCTCGACGGGCGCTTCGCGGCCGTCGGCGCCGGCCCCGCCGCCGTCGCGTCCAAGCTGGCACGCGGGCTGGCAGGAGCACCGGCACCGCGCCTCCAGACCGAGGAGAAGCCGGCCAAGGGCACGACCGCACGCATCCTGGCGAAGCGCGTCCGCAAGCTGCGCGCCGCACTGCTCGGCCAGGAGGCCCGGCTCCGGTCCGGCGACACCGCCGACCTCCGGCAGACGGCCGAGACCACACTCGAGATCGCCGCGATCCTGGGCGGGTACCGCCCGGCGTTCCCCGACGGCGACGCCGTCGACCGCGCCGCGGAGGCGGCGGACGGCCTGGCTGCCGTCACCGCGCGTGCCGCGCTGGCCGAGTACCTGATCGACCGGCTGCCGCGGGCGTCCTCGCCGGCGCAGGACGACCTGGTCGACGCGATGACCCGTGAGCGCATCCTCGCGTCGACCCGTGAGCGGCGCGACCAGGCGGTGCGCGACGTCGTCGCGTTCCTGCACGGGGAGCCGTTCCTCGAGCTGCTCGACGCCCTCGACGACGCGGCCGAGCGGCCGGTACCGACGGCCTGGTCCCTCCGGTCACCGAAGCAGGTCGCGCAGGACGTCGTTGCCGACGTGAAGCCGCGTGTGCGCGAGCTCGTCCGGGCCGCCGTCGCCGACGACACCTCGGACACCGCCGCCGAGCGCGAGGCCGCCGACCGTGCCACCACCGAAGCGGCGTGGCAGGAGACGATGCGCGCCCGGATGGCGATGGACGTGCTCGGTGACGACGCGTTCCCGCACGCGCTGTGGAAGCGGATCGGCACCGCGGCCGACGTGCTGACCGAGCGGGTACGGTCCCTGCACGCCCTCGACATCCTGCGGGCGAACGCGGCGATCGCGGAGCGCGGGGGCGAGGGGACGTTCGGGTACGGGGTGCTCGCGGGGGACCGGGTGCGCCTGGCCGAGGAGTCCTACGACGAGGCGGTGCACGCGCTCAACCGCGTGTGAGCGGTGTGCTCGCTGCGTTCGCTTGGTGAGCAGAAGAGGTCGGGTCCCGCGTTCGGACCCGACCTCTTCTGCTCACGAAGTGTGCGGCGGCGCTCAGCCCGCGGCGATCGGGTTGGCAGTCGCGGCGGCGGGGGTCTCGTCGGCGAGTCCGAGCACGTCGAGCAGCCAGGCGAGTTCGAACGCCCGCTCCTTCCACGATGCGTACCGACCGCTGACGCCACCGTGGCCGGCGGACATCTCGGTCTTCAGCAGCACGGGCGCGCCGACCTCGCGGAGCTTCGCCGTCCACTTCGCGGGCTCGACGTACAGCACACGGGTGTCGTTGATCGAGGTCACGGCGAGGATCTGCGGGTACTGCACGTCGTCGCGGACGTTCTCGTACGGGGTGTACTCGCTCATGTACCGGTAGACCTCGGCGTCGTGCAGCGGGTCGCCCCACTCGTCCCACTCGATGACGGTGAGGGGGAGGTCCGGGTCGAGGATGCTCGTCAGCGCGTCGACGAACGGCACGGCGGCCAGGATGCCGGCGAAGCGGTCGGGCGCGATGTTCGCGACGGCCCCCATGAGGAGTCCGCCCGCACTGCCACCCTCGGCCACGAGCCGGTCGGCGCTCGTCCGGCCGGACTCGATCAGGTGGTCGGCGACCGCGACGAAGTCGGTGAAGGTGTTCTTCTTCGTGAGGGTCTTGCCGTTCTCGTACCAGTGCCGGCCGAGCTCGCCGCCGCCACGCACGTGGGCGACGGCGAAGACGACACCGCGGTCGAGCATCGACAGGCGCATCACGCTGAAGCCCGGGTCGATGGAGTGCTCGTACGAGCCGTAGCCGTACAGGTGCAGCGGCGCCGGGGTGCCCTCGTCGATCGCGTCACGGCGCCAGACCAGCGAGATCGGCACACGGGTGCCGTCCTCGGCCGTGGCCCAGTCGCGCTCCTGCACGTAGTCGGCCGGGTCGTAGCCGCCGAGCACCGGCTGGCGCTTCAGGACGGTGACCTCGCCGGTCGCGAGGTCGAGGTCGCTGACCTCGGAGGGGGTCACGAACGACGTGTAGCCGATGCGGAGCGTGGGCTGCTCCCACTCCGGGTTGCCACCGAGCCCGGCGGAGAACAGGGCTTCTTCGAAGGGGACCTCGTGCGCGTCGCCGTAGCCGTCGCCCTCGATCGGGATGATGGCGATGCGGGGCAGGGCCTCGGAGCGGTACTCCAGGGCGAGGTGTCCGGCGAAGGCGTCGACCGACTCGATGCGGCGCTCGGTGTGGTGCGCCACAACGACGCGGCGGTCACGCTCGGACGTCGGGTCGTCGGCGGGGACGTCGACGAGCTCGAAGTTCTCGGCGCCGTCGTTGTGCAGCACCAGGAACCGGTCGCTGCCGCCGACGATGGCGTGCTCGATCTCGTACTCGACGCCCTCGCGCCGGGGCCAGACGACCTGGAACTCCCCGGTCGGGTCGGCAGCGTCGAGGACGTGTGCCTCGGACGTGATCTTCGAGCCGAGCTCGATGACGATGTACTGCGACGACCGGGTCACGCCGACGCCGACCCAGTAGCGGTCGTCGGGCTCCTCGAACACCAGGACGTCCGCAGACGCCCCGGTGCCGACCGCGTGCCGCCAGATCTTGTCCGGCCGCCAGGACTCGTCGACCGTGGGGTAGAAGACGTAGCGTCCGGCGGGATCGAAGGTGGCGCCGGCGCCGGTGTTCGGGATGGCGTCGCCGAGGTCGGTGCCCGTGGTCAGGTCGCGGACGTGCAGGGTGTAGCGCTCGTCGCCCTCGACGTCGATGCCGTAGACCAGGCGGGTGCCGTCGTCGCTGATGTCGTAGGTGCCGAGCGAGAAGAACTCGTGGCCGTCGGCCAGGGCGTTGCCGTCGAGGACCACCTGCTCGCCGGGGAGGGTCGACTCGCCCTCGACGACGGCGGGCGGCGTCCAGCCGTCGGGGCCGGCGACGGGCACGCGGCAGTGGACGCCGTACTGGCTGCCCTCGGCGGTGCGGGTGAAGTACCACCAGTCGCCCATGCGGACCGGCACCGAGAGGTCGGTCTCCTGCACGCGGCTCTTCACCTCGGAGAAGATGCGGTCCCGCAGCGGCGCGAGGTGCTCGGTCGCGGCGTCGGTGTGCGTGTTCTCGGCTTCGAGGTACGCCAGGGTGTCGGGGGATTCCTTGTCCCGCAGCCACTCGTAGTCGTCGACGAAGTCGATGCCATGGTGGGTCCGTGTCACGGGCCGCTTGGCGGCGCTGGGCGGGGTGGATGCGGTGTGCTCGTTGCTCACCGTCCCACCCTATTCGTCCGTGCCCCCGGTCAGGCCGCCGTGCGCTCGCGGCCGCCCACAGCGGCGTGTACCCGCTGCTCGAACGCCTCGAGCTCGGCGGCCACGGCGGGTGCGACCCAGGCGCGGTCACGGCGACGACCGGTGACCGGACGGAGCACCCCTGCCAGCACGAGGTCGTGCGTGACACGCTCGACCTCGTCGGCGGTGAGCAGGGTGTCCAGGTGGGCCTCGGTCAGGACGGGATCGTCGGCAAGGGCCCGGCCGACCACACCGTGCGGGCCCGAGGCGCAGGGGCCGGCGACCCGGTCGGCGTCGTGCTCGGCGAGCAGCAGGGCACTGAGCGTCGCTTCGTCGCAGACCGTCCCGATCGCGAGGGCCAGGTCGACCACGAACCCGGTCACCCGGCCGTCGCGGTACTGCTCCAGGTGCCCGAAGTACCGCCGCCGGTCCGCCGCGAGCGCGGTGGCCACCGGTGCCGTGACCGTGGTCGTCACCCCGCGTCGTCGCAGCACCGCCCCGATCAGTGCCCGCCCAATCCGACCGTTGCCGTCCGTGAACGGGTGGATCGACTCGAACTGCGCGTGCGCGATTGCCGCCTGTGCGATCGGGTGCAGGTCGACCCGTTGCACGAACGCGAACAGGTCGGCCATCAGCGGTGCCACGAGCTCGGGCGGTGGTGGCACGTACACGGCGTCGCGGGGTGTGGCGCCGCCGTCGATCCAGTTCTGCACGTCGCGGTACCGGCCGGCGTACCGTCCGTCCACCGGGTCCTCGCGCATCAGCAGGCGGTGTGCCTCGAGCAGGGACGCCTCGGTGACGGTGCCGGAATCGGCGCCGGACACCAGGTGCTCGACGGCACCGCTCGCCCGGGCGACCGCCGTGGCACCCGGGTTCGCCCGGATGCCGACGAGGGCCCGCGCCAGGTCGTCGATCGACGCGGACTCGTCCTCGATCCGTGACGACGCCACGGCTTCGGTCCGGCCGAGCACGGACCCGAGTGGAGCGAGCCGGGAGCCGTGGTGGACGTCGAGGGCACGCAGGGCCGTGGCGCTCCGGTCGAGCAGTGCGACGGTGCCGTCGTCCGGTGTCCACCGAGCCTTCGCGATGGACGGGGGAAGCGACACCCGCACCGTGGTCACCAGCCGGTCGTCGCGGCACCCGCGGACGGCGCTCCGCCACGGCCGTTCGGTGCGCTCGTGCGTGGGCCAGGTGTCGCTCGGGTCTGCCATCCGACGACGCTAGGGCCGCTCGGACGCTCGACGCCAGGAATCCGTATTTCGCCGCTCGCCCGCCCGCTCGCCCCGCGTACCGTTGGTGCCATGCGCAACTCCTTCGCGATCACCGGTGCCCACGTCGTCCCCGTCTCCGCTCCCGCATTCGACGGCGGCGCGGTCGTCGTCGAGGACGGCCGGATCACCGCGGTCGGTCCGGACGTCACCCCGCCCGCGGGGATGCCCGTGATCGACGCCACCGGCTCGTGGCTCGTCCCCGGGTTCGTCGAGGCGCACGGCCACGTCGGCATCCACGAGGAGGCGAACGGCGAGGCCGGGAACGACACGAACGAGATGACCGCACCGAACATGGCCGGCGTGCGGGCGATCGACGCGATCGACATCGAGGACGAGGGTTTCCGCGACGCGCTCGCCGGCGGGATCACGAGCATCGTCGTCAAGCCCGGCTCCGGCAACCCGATCGGCGGCCAGAGCGTCGCCATCAAGACCTGGGGCGGCCGGACGATCGACGAGCAGCTCATCTCGGACGCCGTGAGCGTGAAGAGCGCCCTCGGCGAGAACCCGAAGCGTGTCTACGGCGGCAAGGGCCAGACGCCCTCGACCCGGCTCGGTGTCGCGAAGATCATCCGTGACGCCTTCGTCGAGGCGCAGAACTACCGTGCCGCCCGTGACGCCGCCGCGGCGAAGGACGAGCCCTTCGCGCGTGACCTGACGAAGGAGACCCTCGTGCGGGTGCTGGACGGCGAGCTCGTCTGGGACCAGCACACCCACCGCCACGACGACATCGCCACCGCGATCCGGCTGTCCGAGGAGTTCGGCTACCGGCTCGTCGTGAACCACGGCACCGAGGCGCACAAGATCGCCGACGTGCTGGCCGCGAAGGACATCCCGGTCATCTACGGCCCGCTCTTCACCAGCCGCTCCAAGGTCGAGCTGCGTGACCGGGGCATCCCGAACCTCGCGACGATCGCGGCCGCCGGGGTCCGGGTCGCCATCACGACGGACGCGCCGGTCGTGCCGATCAACATGCTCGTCGACCAGGCGACGGCCGCCGTGAAGGAAGGGCTGCCCGCCCAGACCGCACTCGAGGCGCTGACGGTCAACCCCGCCGACTTCCTCGGCTTCGGCGACCGCGTCGGTCGCCTGGCTGAGGGCTACGACGCCGACCTCGTGCTCTGGGACGGCGACCCGCTCGACGCCACCAGCCGCGCGACGCGCGTCTGGATCGACGGCGAGCCCGTCTTCACGTGGGCCGACGGAGCCGGCGTCACCACCCCGCGCTGGTAGCGGCCACGACACACCGGCGTTGTGGCCGGACGCCGCCAAGTGGCCGTGACGCCGCAGGATTCGGCGGCGTCCGCACGACACGACGGCGTGTTGCGTGACGCGGTGGGCTCAGCCACAGGCCGACGGGAGGCCCGTGGCGAGGCCGCCACGGGCCTCCCGTCCGTCAGGCGCCCGGTCGCGAGACGCCGTCGTCTCGGCACCACGCCGCCACGTCCGCGAGACGCCGCCCGATGCCGCGGCGTCTCGCGGACACGACGGCGTCTTCCGGGTCGAGCGGTCAGACCGTGCTCAGACCTCGCGAGCGAGCAGGAAGTCGTTGATCCGCGTCGTGAGCTCGGCGTCGATCGGTCGCGCGTCGCCGTTCACCGAACGGATCGGCGCAGCCTGCCGCACGCTCGACACGAGCCAGAGCGCGTCCGCCGCCGCCAGGTCGGCGAGGGTGACGAGCTCGTACGCGGTCTCGATGCCGGCTTCTTCGGCGAAGCGGAACACGTCGGCCTGCGTCGTGCCGGCCAGGATCCCGATGTCGGTGCGGGGCGTGACGAGCCGGTCGCCCACCTTCATGACGAGGTTCGCGCGCGTGCCCTCGAGCACGTAGCCGTCGCTCGAGACGAACAGGGCGTCGTCGGCACCACGGCGTGCGGCTTCGCGCAGGGCGGCCATGTTGACGCCGTACGACAGCGTCTTCGCGCCCTGCAGCAGCCACGGCGAGGTGCGCTCGACGTCGTGCCGGTACCCGCGGTCCAGGACGACGACGGAGATGCCCTCGGTGCGGGCAGCGGTGGAGTCGCCGGACGGTGCAGCGTAGACCCAGCCCGTCGGTCGGTCGGTGCCCTCGACGCCGCGGGTCAGGACGGTCTTGGCGAAGGCTTCGCGCACCGGGTCGAGGCGGGCGCAGACGGCCTCGATGGCCTGGCGCCAGGCCTCGGGGTCGGGCGCGGGCAGGTCGAGCATCGCGGCGGAGCGGCCGAAGCGGGCGATGTGTGCCTCGAGGGCCTGGGGACGACCGTCGACGACCGTGATCGTCTCGAACACGCCGTCGCCGCGCGTGACGCCGAGGTCCTGCACCTGCAGGTGCTCCTCGAGCGGCTTCGCCCAGGTGAAGGCGTCCGCTGCGGGGTCGTGCGGCGCAGCATCGCGGGAGGGCTGGTTCAGGACGGCGAGCACGGTTTCGGTCATGCTCCCATCCAACCCCAGCTCAGCCCGCTTCGGGCAGCGCGCCGAGCAGCTTCCACACCGCGGGCGTCAGCTCGGGGTGCTGCAGCGCGATCCGCCGGAGCCGGTGGTACTCCTCGCCCAGCCTGGTGCCCTGCCCGGACGCCGGGTGGCTCGACCACTGCGCGTGCCGCTTGCCGATCGCCTCGTCGAGGTCGACCGCGTCCGCGCGCAGGATCAGCACGACCTGCTCGTCGACGGTGGGGAGCGTCGGCATGAACTCCCACGGGTCCTCGCCCTGACGGCTCCGGTGCTCGACGAGCATCGAGATCTCCTCGGCGGCCTCGGCGCGCAGCACTTCGAGGCTGCGCCCGGTCCTGCGGGGCTCAGCCATGGTGCCCCCGCAGCACGCCTGCCATGGGAAAAGCGTACGGCACTCCATCGGTCACACTGGACGCGTGACCCTTCGCGACGAGAGCAAGTCCCAGCATCCCCGGGTGGTGGTCGTGTACCTGCTGCGCGACGGCGAGGCCGGCCCCGAGGTGCTGCTGGGGGAGAAGCGCCGCGGCCTCGGCACGGGCCGGCTGGTCGGCCCCGGCGGCAAGCGCGAGCCCGGTGAGTCGGCGGTCGAGACCGCCGTGCGCGAGGTGCGGGAAGAGGTCGGCCTGCGGCTCGACGCGGTCGACCTGGAGGCCCGTGGCACGTTGGACTACCGGTTCCCGTACCGACCGTCCTGGTCCCAGGTCTCGGACGTCTTCGTCTGCCGCCGCTGGCAGGGGGACCCGTCGGGGTCCGACGAGCTCGAGCCGCGGTGGATCCCGGTCGACGCCGTCCCCTACGACGCGATGTGGGACGACGCCCGCTACTGGCTGCCGGGAGTGCTCGCGGGCGGCAGCGTCCGCGCGCGGTTCACCTTCGCCGAGGACGACGCGACGGTCGCCGGGTTCACCGGGACCGGGGTCGGGACGTAGCGCGACTGCTGCGCCCCGCGCGACTGCTCGGGCTCAGCGCGTCTGCTGGGTGCGGGTGCTGCCGGTGCGCGCTTCCTCGGCGGCGGCGATGACGTCGGCGTCGCCGCTCCGGCCGCCCAGGGGACGCACGAAGAAGTCGATGACGCCGACCACGATCGCGCCGATCATCGAGAACATCGCCCAGCCGACGAACAGACCGGCGGTGTTCCGGCCGTCGGCGGGAGCGAGCAGGACGCTCGCGGCGTAGAAGCCGACCGTCAGCACGAGGAACACGACGACGACGGTGACGAGGACGCGGTGCCAGGTGATGCGCGGGTTCATCCCCCCAGGATACGCGTCAGCGGTCGGCGTGCTTGCCGTGCGGAGCGGGGGTCGACCGCGGCTCGGTCCGGTTCGCGGGACGCTGCACGGCGATGCGGCCGGTCGGCGTCGCGCCGGGTTCCAGGCCGTCCCGCCCGCCCGTGAAGACGTCCCCGCCGGTGCGCTCGTCCTCCCAGTCGTCGTCACGCAGCACGCTCAGGGTGCCGGTCTCGGTGGAGGTGAGGCCGTGGCGCTCCAGCTCGGCATCGCGCTGCTTGCCGAGGAACTCGCGGTTGGCGGTGTTGGCGTCCTGGAACATCGTGGTGCGGCCGGTGACGATCGCGCGGATCCGTCGGCGCTCCCACCACTGCTTGCCGAAGTACATGAGCACGAGCCCGGCCGCCGCGTAGCAGGCCATCGTGATCAGCCCGCGTGCCGGGCCTGGTCCGACGCCGTAGACCTGGTGCTTGATCATGTCGACCATGCTCGAACCGACGACGACGTTGTTGAGCCAGGCGAAGGGCTCCGGCATGAACCACTTCGGGTAGGCACCGCCGGACGACGGCATGGACAGGAAGACGAAGCAGATCATCGCGGGAGCGGCGATGAAGCGGCCGACGAAGTAGCTCAGCCCGTTGACCGCGAGGCCGATCGCCACGATCCAGCCCCAGGCGATGAGGACGAGCTGGACCCAGTGCCCGTGGACGGCGCCGAGCACCGGGCCGGCGAGCGTGTTCGTGATGAGCGAGATGACGAGGCCGCCGACGACGATGACCGCCATCCGGGTGCGGTGCCGGAGCGGACCGCCCATGATGCCGATGAACATCGCGACCATGTAGCCGCCGATGCACCACGCGAGCATCACGTACATCGCGACGGTGCCGTACTCGTCCCAGGCGGGCAGCGGGGCGAGCTCGGTGACCTTCGGCGTCGTGACGCCCATGCCGGTGAGCACCGCGCCGAGGGTGGCGGGCACCAGACTCGCGACCTGGAACTGGTGGGCGCTCGCCGTGAAGAACTCGTTCGCCGACGGGTCGTACGCGACCGCCATCGACCCACCGACCACGTCGCGCTTGGCCTGTGCGAGCGAGTCGTACGAGTGGAACACGAACTCACCGGGCAACGCCTGCTGCACCGCCTGCACGAAGGTCGGGTCGCTGCCGATCAGGGCGATCGGGACGTCGTGCGGGTGCGGCGCGTGGAAGGCGAAGACGTAGCACAGGCAGAAGCCGACGATGAAGAACAGCGGCATCCACAGCTGCAGGCCGATGAGCTGCAGCGACGGGTGCAGGGACGAGTACCACCGGCGGTACGCGCTGTGCTGCTGGGGTGCGGGCACGGGAGCCTGTCGACGGGGAGCCGACCGGGTGTGCCCGGCGACCTTCGCACCGCGGCGGGGCTTGGTCCCACGAGCGGAGGGTCGGGTGCCGCGCGGTCTCGGGGGCGTCGGTCGGGATCCGCCCGGGCGCTCCGGCACGTCGTCGTTCCTGGGGACGTCGTTCCGCGGCGTGCTCACTCGGCGCTCGGCTCCTGCTCTCGATCGGAGCGCCAGGATACGCCCGGGGCGCTCAGGACCGACTGCGCGAGGCCTGCGCCGAGTCCATCGCGAGTTCCTCGGCGTCGAGGGTGACGAGCACGCGGCGCATGACCTCCTCGTCGAGGTTCCCCTTCTCCCGTTCCTCGAGCACGATCTCGCGACGGCGGTCGAGGAGCTCGCGCCGGATGTCCTGGATCTGCGCGCCACGGAGGCGCATCGGGCCGTTGCGGTCCTCGTCCTCCTCTTCCTCGGCATCGCGGCGGAACGTCTCGGCCTGGCGCTCGAGCCGAGCCTTCAGCCGGTTCACCACGGAGTCCACGGCCTCGGGCCCGTACTGCTTCGACCAGACGGCCCGCCGCTTGTCGAGCAGTTCGATCGCGGCCTCGATCGTGCGCTGGTTGAGGCGCATCTCACTGCGGACGTCCTCGTCGTCCTCGGCCGGGTCCTGCACCTTGAGAGCCCGGATGACGAAGGGCAGTGTCAGGCCCTGCAGCAGCAGCGTGCCGACGGTCACGAAGAACGCGATGATGAAGATCGTGTCCTGCGCCGGGATCTGGACCGGGCTCGCGACGACGGACACCGCGGCGGCCAGGGTGACCACGCCGCGCATGCCCGTCCACGAGATGACGGTGAGCTCCCGCCAGTTGAGCTTCGGCTCCGCGGACCCGCGCATCCAGCGCAGCGAGGGGTGCCCGCGGGACAGCTTGATCCGCAGCGGCCGGAGCCACTTCCCGTTGATGCGGTTGCGGGCGTAGGACTCGAACACGAACAGCGGCCGCACCAGGATCACGACGACGAGCACGACGGCCGCCGCGGTGAGCGTCTGCCCGAGGCTGCGCTCGCTCTCGACCAGGTCCTGCACGACGGTGTTGAGCTGCAGGCCGATGAGCGCGAAGACGAAGCCCTCGAGGATGACGTCGATGCTCGTCCAGAGTGGGCGCTCCTGCAGCCGGGTGGCGTACCCCTCCTTCGGCGAGTTGTAGCCGATGTACAGCCCGGCCGTGACGACCGCGATGACCCCGGAGCCGGACAGGTCCTCGGCGAGGATGTACGCGACGAACGGCAGCAGGATGCTCATGATCGTCTCGACCACGGGGTCGTTGATGCGCATCCGGATCCAGTGCACGAGGACGCCGAGCACGATGCCGACGACGAGCCCCACCCCGATCGCGAGCCCGAAGATGCCGAGGTCCTGCCAGATCGTCAGCGAGGTGCCCGCGATGATGAGCGTGAACACGCGCACCAGGGTCAGCGACGCCGCGTCGTTGATCAGGCTCTCGCCGGACAGCACCGTCATGACGCGCCGGGGGAGTCCGAGCTTCCGGCCGATCGCGGCGGCGGACACGGCGTCCGGCGGGGCGACGATCGCACCGAGGAGGATCGCCGCCGGCAGGGTCATGTCCGGGATGAGCAGGTAGGCCACCAGGCCGACCACGAGTGCCGTCACGATCACCAGGAAGATGCCGAGCCGTCGGATCTGCTTGATCGAGCCGCGGAAGCTCTGCCACGACACGTCGAGGGCGGCCGAGTAGAGCAGCGGCGGCAGGATCACCGTGAGGATGACCTCGGAGTCGATCTCCATCGGCGGCAAGCCGGGCAGGAACGAGGCCGCCAGGGCGACCGCCGTGACGAGGAGCGGAGCCGGGAGCCCCTTGGCCCGAGCGAACCCGGTCACCGCGAGCGATCCGATCAACAGGATGAGGAGCTCTGCGGTGTCCATGCACGCATTCTTCCATCGGCATGGTTCCGAAGCTGAACGAGTGTGAAGCTCCGGTGAACAGCTGGTGGACGATCGGGTTTGCTCGATGGGGCGACGCCTGGGACACTTGCCCGCGGTGGACATCACACTCATAGTCGTCCTGGTCATCGCGTTGGCCCTCTTCTTCGACTTCACAAACGGTTTTCACGACACCGCCAACGCGATGGCGACCCCGATCGCGACCGGCGCCATGAAGCCCAAGGTGGCGGTCACCGTCGCCGCGGTGCTCAACCTGGTCGGTGCGTTCCTCAGCACCGCCGTGGCGACGTCGATCTCGCACGGGCTGATCAACGAGGGCCCCGGTGGCGTCGCGATCAGTCCCGAGATGATCTTCGCGGGCCTGATCGGGGCGGTCGTCTGGAACATGATCACGTGGCTCCGCGGCCTGCCGTCGTCGTCGTCGCACGCGCTGTTCGGCGGGCTGATCGGTGCCGCGATCGTCGGTGCCGGGTTCCAGTCCGTCAACTACGTCGCACTGCTGACCGTCGTGATCATCCCGGCGTTCGCCTCGCCCGTGATCGCCGCGCTCGTGTCGTTCCTGTCGACGCGCATCGCGTACCGGATCACCAAGCGTCCGGTGTTCCCGAACGAGCGCGGTGGGTTCCGCATCGGGCAGGTCTTCACCAGCTCGATGGTGTCCCTCGCGCACGGCACGAACGATGCGCAGAAGACGATGGGTGTCATCACGCTGACCCTCATCGCCTCGGGCGCGCAGTCGTCGAACCAGGGCGTGCAGTTCTGGGTCGTCGTCGCCTGCGCCCTCGCGATCGCCCTCGGCACCTACACCGGCGGCTGGCGCATCATCCGCACCCTCGGCTCGGGCATCACCGAGATCCGCGCGACGCAGGGCTTCGCGGCCGAGGCGTCGACCGCCGCGACGATCCTCGCCTCGAGCCACCTCGGCTTCGCCCTGTCCACCACGCAGGTGTCCTCCGGCTCCATCATCGGTGCCGGTCTCGGGCGCCGCGGCTCGAAGATCCAGTGGTCGACCGCCGGCAAGATCGTCATCGCCTGGTTCATCACCCTGCCCGCCGCGGCCGCGGTCGGCGCGGTCGCCTCGGGGATCGCCCGCCTCGGCGTCGGCGGCCTGGTGATCGACGCCGTGGTCGGTGCCGCGGTCATCCTCGGCCTGTACCTCTGGTCGCTCCGCAAGCCGCACGAGCAGGCCGCCGCCATCGAGGTCGACGTCGCCGCGAACGCGGTCCTGACCCGCAAGGAGCTGCGCGACATGCAGCGCAAGAAGCGCGCCGACGCGGTTGCCCAGCGTCGCGCCGAACTGAGCCGCGAGCGCACGCTCCGTCGCATGGCGGCCCGCAAGGGAGGCCGTCGCTGATGGGCATCGCCATTGACGGACGCAGTTTCGCATTCCTCGAAGGGGGAGACCGCTGATGGGCATCGACTGGTTCGCGTTCCTCACCGTGGCGATCGTCGCCGTGGTCTCGTCGTGCTTCGTCGTCGCCGTGTACTCGGTCGGTCTCCGGCTCTGGAGTGCCGCCGACACCCGCGCCGGGAAGTTCACCGTGAAGGACGACGGCACGATCGGCCCGGCGACCGCCGGCTTCCCGAACCCGGCCGGCGCCTCGACGGCCACGCGCGCACTCCGTGCCGCCGCCGTCGCGTGCTTCGCGGTCTGCGGTGCCGTCGTGCTCTACGGCATCTACCTGATCGTCCCGCAGTTCCACTGACGAGCGCGCTCACCGCGTGAGCAGAAGACGCCGGGTCGCCCCTCGCGACCCGGCGTCTTCTGCTCACTCGTCGTGCGTTCCCCGCGACCGTGGGTCGGACGGGAGGCCCGTGGCGGCCTGGCACCGGGCCTCCAGTCCGTCGCGGGTGAGCGGGCGAAATGCCGCCGTGCGTTGCCAGGGCGACCCCGGCATTCCGCCCGCTCGCGCTGGCGGCGCGCTTGGTGAGCAGAAGTTGTCGAGTCGCCGTCCGTGACCCGACATCTTCTGCTCACGAAGTGACGGGAGGCGCGTGGCGCCCACCGCCCCCACCCCGGCGCGGTTCCGGACCGGCCGGACGGACCGGACTAGCCTCGACGTGTGACCGGCAACGAGGAGGCACCTGTGACGACGACGCGGACCGAGAGCGACTCGCTGGGATCACGGGAGGTCCCGATCGACGCGTACTGGGGCATCAACACCCTGCGGGCGCTGGAGAACTTCCCGATCACCTCCGTGCCGATCGCCGTGTACCCGGACCTCATCGAGGCACTCGTCACCGTGAAGCAGGCGGCGGCTCGGGCGAACCGGGCGATCGGTGTCCTCGACGACGAGCGTGCCGACGCGATCGACCGGGCGGCGCAGGAGGTCCGCGACGGAGCGCTCCACGAGCAGTTCGTCGTCGACGTGGTGCAGGGCGGCGCGGGGACGAGCACGAACATGAACACGAACGAGGTCCTCGCGAACCGGGCCCTCGAACTCCTGGGGCGGGAGCGGGGCGACTACGCGTACCTGCACCCGATCGACCACGTGAACCGCAGCCAGTCGACCAACGACACGTACCCGACGAGCATCAAGATCGCGATGATCTTCGGGGTCCGTCGGCTCATCGTGCAGCTCGAGGAGCTCTCCGCGGCGTTCGCCGAGCGGGGCCGGGCCTTCGCCGACGTGCTCAAGGTCGGCCGGACCCAGCTGCAGGACGCGGTGCCGATGACCCTCGGGCAGGAGTTCACCGGGTTCTCGCACACCATCCAGGAGGACGCGGACCTGCTCCGCAAGGTGATGCCGCTGCTCGCCGAGATGAACCTCGGTGCGACGGCGATCGGCACGGGCATCACCGCGGACCCGCTCTACCGCGACGAGGTCCGCCGCCAGCTGCAGGAGGCGAGCGGCATCGACGTCGTCACCGCTCCCGACCTCATCGAGGCGACGAGCGACGCGGGGTCGTTCATGACCCTGTCCGGCACCGTGAAGCGGAGCGCCGCGAAGCTCTCGAAGATCTGCAACGACCTGCGGCTGCTGTCGTCCGGACCGCAGGCGGGCCTCGGTGAGATCACCCTGCCGGCACGCCAGGCCGGCTCGTCGATCATGCCGGGCAAGGTCAACCCGGTGATCCCCGAGGTCGTGAACCAGATCGCCTACGCGGTCGCCGGCGCGGACACCACGGTGACGATGGCGGCGGAGAGCGGGCAGCTCCAGCTCAACGCCTTCGAGCCGATCATCGCCCACTCGATCCTCCAGTCGCTGCAGTGGATGTCCCGCGGCTGCGCGACCCTGCGCGAGCACTGCGTCGTCGGCATCGAGGCGAACGAGGCGAAGCTCGCGGCCCAGGTCGACACCAACGTCGGCGTCGTCACCGCACTCACGCCGTACATCGGGTACGCGGCGGCGGCGTCGATCGCGCACACGGCGCTGACCACCTCGACGCCGATCTCGACGCTCGTCGTGGCCGCCGGCCTGATGGAGGAGGACCAGGTCATGCGGGTGCTCAGCCCGGCACGGCTGTCGGGCATCGAGCTGGCGACGGGGGCCATCCCGATCGTCACCGAGGAGATGCTGGACGCCGAGGCGCGCAAGCACTGACCCGAGCACGGCGGCCCGAGCACGGCGGCGCGAGCAGGCCCGCGCCCGCGGTCGCGCGCGCCGACGCATGCGAGCACGCGTCAGGGCAGCGGCCGCTCGCCCACCCGCACCTGCTGCGCCATCGCCCGCAGGTGCTCCTCGCCCGGGGTCGGCTCGGCGTCCTCTTCCTCGGCCACCCGAGCGGCCTCGGCCCGGACGTGCTGCGCGGCCGCGATGTCCTGGTCCCGCCAACGCGCGAGCGTGAAGTTGCGGGTGACGTCCCGCAGCGGCAGCCGGATCGACTCGTCCGCCTCGATGCCGGCCAGCAGCTGCCGCATCCGGATCACCTCGGAGTCGAGCTCGCCGCCGACCACGAGCACGAAGTTCGAGATGTACAGGTACACGAGCAGCAGGATCGCGCCGCCGAGCCACCCGTACGCGCGGTTCCCGCCGCCGAGGGTCTCCACGTAGAGCGCGAACCCCATGGTGGCGATGGCCCAGGTCACGATCGCGAACGCGGCACCGGCGGACACCCACCGCAGCTGCGGGGTCTTCACGTTCGGCGTCGCGTAGTAGAGCACCGCCACCATCACCACGAGGTCGGCCGCGAGCACCGGCCACTTCACCACGTTCCACACGTCGTCGATCCACGGCGCCCACCCGAGCTGCCGGATCACGGCCTCGGAGATCGTCGGCGTGCCGAGCAGGATGACGATCGCGACGGCACCGCCGACCATGACGAGCAGCGTGACGAGGAGCATCATGCTGCGGAACTTCCAGATCCGCCGGCCCTCCTCGACCTCGTACGCGGTGTTCATCGCCCGCCCGAACGCGGTCGCGTAGCCGGAGAGTGACCAGAGCGTCAGCACGACGCCGATCGTGAAGCCGAGCCACGGGTTGTCCAGGGTGAGCAGCTGCCGGAGCGGTGTCTCGAGGTGCGACGCGGTCTCCGGCCGGACGATGAACCCGAGCACCTCGACGATGTCGGTGACGCTGTCGCCCTTCCGGTCGACGATCGACAGCGCGGACACGACGGCGAGCGCGGTCGGGAACACCGTCAGCAGCGCGAAGAACGTCAGCGACGCGGCCGCGTCGACGACGCGGTGCCGGATGACCGAGTGGTAGGTGCGCCGGACGACGGCGCGGACTCCCGTCCGCTGGAGGTCGCGCGATGCGCTGTCCGGCATGCGTCGTACGGTACCCGACACGTGCGGTCCTGGAGGCCCGTGGCGGGCCCGCCCCGCGCCTCCCGACTGCCTGTTGGTCGCGCTGGTGCGCCTGCAAGACACCGGTGTTCACGCTCCGCACCGCGGAACGCGGGTGTTCGACGTGCGAACACCGGTGTTTTGCGGCCCGCCCGGACCGCCGCGGCCGTCAGTTGGCGTGCGGGTGCAGGGCGTCGTAGCGGCGGAACGAGGGGACCATCCGCAGGAGCAGCGCGACGAGGCCGATGATCAGCACGCCGCCGATGACCGGCGGGTACGCGATGCCGGCCGCGACGACCAGGCCGGCGTACAGGTCGCCGAGGCGCGGGCCGCCCGTGACGACGACGATGAAGATGCCCTGCAGTCGCCCGCGCATGCCGTCCGGCGACGCCGCCTGCAGGATCGTGTTCCGGAACACCGAGCTGACGTTGTCTGCACCGCCGGCCATCGCCAGGAACAGCGCCGCGAGCCCGAGCGCCGGCAGGATCTCGACGCCGAACGCCTCGCCCGAGCGGCCGCCGAGCACGTGCGCCAGTGCGATGACCACACCGAACCCCGCGATCGCCCCGCCGTACGCCGTGATGGCCCAGCCGACGGCCTCACCCTGGCGTCGGACGTGCCCGAGCGGCCCGGAGAACACACTCGACAGCAGCGCGCCGATCGCGTAGGCAGCGGTGAGCGTGCCGACGGTGATCGACCCGCCGCCGATGACGAGCGCCCCGATCGCGGGGAACAGCACGCGCGGCTGCCCGAACGTCATCGCGACGATGTCGAGCACGAACGTCATGGTGATGTTGCGTGACCGCCGCAGGAACTTCGCACCCTCGATGAGCGAGCCGAGCCCCGGTCGGAGTGCGCCGTGTTCGGCGGCCATCCGCGGCAGGGAGAACACCCCGAGGAACGCGAACGTGAACAGCACGACGTCGATCGTGTACGTCGGCGCGAACCCGACCGTGGCGATCAGGACGCCCGCGATCGCCGGACCGACGGTGACCTGGAACCCCGACGCGATCCCGCCCAGGGCGCTCGCCGCGGGGAGCAGGTCGGTGCCGACGAGCCGGGGCACGATGGCGGAGCGGGAGGCGTTGCTGACGGTCGCGGCCACGGCGTTCACGGTCGCCAGGACGTAGAGCAGCAGGACGCTGTGCAGGTCGAGCCAGGCGTGCGTGGCGATCAGGGCGACCGCGACCCAGGCGATGATCGACGACACGAGGGCGACGAGGCGCCGGTCGAAGGCGTCCGCGAGCATCCCGCCGTACAGCCCCGCGACGATCATCGGCACGAGCGCGATGACGCCCACCAGTGCCACGGCGAAGGTCGAGCGGGTGATCTCGTAGACCTCGAGCCCGACGGCGACGGTGGTCATCTGGGTACCGATGCCCGCGATCGCGGTGCCCGCCCAGAGCCGGGCGAAGGCGGGGGAGCGGCGGAGCGGGGTGAGGTCGGCGAGCAGGCGGCGGCGCGGCGGTGCGGGAGTCGTTGGTGTCACGGTGGAACCATTCTGCGGGCTGGACGCTCGTTGCGTCTGCCCGGTGCGCCCTCTGGTTGACTGATCGGCATGACTGACCTCAACAGCAAGCCCGAGTTCGACGCCCCCGAGGGCCCCGCCCCCACCGAACTCGTCGTCACCGACATCGTCGAGGGTTCCGGCGAGGAAGCGTCCGCCGGGTCGACCGTCAAGGTCCACTACGCCGGCGTCGAGTACGAGACCGGCGAGGAGTTCGACAGCTCCTGGAACCGCGGCGAGCCCATCGACTTCCCGCTCGCGGCGCTCGTGCGCGGCTGGCAGGAGGGCATCCCCGGCATGAAGGTCGGCGGCCGCCGCAAGCTCGTCGTCCCGCCGGAGCTCGCCTACGGCCCCGCCGGCGGTGGCCACTTCCTGTCCGGCAAGACCCTCATCTTCGTGATCGACCTGCTCGGGGTCCGCTGATGCAGGTCGGCGCCCCGACGATCGAGCTGAACGACGGCCACCGGTTCCCGGAGCTCGGCCTCGGCACCTACGGCCTGAACGGCGACGAGGGCGCGGCCGCGGTCGGCACCGCGATCGCGAGCGGCTACCGGCTGCTCGACACGGCGCTGAACTACGGCAACGAGGACGCCGTCGGCCGGGCCGTGCGCGAGTCCGAGGTGCCGCGCGAGGACCTCGTCGTCACGTCGAAGCTGCCCGGCCGACACCACGGCTACGACGAGGCACACCGCTCGATCGACGAGACCCTCGGCAACCTGGGGCTCGACCACGTCGACCTGTACCTCATCCACTGGCCGAACCCGTCGGTGGGCAGGTTCGTCGACACCTGGAAGGCGTTCGTCGACCTCCGTGACAGCGGCAAGGTCCGCTCGATCGGCGTCTCGAACTTCACACCCGAGCACCTCCGCCGCATCGTGGACGCCACCGGGGTCGCCCCGGCCGTCAACCAGGTGGAGTTGCACCCGTACTTCCCCCAGGCGGAACTGCGGAAGGTGCACCAGGAGCTCGGCATCGTGACCGAGAGCTGGAGCCCGCTCGCGAAGCGGTCGGAACTGCTCACCGAGCAGCCGATCGTCGCCGCCGCCGCCGCGCACGGTGTGGCCCCAGGCCAGGTCGTGCTGCGCTGGCACGTCCAGCTTGGTGCCGTGCCGGTGCCGAAGTCGGGCGACGCCGCCCGCCAGAAGGAGAACCTCGACGTCTTCGGCTTCGAGCTGACCGACGACGAGGTGCAGGCGATCTCCGCGCTCGAGCGCGGCCGCCTGTGGGACGGCGACCCGGACACGCACGAAGAGATGTGACCCCATCGCGACCCTCCGGGGAGAGCGGGGTGTCCGGTGGGCAGTACACTGGTTCCCCCTCTTCCCGAAGGGTTGTGTGTGTCCGAACCGACCGAGATCGACCGTGAACGCGGCTACGTCGACGGCCTCTTCCGCCGTCTCGACGAGCTGACCGCCGAGGCAGAGCAGCGCCTCGCCGAGACCCGCCGTCAGGCCGTCGGCGGGAACCACCAGAGCCGCAGCGAGCGCGATGCGTACGCGCGGCTCTACGAGGACACCGTCGCGACGCTCGAGCGGGTGGGGGACCGGCTGGTCTTCGGCCGGCTCGAGGTCGCCGAACCCGAGAGCCCCGACGACACCTTCCGCTACATCGGCCGCGTGGGGCTGCGCGACGCCGAGCACCGGCCGCTGCTGCTCGACTGGCGCGTCCCCGGTGCCAGCGCCTTCTACCAGGCCACCGCGGCGCACCCGATGGGCATGCGCTCCCGCCGGCACCTGTCCCTGCAGGGGCGCCGGGTGGTCGGCGTCGAGGACGAGGTCTTCGACGCCTCGCTGTACGACGACGAGCGCACCCACCTGCAGGGCGAGGGGGCGCTGCTCGCCGCGGTGACCGCCGAGCGCACCGGCCGGATGACCGACATCGTCGCGACGATCCAGGGCGAGCAGGACCGCATCATCCGATCCCCGCTCGAGGGTGTGCTCATCGTGCAGGGTGGTCCCGGCACCGGCAAGACCGCCGTGGCGCTGCACCGCGCCGCCTACCTGCTCTACTCGTACCGTGAGCGGCTGCGGGGCTCCGGCGTGCTGATGGTCGGCCCGTCGCCCGCGTTCCTGACCTACATCGAGCAGGTGCTCCCGTCGCTCGGCGAGACCGGTGTCGTGATGGCCTCGCTCGGTTCGCTCTACCCGGGCGTGCACGCGACGACGCACGACACCCGCGACGTCGCCGCCGTGAAGGGCGCAGCGCAGATGGCGTCGCTCCTTCGGCGGGCGGTGCGCTCGCGCCAGGTCGTGCCGACCGAGTCGGTCACGCTCGACGTCGAGGGCGAGCGGCTCGTCGTCCCGCCGCAGCTCGTCGCCGACGCCATGAAGCGTGCGCAGGACCGCGGCAAGCCGCACAACGCCGCCCGTGTCACGTTCAACAAGACCGCCCTCGACGCGATGACCCGCCTGCTCGCCGAGCAGCTGCGGGAGCGCGGCACCACGGTGGACGAGGCCGACGAGAAGGTCCTGCGCGAGGACATCCGGAGTTCGTACGACGCCCGCGTGCTGCTCAACACCGCGTGGCTGCCGCTGCCGCCGGAGAAGTTCCTCGAGGACCTCTACGCCCGGCCGAACTGGCTCGCCTCGCTGACCCCCGACTGGACGCCGGAGCGCCGCGCCCTGCTGCAGCGCGCCCGCGGCACCGCCTGGACGGTCGAGGACGTCCCCCTGCTCGACGAGGCCGCCGAACTGCTCGGTCCGTTCGACCCCACCGGCGGCGCCGCCAAGCGTGCGGCGAAGGCCAGCCGGAACCGCGACATCGAGAACGCCCGCCAGGCGATCGAGAACATGGGCGTCGAGGGCATCGTCAGCGCCGAGCAGGTCGCCGGCTCGTTCGCCGAGGGCGGCGACCCCCGCTCCACGGCCGAGCGGGCCGCCGAGGACCGCGAGTGGACCTACGGACACATCGTGGTCGACGAGGCGCAGGAGCTCTCACCGATGCAGTGGCGCGTGCTCGCCCGCCGCAACCCGCTGCGCTCGTTCACGATCGTCGGCGACATGGCCCAGGGCTCCTCGCCCGGTGCCGCACGCACCTGGGACGACGTCATCGGGGCGCTCGCCCGTCGCCGCCGAGGCCGTGCACCGCAGGTGCCGCTCGACCACCGCATCGAGCAGCTCACCGTCAACTACCGCACCCCGCGGTCCATCGTCGAGGCGGCAGGGGCCTTCGCGGACAGCGCCGGCCTCACGGTCACCCGCAACGAGGCGGTGCGCGACGGCGACCCCGTCGAGCGCGTCCGCGTCGCGCGGGCCGACCTGCTCGACACCGTCGTGGCGGTCGCCGACACCGAGCGTGCCCGGATCGGGTCCGGCACCATCGGCGTCATCGTCCCCGAGTCCCAGGTCGACACGATCCGCCGGCGGCTCGCCCGCACCGAGGCGGACGTCCGGGGGCTCGCCTCGCCGAACGCCGGCTCGCTCACGGTGCTGACGGGTGCGGACGCCAAGGGCCTGGAGTTCGACGGCGTGCTGCTCGTCGACCCGGACGGCGTGGGCGCCGACGCCGCCCGTGCCGCCGCCGCGGTCTACGTCGCGATGACGCGTCCGACCCGTCGTCTGACGGTCATCGACGTCGACTGACGATGGCGCGCGCGTCCGGCGCGCACTCCGTGAGCAGGAACGGTCCGGGTCCGTCGGTCCCACGCGACCGCTCCTGCTCACGACCGTTGGGGGCGGTGGCGTCTCCGCGGGGCGGACGGGAGGCCCGGTGCGGGCCCGCCACGGGCCTCCCGACTCAGGTCGGGTCACCCTCGGAGCGCACGCGCGCGACCAGGCTGGCCCGCGGACCGTCGAGGCGCCGGGTCAGTCGCGCTTGCGGTGCTCGACGAGGGCGAGCGCGTACGACTCCCACCACTGCCCGGCCGCGGGGCCGCCGTTGCAGGTGCCGTCGCTGAGCCCGGGCGTCTTGACCCAGAGCAGTGCGTCGAGCCGGGTCGAGCCGCCGGTGACGTGCGGCTCCTGGCCGAGGCCCGCGCCCTCGGGGTTGCACCAGGTGCCGCGCCACCCCTGCCCGTTGCGGGAGACGTCGATGACGAAGTGCGGGTCGCCGCCGATCGCGTCGGCGAGCTCGTCGGCGTAGGCGCGCTCCTGGTCGACGCGGTAGAAGTTCGACACGTTCGTGAAGAAGCCCTGCACCTCGTCGACGCCGGCCTGCCGCAGCCAGTCGGCCATGGTCGCGGTCGGGACGCGGTTCTCGTTGCCGCCGTCCAGGTACACGGTCAGGCCGTGACCGGTGAGGGCGTCGACGGCCTTCCGCAGCAGGGGCAGACGTTCGTCCCGCAGCCGCTCGCAGTTCTGGATCTGGGCGATCGAGTCCGGTTCGACGAGCACGACGGCGTGCGAACCGGCCATCGCGCGGACCGCTGACCGCACCCACGGCAGGTACGCGTCGTCCTCGGTGCCGCCCTTCGAGTAGCTGCCGCAGTCGCGGTCCGGGATGCTGTACAGGACGAACACGGGGGTGGCGTCACGCTGCTCGGCGGTGCTGACCACGGACCGGATCGTCGAACGGGTCTCGGAACGCGAGGTGTTCGTCAGCCAGGTCGCGATCGGCTGGTCGGCGATCACCGCGATCTGCTCGGCGGTCTCGGCGTCGCCCTCGGCCCGTGCCTGGCGCTCACGGATGCCGGCCTGGTTCACGGCCGTCGGCTGGCGCGCGAGCCCGCCCGGGAACGCCTCGGCGGCGGACTTCCGCTCCGTGACGGAGCGGCCGCTCGGGGTGGCGCTGCCGTCCGGCTGGCCGCCGTTCCACGGGCCGACGACCACGAGCGTCGTGACGACCGCGGCGACGACGACGGCCGCGACGGCGATCCACCCCCACTGCCGCAGGCCGCCCGTGCGGTTGCGGCGCGGGGTCGGCGGTGCCTCGTGCTCCGGCATGCTGCGGTGCTCCCTGATCTGACCGTTGCGGTGTCGGTGGTCCGGGCGCGGATCGCACCCGGACCCATGCTGACAGGTGCGGGGGAGTCCTGACCAGCACCGACCCGTGATCGCCCAGCTGCCGCACCGGCCCCTGGCAGGAGCGCTCCAGCGACCGTGCAGGACCGTGCAGCACACTGTCCGGATGTTCCGTCGACTGCTCCTCCTCGCCGTGACCGCGGCGTACGCCTGGGTGATCTGGCGGATGACGCTCACCCCGCAGGTCTTCACCTCGGCCCAGAACTCGCTCGTGCTGCACGCGATCGCGTGGGTGCAGCAGCTGCCGCACGGTGCGTGGTTCACCTACGAGCGCACCGAGTTCCTCGCCAACATCGCGATGTTCGTGCCGGTCGGGATGCTCGCGGCCCTCTGGCTGCCCCGGCGCTGGTGGATCCTCGGCGCCCTGGTCGCCGTCGTGCTCTCCACCGGCATCGAGTTCGCCCAGGCCACCTACCTGCCGTACCGCGTCGCGGACCCGCGCGACGTGCTCTCGAACGGCCTCGGCGGGCTGCTCGGCGCGACGCTCGTCGGACTCGTCCGCAGTCTGCTGCCGGAGCGCCGCCGTCGCCGACTGCGCCCCAGGACCGCCTAGGTCTCTGGTAGTCTTGGGCGGTTGCCGTCGAACGGCCGCGGACAAAGAGCGCTCGTGCATCAGGCACGGGCACCGCGCAACGGACAGGAAGGGGATCACCATGGCACTTGACGCACAGGTCAAGCAGGAGATCATCGAAGAGTACGCGACCCACCCGGGCGACACCGGATCCCCCGAGGTCCAGGTCGCCGTTCTGACGCGTCGTATCAACGACCTGAACGAGCACCTCAAGGAGCACAAGCACGACCACCACTCGCGTCGTGGCCTGCTCCTCATGGTCGGTCAGCGTCGCCGTCTCCTCGGTTACCTCTCCGACGTCGACATCGCCCGCTACCGTGCGCTCATCGAGCGCCTCGGTCTGCGTCGCTAGTCGACCGACACACGCTTGACCGAACGCCCCGGTCCTCTTCACGAGGACCGGGGCGTTCTTCGTTCCCGGGGCGTTCGACGCTCGGCGGGGGCGCGCTCCGTCCGCGCTCCGTCCTCGGTCGGTCGCGACACGTCGCCCGCGCTCGTGCGGCGGTCATGATTCGTCGGCCACCGGGGTCCCAAGCGACACTTCGTGACCGGTCCGGAGTCAGCGCGCGGGGAGTCGTGACCGATCGGCACGCTGCTCGATGGCGGGAATGGTTGCGACGATGACCCGGTTGGATGCTATGTTCATGCAAACGCATCGAAAGTCGGGAAGCATCATGACCACCATCGCCGTCGTCTCCGCCGGACTCTCCGAGCCCAGCTCCACCCGCCTGCTCGCCGACCGCCTGGGGGAGGCCGCGGTGTCCTCGCTCGTCGCCGAGGGCACCCCCGCACACGTCGTGCACGTCGAACTCCGACCGCTCGCGCACGAGATCACCGACGCGATGCTCACCGGGTTCGCGGCCCCGGCGCTCTCCGCAGCGACGGCCGCCGTGGTCGAGGCCGACGCCGTCGTGTTCGTCACGCCGATCTTCACCGCGGGCGTCAGTGGGCTGGCGAAGTCGTTCCTGGAAGTGCTCGACAAGGACTCGATGGCCGACATGCCCGTCCTGCTCGGTGCGACCGGCGGGACGTCGCGGCACTCGCTCGCGATCGACCACGCCCTCCGGCCGGTCTTCGCGTACCTGCGCGCGGCGATCGTGCCCACCGGGGTGTTCGCCGCGACCGACGACTGGGGGACCGACGGTGACGCGGCCGCCCTGGACGGTCGCATCCGCCGGGCCGGAGCCGACCTGGCCTGGGCGATCCGGGCCTCCAGGCGGACCCCGCAGGAAGCCGACGCGCTCCCCGCGACCCCGGACTTCGCGAGCCTGCTTGGTGGCCTCGGCCACTGACTCGCTCCCGAGACGCCGTCGTGTTCGCGAGACGCCGCCGAATCCGGCGGCGTCTCGTGCGTTCGGCGGCGTCTCAGTGAAACGACGGCGTCAACCGGACGGTCAGTACCAGTGCGGGTTGACGCTCATCTCGTGGTTCCAGGCGCCGCAGGGTGAGCCGTAGGCGCTCTTGATGTAGGCCAGGCCCCAGTTGATCTGCGTCGCGGCGTTCGTCCGCCAGTCGGCTCCGGCGACCGCCATCTTCTCGGCCGGCAGTGACTGCGGGATGCCGTAGGCGCCGCTCGAGGCGTTCAACGCGTTCGCGCGCCACCCGGACTCCTGCGTCCACAGTGACACCAGGCACGAGAACTGGTCGTCGCCCCATCCGTACGACGCCAGGGCTCCGCGCGCGTAGGCCTGAGCGCCGGCCGGGTCGACGACGACGCCGCCGGTGCTCGGGTAGGACGTGCCGGTCCCGCCGCTGGTCGCGCCGCCGCCGCCGTCGTTCGCCGCTGCCGCGTTCGCCGCTGCCTCGGCCGCTGCGGCTGCGGCCCGCTTGCGCTGCTGCTCCGCCTTCTGCGCGGCGACCCGCTGGCCGAGCTCGTACCCGGCCTCCTGCTTCGCGGTGCTGTCCCTGAGTGACGCGAGCTGCGCGTACAGCTCGTCGCTGTGCCGCTCCGTCGACTCGACGGCGGCGTCCGCCGCCTGTTCCGCCGACTTCGCAGCAGCCGAACGTTCCTCGGCGGCCTGCGCGCGCGTCGCGCGCTCCGTCTCCGCCCGCTGGGCCTGTTCCTGCAGCGACGAGGCCGTTCCGGCGGCGACGGACGCGTCGTCCATGACGCCCGACCAGGTCTCCGACAGCTGGTCGAGCGCGCCGAGCTGGTACAGGAGCTGGTCGGGGTTCGTCGCGGTCGCGATCCGGGTGGTCATCTGGTTCGTGCTGCCGTCGCGGTACAGGTCCGCGGCCAGCTGGCCGGCCCGTTGCTGGGCCCGGTCCGCCGTCTCGGCTGCGTGGTGCGCCTGGGCCTGGAGGCTCGTGGCGGCCTGGGCGGCCGTCGCCAGCTCCGCCTCGGCCGCGTCCGCCTTCGACGAGGCGACCAGGGCGGCCTGCGACTTCGCGGCTGCTTCGTCCTGCGCCGACTGCAGTGCAGCCTGCACCTTCTGCACCTCGGCGCGCTTCGCGGTCTCGTTGCCCTTCGCGCGCTGCACGTCCTGCCAGGTCGGGTACTCGGTCGCGTTCGCGGGCACGGCGGTGAGGGCCGGGGCGACGAGCGCGCCGACGACCACGGCGGCCGCGACGAGCACGCCCCGCGAGGGGGTGAGGCGCATGTCGGCAGGCTACCGATGTTCACCAGGAGTCCAGCGAGCCGCGCCGCCCACAGCCTGAGGACTGGTAAAGTCCATCGTGTCCGAGGACTCATTCCCCGGACGTCACACACAACACTGCGCAGGCCGGGCACGGAGCTGGTCATCGGTGGTGGCTCGCGGGCCGGAACGGTTTCCCGAGTGCTTCTACTGCTGGCCAGACATGCGTCCGGAACGATCGGCGCGCACGCACCATCGAGTGCCGTCGCCACGGCCTGCCGGAAACACATCAAGGAGGCGCCCTTTTGGAGGGTCCCGAGATCAAGTTCGCCGAAGCCGTCATCGACAACGGCAAGTACGGCAAGCGCACCGTCCGGTTCGAGACCGGTCGGCTCGCACAGCAGGCACAGGGCGCGGTCGCCGCGTACCTCGACGAGGAAACGATGCTCCTCTCGGCCACCAGTGCCGGCAAGCACCCGCGTGAAGGATTCGACTTCTTCCCGCTGACCGTCGACGTCGAGGAGCGCTCCTACGCCGCCGGCAAGATCCCCGGTTCGTTCTTCCGTCGCGAAGGCCGTCCGTCGACCGAAGCCATCCTCGTCTGCCGTCTCATCGACCGGCCGCTGCGTCCGTCGTTCGTCGACGGCCTCCGCAACGAGGTGCAGATCGTCATCACCGTCCTGAGCATCGCTCCGGACGAGTTCTACGACGCGCTGGCCATCAACGCCGCGTCCGCGTCGACGCAGATCTCCGGTCTGCCGTTCTCCGGCCCGATCGCCGGTGTGCGCCTCGCGCTCATCGGTGACCAGTGGGTCGCGTTCCCGAAGGCCTCGCAGCTGGCCGACGCCGTGTTCGACCTCACCGTCGCCGGCCGTGTCGTCACGGACGAGGCGGGCAACGAGGACGTCGCGATCATGATGGTCGAGGCCGAGGCCACCGAGCACGCCTGGGACCTCATCCAGGGCGGCGCCACCAAGCCCGACGAGGCCATCGTCGCGCAGGGCCTCGAGGCGGCGAAACCGTTCCTCAAGTCCCTCGTCGACGCGCAGGCCAAGCTCGCCGCGCAGTCGGCCAAGGAGATCCAGGACTTCCCGGTCTTCCCGCCGTACGCGCCCGAGGTCTACTCCGCGGTCGAGGCCCTCGCGCTCTCCGAGCTCGGTGACGTCTACAAGATCGCCGCCAAGACCGAGCGTCAGGACGCCGACGACGCGCTCAAGTCGCGCGTCAAGGCCGCCATCGCGGAGCAGGTCACCGCGGGCTCGCTGCCCGAGGTCGCCAACTCGCAGGTCGGCGCCGCGTACAAGTCGGTCACGAAGAAGGTCGTCCGCGGCCGCATCCTGACCGAGCAGATCCGCATGGACGGTCGCGGCCTCGCCGACATCCGTCCGCTCGACGCCGAGGTCGCCGTGATCCCGCGCGTCCACGGTTCGGCGATCTTCCAGCGCGGTGAGACGCAGATCCTCGGCGTCACCACGCTGAACATGCTCAAGATGGAGCAGCAGATCGACTCGCTGTCGCCCGTCACGAAGAAGCGCTACCTGCACCACTACAACTTCCCGCCCTACTCGACCGGCGAGACCGGCCGCGTGGGTTCGCCGAAGCGTCGCGAGATCGGGCACGGCTTCCTCGCCGAGCGCGCCCTCGTGCCGGTGCTGCCGTCGCGTGACGAGTTCCCGTACGCCATCCGTCAGGTCTCCGAGGCGCTCAGCTCCAACGGCTCGACCTCGATGGGTTCCGTCTGCGCCTCGACCCTGTCGCTGCTCAACGCCGGTGTGCCCCTCAAGGCCCCGGTCGCCGGCATCGCGATGGGCCTGGTCTCCGACACCGTCGACGGTCAGACCCGCTACGCGGCACTGACCGACATCCTCGGTGCGGAAGACGCCCTCGGCGACATGGACTTCAAGGTCGCCGGTACCTCGGAGTTCGTCACCGCGATCCAGCTCGACACCAAGCTCGACGGCATCCCGTCGACGGTGCTCGACGCGGCGCTCAAGCAGGCCAAGGAGGCCCGCTCGGCCATCCTCGGTGTGCTGAACGAGGCGATCGACGCCCCCGACGAGATGGCGGACACCGCTCCTCGCGTGATCTCGGTGCAGATCCCCGTCGACAAGATCGGCGAGCTGATCGGCCCGAAGGGCAAGACGATCAACGGCATCCAGGACACCACGGGCGCCGACATCTCGATCGAGGACAACGGCACCGTCTACATCGGCGCCGTCGACGGTCCGTCGGCCGAGGCCGCTCGTGCCCAGGTCAACGCGATCGCGAACCCGACCAACCCGGAGATCGGGGACCAGTTCCTCGGCACCGTCGTGAAGATCGCCACGTTCGGCGCCTTCGTGTCGCTCCTCCCGGGCCGCGACGGTCTGCTCCACGTCTCCGAGGTGCGCAAGCTCGCCGGTGGCAAGCGTGTCGAGAACGTCGAAGACGTCCTGGGCGTCGGCCAGAAGGTCCTGGTCGAGGTCACCAAGGTGGACGACCGCGGCAAGCTGTCGCTCGCGCCCGTCGTGGCCGACGAGACCGAGGGTGACTCCACCTCGGCCGAGACGGTCCGCGCGCACGCCGAGGACCCGGCCGAGGGCTGATCCTCACCGCGTCCTGACGCACGAACGGCCGCCGTCCCTTCCGGGGCGGCGGCCGTTCGCCGTTGCGGGAGCGTGCGGTGCGTGCGGTGCGTGCGGTGCGCTGCGTCGGTCGCGGAAGTTTCGCGGTGAGCGACACGTCACGGGCGCGGCGCCGCGTGGACTGTCGCTGTGCCCGAAAGGTCGCGGCGCCGGCGCGCACCCGGTCAGGCGGCGGGCGTCTCCTGCGTGCCCATGAGCTGCGCGCGTCCGAGCAGGTGGTCGCGGAGCATGAAGCCCACGACCGCCGGGGTCGCGTCTGCCGGCACCTCGAGCACCGGCACGTCGAGGGCGCTCAGCGTGAAGAAGTAGCGGTGCACGCCGTGGCCCGCGGGCGGTGCGGCGCCGAGGAACGTGTCCGAGCCGAACTCGTTGCGACGGCGGAGCGCCTCGGCAGGCAGCAGGGCGTCATCCGTGCCGGCACCGGCGGGGAGCGAGGTCACCGAGCCCGGGATGTCGGTCAGGCTCCAGTGCCAGAAGCCGGAGCCGGTCGGTGCATCGGGGTCGTACACCGTGAGGACGAAGCTCTTCGTGCCCTCCGGGGCGTCCGACCACTCGAGTGCGGGGGAGCGGTCCTCGCCGCCGACGTCGGAGCCGCGCGCCGAGGTGGGCAGCGCAGCCCCGTCGGCGAAGTCGGGGCTCGTCAGGGTGAAGGACGGGACGTCGGGCAGGTTCCAGTTGGGGTCGTTGGCCATGTCCCCAGCCAACACCCGCCGGCTCGGGCTGCGCTCGATGCGCGCGGCGGGCTGTGGAAGTTCGCACGGGACGGCCTGGAGGCGCGGTGCGGGGCCGCCACGGGCCTCCCGTCCGTCTGCGGTCACCACGACCGCCCCGCGAAGGCGACAGATCTGCGTCACGCGGGTGTATCCCTGCCGCGAAGGCGACAGGATCCCGCGAACTGTTCGCGGTGATCTGTCGCTTTCGTGCAAGCGAGAGCGACAGCCGAACGCGACAGCGCGGGCGGGAGCCGGGCGTCAGCCCGCGAGCACCCGGTCGACCACGCGGTTGAGTGCGGCGGTCGCGGCGATCGCGTCTCCGGCGTAGGCGCCGGCCATCGCTCCGTCACGCGCGAGCATGAGCTCGTCGGCGCCGTCGCCGGGGAGGGGGTGTCCGGCCTCCTGCAACAGGGTCGCGAGCCGCTCCGTGTACCACTCGCGGTGGGTGGCGACGACCTGGCGGACCGGGTCGCGCGGGTCGTGGTACTCGGCGGCGGCGTGCAGGAACGCACAGCCGCGGAACGCCGGGTCGTTGACGTCGTCGGCCAGTGTTGCGACCCAGGCGCGGACGGCGCGCTCGGGGGAGCCAGCGTCGGCGATGAGCTGCTCCATCCGCCCCTGCACGCGCTCGTGCTGGGTGCGGATGTAGGCGAGGATCAGGTTGTCCTTCGACCCGTAGTGCTTGTAGAACGTCGCCTTCGTGACGCTCGCCTCGGAGATGAGACGGTCGACGCCGACGCTGTGGATGCCCTCTTCGTAGAAGAGTCGCGTGGCGGTCTCGAGGACACGGACCTTCGCGCCGCCGGAGCGGGGAGTCGGGGGGACGCTCGACCCGTCCGGCGACGCGAGGTTCTTGCTCGGGCCGGGGAGACGCTGGACGGCCGGTTGGGGGGAATCGACCGTCACAGCGTGTACTCCTCGGACTCATCGGCTCCGCGACCGGAGTGGGGGGACTCGGTGGTCGCGCAGGACTGATGTCCCGAGCCGCCGGATCGGAACTTAGGGGGGCTTTCGATCCGGCGTGAGCAACAGTAGCACAAGGAGGACAGACAGACGAGTCGGTCTGTCCGCACTTTCTGTACCCCACTTCGAGTGTCAGGAGCGCCGGGCCGGGAAACTGGGCGGGCCGCCCCGACGGATCAGTAGGCTCGTCTGCGATGAACCAGCCAGTGCCACTGCCGCTCGGGGCCCCGGACACGTCGTTCCTGACGTCCGGCGGGGCCTTCGTCCGTCGCACCGTGCTGCCGTCGGGTGTCCGTGTGCTGACCGAGGCGGTGCCGGGTGCCGCGTCGACGAGCATCGGGTTCTGGGTCGGCGTCGGTTCGCGTGACGAACGCGACGGTCAGTTCGGGTCGACCCACTTCCTCGAACACCTGCTCTTCAAGGGCACGGAGACCCGATCGGCGCTCGACATCGCCATCGCCTTCGACTCGGTCGGCGGCGAGCACAACGCCGCGACCGCCAAGGAGTACACCTGCTACTACGCACGGGTCCGGGACGCCGACGTCCCGATGGCCGTGAACGTCATCGGTGACATGGTCACCGGCTCGGTGCTCGAGCCGGACGCCTTCGCCGTCGAGCGCGGCGTCATCCTCGAAGAACTCGCGATGGCCGCCGACGACCCGGCCGACGTCGCGGGCGAGGCGTTCTTCGCCGCGGCCTTCGGCGGACACCCGCTCGGCCGTCCGATCGGCGGGACCCCGGACAGCATCCGCGCGGTCCAGCGCGACGAGGTGCTGGCCCACTACCGCGAGCACTACGCACCGAACGGCATCGTCGTCACCGCCGCCGGTGCCGTCGACCACGACCGGTTCTGCGAACTCGTCGCCGGGGTCTTCCACGACGCGCCCGACGCCGACCCGCTGCCACGTCGCACACCCGAGACCGTCGCCGACCCGGTCGAGCCGAAGCTGTCCGTGGTGCACCGACCGACCGAGCAGGTCAGCATGCTCCGGGGCTCGCAGGGCCTCGACCTGCGCGACGACCGCCGGCCCTCGCTCAGCGTCCTGAACGCCGTGCTCGGCGGCGGGATGAGCTCGCGCCTGTTCCAGGAGGTCCGCGAGCGTCGCGGGCTGGCCTACGCGGTGTCGTCGTTCGCCCCGGCCTACCTGGACAACGGCGCCTTCGGTGTCTACGCCGGGTGCGCGCCGGACAACGTCGCCGGCGTCATCGACATCGTCGACGCGGAGTTCCGCCGGATGGTCGACCACGGCATCACCGACGACGAACTCCGTCGCGCGAAGGGCCAGATCGAGGGGGCACTGACGCTCTCGCTCGAGGACTCCGACGCCCGGATGACCCGCCTCGGCCGCTCCGAGCTCGGCACAGGGGAGTACACCGACCTCTCGACCGCGCTCGAACGCGTCGACGGCGTCACCACCGACGGCGTACTCGAACTCGCGCGCGACCTGCTCACCCGACCGACGATCACCTCGGTGGTCGGTGCCGTGCAGCAGGACGAACTCGCCGCGGCCATCGGGATCGGCAGCTGAGCAGGGACATGTCGCACTACCTGTACCTCGTCCGGCACGGCGAACACCAGGACGCCGAACACGGCCTGCGGGACGGCAAGCTCTCGGAGCGCGGGAAGCGTCAGGCGACCCTGATCGCGGACCGACTCGGCGGTGTGCCCTTCGACGGCGTGTACCACTCCCCGCTCGAGGCCCCGAGCGAGACCGCTGCGTTCCTGTCGCAGCGCCTGCCGTCGATCCAGCCGGAGCCCTCGACGCTGCTCTTCGACTGCATCCCCTCCGGTCCGACCCCGGACATGCCGCACGCGTACAAGGGCTGGTACGGCGGCATCACCGAAGAGGAGATCGTCGCCGGACAGGCCCAGATGGGTGACGCCGTGTCGGAGTGGTTCACCCCCGCGCGCGAGGACCGTCACGACCTCCTCATCACGCACAACGCCGTGATCGGCTGGTTCGTGCGCGAGGCGTTCCAGGCTCCGGAGTGGCGCTGGATGGGCACGAACGTCGCGCACACCGCCCTCACGATCATCCGGATCCGCTCGGCGAAGCCCGCCGAGGTCGTCACGCTGAACGACCTGGCGCACCTGCCGGTGGAACTGCGCACCGGTCTGCCGGTCGACCAGCCCGTCTAGCGACGCGCCCTGCCCGGGATCGCCAGCCTGCCTGGAGGCCCGTGGCGGCTCAGGCGATCGGCTTGCGGTACCAGGCGGTCGCGTTCGGGTTGTCGTTGAACGGCTCGACTCGCTCGTAGCCGCGGCTCCGGTACAGCGCGGCTGCGGCGACGAGCGAGTCGTTCGTGTCGAGCACGATGCTCGTCGCCCCGAGGTCGGCCCCGGCACGCTCGAGCAGGTCCATCACGGCCGTCGCGACGCCCTTGCCACGTCCGTCCGGGGCGACGAAGACGTGCTTGACCTCGAACCGGACGTCGACGGCTCCCGACGCGTCGACACCGTCCGCGATCCGGCGGAGCCCACCGCACCCCACGGCGGTGGCACCCTCGTACGCCACCGCGAACACCCCGTTCGGCGGTGTGAACTCGGCCGCCGGGGTGCGTTTCCGCGAGTAGCTGCCCTGCGCGCTCGGGAACGTCGCCTCGCGCTCGTCCAGGTACGCGTCGAGCAGCACGTCGACCTCGGGCAGATCGGCCGGCACGGTCCTGACCTCGACTGACATGCGTCGATCCTAGGATGGACGGCATGGTCACTCCCGTCGCCGTCGTCGGCGCCACCGGTCGTCTCGGGGGCCTCGTGGCCTCCGTCGTCGAGGAACTCCCGGAGTTCGAGCTCGTCGCCCGTCTGTCCTCGAAGGACGGCGCGCACGAGGCGCCGCCCTCGGTCTTCGGCGGCGCGGCAGTCGTCGTCGACGTGACCGTGCCGTCGCTCAGCCCGGCGATCGTGGAGAACGCGCTGTCGAGCGGCGCGAACGTGCTCGTCGGCACCTCCGGCTGGTCGCTCGACCGGCTCGCCAAGCTCCGCTCCGGGCTGCAGGAGCGCCCGGAGCAGGGGGTGCTCGTCGTCCCGAACTTCTCGATCGGCTCGGTGCTCGGCACGCACCTGGCGACGATCGCGGCGCCGTGGTTCCCGGCCGCCGAGATCGTCGAGACCCACCACGCCGGCAAGATCGACTCGCCCTCGGGCACCGCGGTGCGCACGGCGGAGCTGATGGCGGACGCCCGGCGCGAGGTCGGCCCGGTGGACGCCCCGCACGTCGACCAGCGCGCCCGCGGCCAGCAGGTCGCGAGCGTGCCGATCCACTCGCTCCGGCTGCCGGGCGTGAAGGCTGTGCAGGACGTCGTGCTGAGCGGCCCCGGCGAGACGCTGACGATCCGGCACGACACCAACGACGACGTCGCCTACGTGGCGGGCATCCGTGCCGCGCTGGCGAACGTGGTCTCGGCGCGCGGGCTCACCGTGGGCCTCGGCAGCGTCCTCGGCATCGGCTGACGGCCGTGGGTCGGATGGAGCGGGCCGGACGCAGGATCCGCTCACCGTTCTGGGGCGCGGCGCTGATGGCGGTGCTGCTCGCCCTCTACATCGGGCTCGTCGGGCACCGCGCCGTCGCCTTCATCGCGACCGGCGTCCCGATCGGCATCGCCATCGGCGTCGCGCTGTTCGTCGTCGCCGCGATCGGGGCGCTCCTGCTCGTGCTCGAGTTCCGCTTCGGCATCCGCATCACCCGGCTCGGCGCACGGCTCGAGGCCGAGGGTGGGGCACCGGAGGACGTCGTCCCGGTCCGCCCCTCCGGCCGACCGGTGCGCGACGCCGCCGACGAGCTGTTCCCGCAGTACCGCGACGCGGTTGAGCAGGACCCGACCGACTGGCGGGCCTGGTACCGGCTCGGCGTGGTCTACGACGCCGCCGGGGACCGCAAGCGTGCGCGAGCGGCGATGCGCACCGCCCTGGCGCGCGCTGCCGGCCGCTGACCGCTGGCCCGTCAGCCGCTGACCGCTGGCTCGTCGGCGGCCTGCGCGACGGATCAGAAGACGGCGTCGATCGCGTCCGCCGCCTGCGTGTACCGGAACGTGTAGCCGGACTCGAGCAGCTTCGTGGGGACCATCCGCTGGCTCGACAAGAGCATGTCGTCGGCCGCGTCGCGCAGCGCCAGGCGCAGGGCGAACTCCGGGATCCGGAACAGGTACGGCCGGTGCAGCACCTCGGCGACGTGCTTCGTGATGCGGTCGGCGACGACGGGCTCGGGGCCCGCGAGGTTCACCGGACCGGTCACGTCCGGTGCCGCGGTCGCCAGGTGCACGATCGCGCCGACCTCGTCCTCGAGCGCGATCCACGGCCAGTGCTGCCCACCGGTGCCGAGCCGGCTGCCGACGCCGAGCTTCGTGAGCGGGACGAGGGGTGCGAGTGCCCCGCCGCCCTTGCCGATGACGATGCCGGTGCGGAGCGTGACGACGCGGACCCCCGCGGGCGCGGCGTTCGCAGCCGATTCCCACGCCGTGCAGACGTCGGCGAGGAAGCCCGTGCCCGGGGCCGCGTCGTCCTGCAGCACGTCGGCCGGGCGGTCGCCGTACACGCCGGAGGCCGAGCCCGACAGGAACAGTGCCGGGGGAGTGGCGGCGTGCCGCATCGCCTCGACCAGGGTGTCGGTGGCGTCGATGCGCGAGCTGCGGATCTCCTTGCGGTACGCGTCCGTCCACGGCAGCTTGCCGATGTTCGCGCCGGCCAGGTTGATCACGACGTCGGCGCCGTCCACGATCGCGGGGTCGAGGGGACGTCGCCCCGGTGCCCAGCGGAACTCGGTCGCGGTGCGCGCTTCGCGGCGGACGAGCGTGGTGACGTGGTGACCCGCCTCGCGCAGGGCACGGACGAGGGGCGTCCCGATGAACCCGGACGAGCCGGCCACCAGGATCGAGAGCGGTTGTTCCGTCGTGTCGGGCATGCCCGCAACGCTACTCACACCGACGTAGGCTTCTGTGTGTGACCGACAGCGAGACCGTACAGCCCGACGCCTCCGTCCCGACGCCCTACGAAGACCTGCTCCGCCGGGTCCTCACCGAGGGATCGCCGAAGGGCGACCGCACCGGCACCGGGACCCGGAGCCTGTTCGGCGCACAGCTCCGCTACGACCTGTCGGAGGGCTTCCCGCTCGTCACCACGAAGCGCGTGCACTTCAAGTCGGTCGCGTACGAACTCCTGTGGTTCCTGCGCGGCGAGGGCAACGCGACCTGGCTGCAGGAGCACGGCGTCCGGATCTGGAACGAGTGGGCGGACGAGGACGGTGACCTCGGCCCGGTGTACGGCGTGCAGTGGCGCTCGTGGCCGACCCCCTCCGGTGAGCACGTCGACCAGATCGCCCAGGTCATCGAGCAGATCAAGACGAATCCGGACAGCCGCCGGCTCATCGTCTCGGCGTGGAACGTCGCGGACGTGCCGGACATGGCGCTCGCCCCGTGCCACGCCTTCTTCCAGTTCTCCGTCAACGACGGCAAGCTCTCGTGCCAGCTCTACCAGCGCAGCGCCGACATGTTCCTCGGCGTCCCGTTCAACATCGCCTCGTACGCGCTGCTGACCCACATGATCGCGGCGCAGACCGGGCTCGAGGTCGGCGACTTCGTCTGGACCGGCGGCGACTGCCACATCTACGACAACCACGTCGAACAGGTCGAGGAGCAGCTGTCCCGCACCGCCTACCGACTGCCGACGCTCGAGCTCGCCGCGCGCGACTCGATCGACGACTACGAGTACGAGGACTTCACCGTCGTCGGCTACGAGCACCACCCGGCGATCAAGGCCGCGGTCGCCGTCTGATGATCGGCATGGTCTGGGCCCGCTCGACCAACGGCGTCATCGGGGCCGACGGCGGCATGCCCTGGCACGTGCCGGAGGACCTGGCGCACTTCAAGCAGGTCACAGGCAACGCGACCGTGCTGATGGGCCGGCGCACCTGGGGGTCCCTGCCCGAGCGCTTCCGGCCGCTGCCCGGGCGGCGCAACGTCGTGCTGACCCGTGACGCGACGTGGACGGCCGACGGGGCCGAGGTCGTGCACGACCTGCAGGCCGCGCTCGACACCGACGAGACCGTCTGGGTCATCGGCGGCGGCCAGGTGTACGACGCCGCACTCGACGCGGCCGACCACGTCTCCGAGACCCTCATCGACGTCGACGTCGCGGGGGACACCGCGGCGCCCGAGCTCGGCGACGACTGGACCCTGGTCGACGACGGCCCGTGGCAGGAGTCCCGGAACGGCGGCACCCGCTACCGGTTCCTGGAGTGGCAGCGCCGCGCCTGAGTGCCCGGTGTCGCCGGGCGTGACCGGCGGGACGGACGTGATCCGGGCCTCCTGTCCGCGCCGCAGGCGGTCCACCGTCCACACGGACGGCGGTCCTCGCGCGCATCCCCGGTACGCTGGTGCCCGTGTCCCCGCGTGAGAATCCCTTCGGTCAGGTCCTCGTCGCCCTCGTGACCCCGTTCACGGCCGACGGCGAGGTCGACTGGCCCGGCGTCGAGCAGCACATCGACGACTGCATCACCGCCGGCGCCGACGGCATCGTCGTGACCGGTACGACCGGCGAGACGTCGACGCTGACGGACCCGGAGAAGCTCCGGTTGGTCGAGGTCGGCAAGTCCGTCGCCGCCGGCCGCGCGAAGATCATCACGGGTGGTGGCTCGAACGAGACCGCCCACGCGATCCACCTGTACAAGCAGAGCGAGAAGGCCGGCGCCGACGGCGTGATGATCGTCACGCCGTACTACAACAAGCCGACGCAGTCGGGTGTCCTCACCCACTTCCGGATGATCGCGGACGCCACCGACCTGCCGGTGATCCTCTACGACATCCCGGGCCGCACCGGCATCCCGATCACGTACGACACGATCCTGCGTGCGTCGAAGCACCCGAACATCCTCGCCGTGAAGGACGCCAAGGGCGACTTCGCCGAGGTCTCGCGCGTGCTGAACAACACCGACCTGATGTACTTCTCCGGCGACGACACGAACGTGCTCCCACACCTGTCGATCGGCGCCACCGGCCTGATCGGCGTGACCGCGAACATCACGAGCGCGCCGTACCGCACCATCGTCGACGCCGTGAACCGGGGCGACCTGGCCACCGCGACGGCCGAGCACAAACGACTCGAACCGCTCGTCCGCGCCGTGATGACCCACGTTCCGGGTACCGTGGCCGCGAAGTACATCCTGCACGGGCTGGGCCGCATCGGCAGCCCGCGCGTCCGACTGCCGCTCGTCGGCCCCGAGGACTCCGAGGCGTACGCCATCGAGACCTCGCTCGAAGCAGTGTGCGACGTACCCGGCGCCGACTTCTCGAACTTCCGCCCCGACCGCAACGCGGCGGCCGGCGGTGCACTACCGAAGGTGCCAGGCACCACCCGCTAGCGAACACCGCGGCGCGCAGCACGCGCGTCGCCCGAATCCGTAGGACCGAATGCCCACACAGATCTCCGAACCGCAGCCGCTCGAAGCCGGCACCCTCCGCGTCGTCCCCATCGGGGGCCTCGGCGAGATCGGTCGCAACATGACCGTCTACGAGTACGAGGGCAAGCTGCTCATCGTCGACGCCGGCGTGCTGTTCCCCGAGGAGCACCAGCCCGGTGTCGACCTGATCCTGCCGGACTTCTCGCCGATCCGGGACCGCCTCGACGACGTCCTCGGTGTCGTGCTCACGCACGGCCACGAAGACCACATCGGCGCCGTCCCGTACCTGCTCAAGCTCCGCGACGACATCCCGCTGATCGGCTCCACGCTGACCCTCGCTCTGGTCGAGGCGAAGCTCAAGGAACACCGGATCAAGCCGTACACGCTCGTCGTGGCCGAGGACCAGACCGAGCAGATCGGCCCGTTCCACCTCGAGTTCGTCGCCGTGAACCACTCCATCCCGGACGCCCTCGCCGTCGCGATCACGACCCCCGCCGGTCGTGTCCTGCACACGGGCGACTTCAAGATGGACCAGCTCCCGCTGGACGACCGCATCACCGACCTCCGTGCGTTCGCGCGTCTGGGCGAGGCCGGGGTGGACCTGTTCCTGCCGGACTCCACGAACGCCGACGTGCCGGGCTTCACCGCTCCGGAGCGCGACATCGGCCCGGTGCTCGAGAACATCATCATGCGCGCCCGCAAGAAGGTCGTCGTGGCGAGCTTCTCGTCGCACGTGCACCGCGTGCAGCAGGTCCTCGACGCCGCCGCGGCCGCGAACCGCAAGGTCGCGTTCATGGGCCGCTCGATGATCCGCAACATGACGATCGCCGCCGAGCTCGGGTACCTGCGGGTGCCGGAGAACGTGCTCATCGACACGAAGAAGGCGAAGAACGTCCCCGACGACCAGATCGTCTACATGTCGACCGGGTCGCAGGGCGAGCCGATGGCCGTCCTGGCCCGCATGGCGAACCTCGAGCACCAGATCGAGATCGGCGAGGGCGACACCGTCATCCTCGCGTCGTCGCTCATCCCGGGCAACGAGAACGCCGTGTACCGCGTCATCGACGGGCTGACCAAGCTCGGTGCGAAGGTCGTGCACAAGGGCAACGCGAAGGTGCACGTCTCCGGACACGCCTCCGCCGGCGAGCTGCTCTACTGCTACAACATCCTGCGTCCGCGCAACGTGCTCCCCGTCCACGGCGAGCACCGCCACCTGTACGCGAACGCCGACCTGGCGATCCAGACGGGTGTCCCGCCGCGCAACGTCATCCTCGGGCAGGACGGCATCGTCGTCGACCTGAAGGACGGCGTGGCGACGGTCGCCGGGCAGCTCGACATCGGGTACGTCTACGTCGACGGCTCCACCGTCGGCGAGATCACCGACGCCGACCTCAAGGACCGCCGTGTCCTCGCGGAGGAGGGCTTCATCTCGATCTTCGCCGCGGTGGACTTCACCACGGGGCAGTGCGTGATCGGCCCGGAGATCCAGTCGCGCGGGTTCGCCGAGACCGACGCGGTCTTCGACGACGTCCGTCCGCAGATCGCCAAGGCCCTGGCCGAGGCCGCCGCCAACGGCACCCGCGACTCGCACGCGTTCGCGCAGGTCGTCCGCCGCACCGTCGGCCGCTGGGTGAACACGAAGCACCGTCGCCGTCCGATGATCGTCCCGGTGGTCATCGAGGCGTAGCGCGCCACGATCGCGTTCGTCGCGTTCGTCGCGTTCGTCGCGTTCGGCCGGGAGGCCCGTCCAGCGTCCGTCACGGACGCTGCGGCGGGCCTTCCTGCGTTTGTCCTGAGCGGGCGTTAGGGTTCTGCCCATGGCCGGAGGCACCAAGTCGACCACGCGCTCGCGCGCGTCCACGTCGTCCCGTGGCAACGGGACGCGCGGTTCGTCGCGCACCCAGGCCACGACGAAGAAGCTGCCGCAGGCCGCACCGACACCGGTGTTCCGCGAGCAGAACCCGCTCGTGACCTTCTGGCTCGCGATGGCGCACGGCGTCGGGGCGATGTTCCGGCTGCTCGGCAAGGAGACCCTCGAGAAGGACCAGCGGCGCGACGGGTTCCCGTTCCTGCTGTTCCTGCTCGCCATCGCCGGCGGGGTCGTGGAGTGGCTCAACCCGACCAACAGCGTCTCCGTCGCTCTCGACGCGTACACGTTCGGCGGGCTGTTCGGCCGTCTGGCGTTCGCGCTGCCCGTGATCATGATCGTGTTCGCCGGGTGGCTGTTCCGGCACCCCGCGTCCGTGCACGACAACACCCGGATCGGCATCGGGCTGGGCATCCTGATCGTGTCGATCGCCTCGCTCTGCCACGTGTTCGGCGGCCGACCGAGCGCGGCCGACGGCATGCCCGCGCTGGCCGCGGCCGGCGGTGTCCTCGGCTGGGTCGTCATCGGCTGGCTCGTCACCATCGCGACCGCCTGGGTGGCCGTGCCCGTGGCGATCGTGCTGCTCGTGCTCTCGCTCTTCATCATCACCAAGACCCCACCGAACAAGCTCGGTCGGCGTCTGCACGAGCTCTACTCCTACCTGTTCGGCGCACCGGCCCCCGCGGCCGAGCCCGAGGTCGACGCAGCCGCCGTCGCGGAGCCCGCCGCCCGTGCCCGTGCAACCAAGCGGGGCAAGAAGGGCGACACCGACTTCCAGCTGTTCGACGACCTCGGGTTCGGTGACCAGCAGGCGGCCGCCGCGGCCGAAGCCGAGGCCGGTGGCGACACCGTGCCGTGGTGGCGCCGGAACAAGTCCGGTCGCGAAGAAGACCCGGCGTACGACAGCCCGGTGCTGCCCCCGGCCACCGGTGTGGCCCCGGCGGCCCTGCCGGCCGCGCCCGCCGCCGCCGCACCCGCTGCACCGGTCGTCAGCCCGAACGCCGGCGCTGCTGCCGGGCTCGTCGACCTGACGCCGGCCGAGCCCGCGTCGGTCAACCTCAACGACTCCGTCGAGCAGGACCTGCAGGACGCCGAGCAGGCCCTCCGCGCGTTCGGCACCGACGTCCCCGCGCGGCCGGAGCCGACCGCCGACATCCGTCCCGTGGTCCCCGAGGTGCTCTCCGAGCCCGAGGTCGTCGACGAGCCGGAGGACATCGACGCCGCCGCCGAGCTCAGTGCGGCCGCCGCCGGCTCCGACGAGGACCCTTCGAAGCCCTACCGCCTGCCCGCCGCGACGACCCTGAGTTCGGGCACACCCTCGGTCGCTCGCAGCCAGGCGAACGACGACATCGTCGCGGCCATCACCGGCGTGCTCACCGAGTTCAAGGTCGACGCGAAGGTCACCGGCTTCTCCCGCGGGCCGACGGTCACCCGGTACGAGATCGAGCTCGGCCCCGGCGTCAAGGTCGAGCGCGTGACGGCGCTGTCGAAGAACCTGTCGTACGCGGTCGCCTCGAACGAGGTCCGGATCCTGTCGCCGATCCCGGGCAAGAGCGCCATCGGTGTCGAGATCCCGAACACCGACCGCGAGATCGTGTCCCTCGGCGACGTCCTGCGTTCGAACGCCGCACGCAAGTCGAAGCACCCGATGACGATCGGCGTCGGCAAGGACGTCGAGGGCGGCTTCGTCGTCGCGAACCTGGCGAAGATGCCGCACCTGCTCGTCGCCGGCTCCACCGGTTCCGGCAAGTCGGTGTTCATCAACTCGATGATCACGTCGCTGCTCATGCGGGCGAAGCCGTCCGAGGTCCGCATGGTCCTGGTCGACCCGAAGCGCGTCGAGCTCTCGATCTACGCCGGTGTCCCGCACCTCATCACGCCCATCATCACGAACCCGAAGAAGGCGGCAGAAGCGCTGCAGTGGGTCGTGAAGGAGATGGACATGCGGTACGACGACCTGGCGTCGTTCGGTTTCCGCCACGTCGACGACTTCAACAAGGCGATCGAGAACAACGAGATCGTCCTGCCGTCGGGCAGCGAGCGGAAGCTCAAGCCGTACCCGTACCTGCTCGTCGTCGTCGACGAGCTCGCCGACCTCATGCTCGTGGCGCCGCGCGACGTCGAGGAGTCGATCGTCCGCATCACCCAGCTCGCCCGTGCCGCCGGCATCCACCTGGTGCTCGCGACGCAGCGCCCGTCGGTCGACGTCATCACCGGGCTGATCAAGGCGAACGTGCCGTCGCGCATCGCCTTCGCGGTGACGAGCGTCACGGACTCCCGCGTCATCCTCGACCAGCCCGGTGCCGACAAGCTGATCGGCCAGGGCGACGCGCTGTTCCTGCCGATGGGTTCGTCCAAGTCGCTCCGTGTGCAGGGCGCCTGGGTGCAGGAGGGCGAGGTCGCCGAGGTCGTCCAGCACGTGACGCGCCAGGCCCAGCCCGAGTACCGCCAGGACGTCCAGGCCGTGGTCGAGCGCAAGGAGATCGACGCCGACATCGGCGACGACCTCGAACTGCTGCTCGCGGCCGTCGAGCAGGTCGTCTCGACCCAGTTCGGTTCGACGTCGATGCTGCAGCGCAAGCTCCGCGTCGGTTTCGCCAAGGCCGGTCGTCTGATGGACCTGATGGAGTCGCGCGACATCGTCGGGCCGTCCGAGGGCTCCAAGGCCCGCGACGTCCTGGTGACCGCCGACCAGCTGCCCGCGGTGCTCGCGAAGCTCCGCGGCGAGGAGCCGCCCGCCGCAGCCGCTCCGGCAGCAGCCGCGCCGACACCGTCCGCCGACGCTGACCGGTACGGCGCCGACCCCGTCGGGGACATGACCCGCGGGTACGATGAAGTCCACGACGAGCCCGATGAGGACGCGTGGGGACTGACGGGCAGGGAGTGACGGCGATGACCGCCTCGGACAGCACGAACACCACGCACGGCGCACGGTTCCCGTGGCGCGGCCGGTTGCTGCGCAAGGGCCCCGGCCCGGCGTCGACCGCCAACGTGGCGAACATCATCACGGTGGTGCGCATCCTCATGGCGCCGCTGTTCTTCGTCCTGCTGCTGGCCGACACCGGCAACGACGGACCACTGCGCATCTGGGCGGCGGTCGTGTTCGTCGTCGCGATCGTCACGGACAGCGCCGACGGCATCATCGCCCGCCGCCAGAACCTGGTCACCGACTTCGGCAAGCTCGTCGACCCGATCGCCGACAAGGTGCTCATCGGTGGTGCGCTCGTCGCCCTGTCGATCCTGCAGGAACTGCCCTGGTACGTGACAGTGCTGATCATGGTGCGCGAGATCGGCATCACGGTGTTCCGCTTCGCCGTGCTGTCGGACCGGGTGATCCCGGCCAGCCGCGGCGGCAAGATCAAGACCGTGCTGCAAGCCGTCGCCCTGACGGCCGCGCTGTTCCCCTGGTGGAACCTCGTCGGCGACTGGGCGCACTGGGTCAACGGCATCCTGATGACGGCCGCGTTCCTGGCAACGATCCTGAGCGGGATCGACTACCTGTGGCAGGCATGGAAGCACAACCGCACCACAGCGTGACCGGGCCCGACCGCTCGACGCAGGCCGCGCCTCCCGTCCCGGTCGCACCAGGACTCATCGCCGAGCTGACGGCACGGGGGGAGACCCTCGCAGTGGCGGAGTCGCTCACCGGCGGGCTCGTCGTCGCGACGCTCGTCGACGTGCCGGGCGCCAGTGCCGTCGTGCGCGGCGGCGTCGTGGCGTACGCGACGCCCGTGAAGCACTCTGTGCTCGGGGTGTCGGCGTCCCTGCTCGAGGCGGAGGGGGCCGTCCACCCGGAGGTCGCTCGGCAGATGGCCGCCGGTGTCCGGATCGCGCTGTCCGTCGACGGGGAACCCGCGACGTGGGGGATCAGCACGACGGGCGTCGCCGGTCCGGACCCGCAGGACGGCAAGCCCGTCGGCACGGTGTACGTCGGGATCGCGTCCGCCGCCGGGGCCGAGGCCTTCGCGCTCCACCTCGACGGTGACCGGGAAGCAATCCGGCACGCCACCGTCTCCGAACTCCTGTCACGGATGTCGTCCGAAGTCCGGGGCCGGGAATAGGTCCCGTTTCCGCCGGGTTACATCTCACGAAATCTCCAGCAGTACGGCAGCCAGCCTGGCTAGCATGCTGCAACCGGCAACGCTACTGTTGCTGAACCCGAACTCGATCCACCGGACCGAGCGGGCGCGGAGACGACAGAGAGGAGGAGTTCTCATGGTTCTCGTTCGTCAGGAAATCGGCGATGTGCTCCGGGACTTCCGCTTGCAGAAGGGCCGGACCCTCCGTCAGGTCGCGTCCAAGGCCAGTGTCGCGCTCGGGTACCTCAGTGAGGTCGAGCGCGGGCAGAAGGAAGCCAGCTCGGAGATCCTCGCGTCCGTCGCGGACGCTCTGGAGACGCCCATCTCGACCATCATGCGCGAAGTGGGTGACCGCCTCGCGATCGTCGAGGGGCTGACCCCTGTCCCCGACACGCTCCCGGACGACCTCGTCGCCGAGTTCGACAACGACCTCGCGGTGCGCTGACCCGCACCGCACCGAACGCCCCCGCCGGTCCTTCCCGGCGGGGGCGTTCTGCGTTCCGGCCCACGACCGCACGCTTAGGCTGGTCGGATGCGCGTGAGTGAGTTCTGGCGAGCCGTCGACCAGGTGTTCGGGGAGGCCTACGGGTCCGTGGTGACCCGCGACGTCGTGCTCGAGCAACTGGGTGGTCGCTCGGCCGTGGATGCCATCGACGCCGGCATCGACGCCCGCCGGGTGTGGGACGCCCTGTGCGACTCGCAGGACGTTCCGATGGACCGACGGCACGGCAAGGGGCTCGCCGAACCCCAGGACTGACCAGGTTCCACGGAGCCGGTACCCGAAACTGTGTTCGGCGTGTTGCTCGAACGCGTGTTCGATCGGTGGTAGCTTCCTCCACAGCGGCGTCGCCCGGGTGTTCCATCCACAGATCGCGTGACCGTCGGCAGTGATGTCGGTGGCCCGCCATAGGTTGATGGACATCGGGAACAGCCCGAAGCCTTGTCGCAGAACCACCGGCCTTGCACCATCGGCCGGCGTGGACGCGACAGCCTACAGGCGGCCGAACACGAGCACGAAGGAGCACCCCATGCCATCACCGGCAGACCGCGAGAAGGCCCTCGAGACCGCACTCGCTCAGATCGACAGGCAGTTCGGCAAGGGTGCGATCATGCGCCTCGGTTCGGACGAACGCGCCCCCGTCAACGTCATCCAGACCGGGTCGGTGGCGCTGGACGTCGCGCTCGGCATCGGTGGCCTGCCCCGTGGCCGCATCGTCGAGATCTACGGCCCGGAGTCGTCGGGTAAGACGACCCTCACCATCCACGCCATCGCCAACGCCCAGCGCGCCGGTGGCATCGCAGCCTTCATCGACGCGGAGCACGCGCTCGACCCCGAGTACGCCAAGAAGCTCGGTGTCGACATCGACGCCCTGCTCGTGTCGCAGCCCGACACCGCCGAGCAGGCGCTCGAGATCGCGGACATGCTGGTCCGCTCTGGCTCCATCGACCTCATCGTGATCGACTCCGTCGCAGCCCTCGTGCCCCGCGCCGAGATCGAGGGCGAGATGGGCGACTCGCACGTCGGTCTGCAGGCCCGCCTCATGTCCCAGGCGCTGCGAAAGCTCGCCGGTGGCCTGAACCAGACGCAGACCACGATGATCTTCATCAACCAGCTGCGCGAGAAGATCGGCGTGTTCTTCGGTTCGCCGGAGACCACCTCGGGTGGTAAGGCGCTGAAGTTCTACGCGTCCGTCCGCCTCGACATCCGTCGCATCGAGACGCTCAAGAGCGGCACCGACGCCGTGGGCAACCGCACGCGCGTCAAGGTCGTCAAGAACAAGATGGCGCCGCCCTTCAAGCAGGCCGAGTTCGACATCCTGTACGGCGTCGGCATCTCGCGCGAAGGCTCGCTGCTCGACTTCGGTGTCGACCACGGCATCGTCAAGAAGTCGGGTGCCTGGTACACCTACGACGGCGACCAGCTCGGGCAGGGCAAGGAGAACTCGCGTTCCTTCCTGATCCAGAACCCCGAGATCGCTGCCGAGATCGAAGGCAAGATCCTCGCCAAGCTCGGCGTCGGTGGCGCCAAGGCCGAGGACGCCCCGGTCGAGTCGATCGCGCCGAAGCTCGCGGAGCGCAAGGGCGCGTGAGCACCGACCACGACGACGACGGCCTCGCACCGGTCACCGACCTGTTCGGTGCGAGGTCGCGTCGTCGCGCTCCGGTGTCACCCGCGATGCCGGACATCCCCGCACCCCCGGTGTCACCGGACGAGCCGCGTGACGCCGATGGCTGGGCGCTTCCCGGGCCGGACGACGTCCGGCCGGACGAGGCCCCTACCGCGTTCGACGCGGACACGCCCGTGCCCCTGCCCTTGCACGGTGCCCGTGGTCCGGCCGCGTGGGTGTCGCCCGTCATCGGCGACGGCAGCGGGCGCTCAGCGCGTTCCGAGCAGGACGGCTACGCCTCCGAGACCGCCGACGCCACCACGGCCTCGGTCTTCTCGATCGCCGGGGGCGAGGAGATCGACCCCGCCGACGCGCCTCGTCCGCTCGACGAACAGCGTGCCGACGCCGAGCGGCTCAGCCTCCGTGCCCTCGGGCGCAAGGGCGTGAGCGAGTCCGAGATGCGGACGCTGCTGCTCCAGCAGGACCTCGACCCCGACGTGGTCGAGCACGAGATCGAACGGCTGACCCGTGTCGGCCTGCTCGACGACGTCGCCCTCGCCACCGACCTGGTGGACCGCCTGCACGCTCGCAAGGGCCTCGGCCGACAGGGCGTCGTGACCGAACTCCGTCGCCGGGGCATTGACCAGGTGGCGATCGACACCGCGCTGGACGAAGCAGCCGACGACGAGGACGACGAGTTCCTCCGCGCCCAGGAGCTCGCCGACAAGCGTGCTCCGCAGATGCGCGGCCTCGACCGGGCCACGGCGGAACGTCGGCTGTCCGGCTTCCTGATGCGCAAGGGCTACAGCTCCGGCGTCGTCCGGATCGCCGTCGAACGGGCCCTCGGCGGCGGCGGGAAGCGCCCACGACCCGGCGGCGGGACCGTTCGGTTCGAGTAGTCGGCCCGACCTACACTGGGACGACCATGGCCACCGTCGCAGCGCGCCCCCGCACCTACGAAGTCCGCACCTACGGGTGCCAGATGAACGTGCACGACTCCGAGCGGTTGAGTGGGTCACTGCAGGCCGCCGGGTACACCGCTGCCGACGGCGAGCAGGCCGACGTCGTGGTCATCAACACCTGCGCGGTGCGCGAGAACGCGGACAACCGCCTGTACGGCAACCTCGGACAGCTCGCGGGCATCAAGCGCGAGCACCCCGGCATGCAGATCGCTGTCGGCGGGTGCCTGGCGCAGAAGGACAAGAACGTCATCCTCGAGAAGGCGCCGTGGGTCGACGTCGTCTTCGGGACGCACAACATGGGGTCGCTGCCGACGCTGCTCGAGCGGGCGCGGCACAACGACGAGGCGCAGATCGAGATCCTCGAGGCGCTCGACGTGTTCCCCTCGACGCTGCCGACCAAGCGGGACTCCACGCACAGCGGCTGGGTGTCGATCTCGGTCGGCTGCAACAACACCTGCACGTTCTGCATCGTCCCCTCGCTCCGCGGCAAGGAGAAGGACCGCCGCCCCGGTGACGTCCTCGCCGAGATCCAGGCGCTCGTCGACGACGGCGCGATCGAGGTCACGCTGCTCGGCCAGAACGTCAACTCCTACGGCGTGGAGTTCGGCGACCGGCAGGCGTTCGGCAAGCTGCTGCGCGCTACCGGCACGATCGAGGGGCTGGAGCGCGTTCGGTTCACGAGCCCGCACCCGGCGGCCTTCACCGACGACGTCATCGACGCGATGGCCGAGACGCCGAACGTCATGCCGCAGCTGCACATGCCCCTGCAGTCCGGTTCCGACCGGATCCTCAAGGCGATGCGGCGGAGCTACCGCAGCGAGCGGTTCCTCGGCATCCTCGACCGAGTCCGCGCGAAGATCCCGCACGCGGCGATCTCCACCGACATCATCGTCGGGTTCCCCGGCGAGACCGAGGCCGACTTCGCGGACACCCTGCGCGTCGTCGAGCAGGCCCGCTTCGCCTCGGCCTTCACGTTCCAGTACTCGATCCGCCCGGGCACGCCGGCCGCCACGATGGCCGACCAGCTGCCGAAGCAGGTCGTGCAGGAGCGCTACGAACGACTCGTCGCCCTGCAGGAACGCATCACTGCGGAGGAGAACGCCCGCCAGGTCGGTCGCAGCGTCGAGGTCCTCGTCGCCTCGGGCGAGGGGCGGAAGGACGACGCCACCCGTCGGCTGTCCGGCCGTGCCCAGGACTCCCGGCTCGTGCACTTCGCCGTGCCCGCCGGCTCTGAGGTCCCGCGCCCCGGCGACGTCGTGACGGTGGACATCACGCGTGCTGCGCCGCACTTCCTGCTCGCGGACGACGACGCTCCGCTGCGCATCCGGCGCACCCGGGCCGGGGACGCCTGGGACCGCGCGCAGGCCGAGAGCTGCGGCGTGCCCACCCCGGCCGCCGAAGCCGGTGGCCCTCGTCCGGTCTCGCTCGGGCTGCCAACGCTCCGTGTCGGCCGCTGAGCTCCCCGGGGCTGCGCCGACGAGCGCCGCATCGCCCGCGTCCGGTGACGCCGCCGAGTCGCCCGCGTCCGGTGACGCCGCCGAGTCGCCCGCAGACGGTGACGCCGCGGACCTGATCGCAGTCGTCGGGGCGACCGGGACGGGCAAGTCCGACCTCGGCATCGCGATCGCCGACCGACTCCGTGCCGCAGGCCGGAACGCCGAGATCATCAACGCCGATGCGATGCAGCTGTACCGCGGCATGGACATCGGGACCGCGAAGCTCCCGCCGGGCGAACGACACGGGGTCCCGCACCACCAGCTCGACGTGCTCGACGTCACCGACGAGGCGAGCGTCGCCGCGTACCAGGTCGCCGCACGGGCAGACGTCGAACGGATCCAGGCCGACGGCGGCGTGGCCGTCCTCGTCGGCGGAAGCGGCCTCTACGTCTCCGCGGTGCTGTTCGACCTGTCGTTCCCCGGCACCGACCCCGAACTCCGCGCACAGCTCGAGCGGGAGCACGAGGAACTCGGTCCGGGCATCCTGCTCGAACGGCTCCGCACCCTCGACCCGGCGGCCGCAACGACGATCGACGCACGCAACCCACGGCGGTTGATCCGGGCACTCGAGATCGCGAGCCGATCCGAGGTCGTGACCCCGAGCCTCCCGGCCGCGCCCCCCGCCTGGCGACCGTCCCGCATCCTGCACCTGCGTCGTGACCGTGAGCAGCTGGTGTCGGCGCTGCACGCGCGGGCGGCACGGATGTTCGACGCCGGACTCGTCGACGAGGTCGCTGCGCTCCGCGAGCAGGGGCTGGAGCAGGGCAAGACGGCGCGGGGCGCGATCGGGTACTCGCAGGCACTCGAGGTGCTGGGCGGCACGTCGACGGTCGACCACGCGGTGGAGGCGACCGGCATCGCGACCCGGAAGTACGCCAGGCGCCAGGTCTCCTGGTTCCGGCGCTACGCCGACGCCGAGACGCTCGACGTCACCGGGGCGGACCGCGGCGACCTGTCGGCACTGGCCCGTAGGATCGTGCCGTGACCGAGCTGCACTTCACCAAGGGCCAGGGGACCGGCAACGACTTCGTCCTGTTCGCCGACCCCGACGCCACCGTCGACCTGACCCCCGAGCGGGTCCGTGCCATCGCGGACCGACGCTTCGGCGTGGGCGGCGACGGCGTGATCCGGGCGGTGCGGTCCGAGGCGATCCCCGAGGGGCGCGCGCTCGTGGCCGTCGAGCCCGAGGCCACCTGGTTCATGGACTACCACAACGCCGACGGCACGGTCGCGGAGATGTGCGGCAACGGCATCCGGGTGTTCGCCCGGTACCTGACCGAGTCCGGCCTGGTCGACCTCGCCCCCGGTGAGACGCTGACGGTGGGCAGCCGCAAGGGCCTGGTCGACATCCGACGCACGACGAACGGGTTCACCGCCGATCTCGGGCGCTGGGGCCTCGGGATCGAGGGAGGTGGGTCCGACGACGTGCTCGTCCGGGCGAAGAACCTCGACGGGGCGCGGCCGGGCATCGGCATCGACGTCGGCAATCCGCACGTGGTCGTCGCCGTCGAGACCGAAGACGAACTGGCCGACCTCGACCTGACCTTCCTGCCCGTGCTCGACCCGGCGCCGGAGCACGGTGCGAACGTCGAGTTCGTGCTGCCGGGCGATCCGCTCATCAAGGACGGCGTCGGCGAGATCACCATGCGGGTGCACGAGCGGGGGAGCGGTGAGACGCTCTCGTGCGGCACCGGGGCCGTGGCGGCCGCCCTCGCGACGCGCTACTGGGTCGGGGCTGGTGCGCCGGACACCTGGCGCGTGCGGGTGCCGGGTGGGCTGCTGACCGTGCGGATGACGGCGACCGAGGACGGCGAGCACGTGTCGCTGTCCGGGCCGGCCGAGCTCGTCTTCTCGGGCGACCTGACGGTCTGACGCAGGTGCGCGGTGCGCGCGGCTCGGCGCGTGGGCGCTTCGCCCCGCGGCGCTTCGTGAGCAGAAGTGGTCGGGTGCCCAGCGGCAGCCCGACCATTCCTGCTCACGAAGTGCAGACACACGAAGTGCACGCACACGAAGTGCAGACACACGAAGTGCACGCGCACGAAGTGCGCACGCGCCCTACGCGCTGCGCTGCACGCGGATGACGCGGAAGCCCTTGGCAGTCGACTCGCGGGTGACGGAGAACCCCGAGCCGAGCGCCCCGACGAGCCACTTCTGCAGCGAGTCGCCGCCGAGGTCCTTCGACACGACGAGCCAGGCGTCACCCCCGACCTCGAGCCGGGGCAGCCAGGTCAGCAGGATCTCGTGCAGCTCGTCCTTGCCCACGCGGATCGGCGGGTTCGACCAGATCGTGCGGAAGCGCAGGTCGGCCGGCACGTCGTCGGGGAGCGCGATCGTCACGTTCGTCGCCCCGGCGGTCACAGCGTTGGCGCGGGCGAGTCCGAGCACCCGCTCGTTCACGTCGACGCCCCAGACGTGGGCGTCCGGGGACTGCAGCGCCATCGTGATCGCGATCGGACCCCAGCCGCAGCCGATGTCGAGCAGCGCGCCGTCAGCCGCGGGTGCCGGCACCGAACCGAGCAGGACCTTCGTGCCACGGTCGACACCGTCCGGGCTGAAGACCCCGGCAGCGGTGGCCAGGGTGAGGGGCTGACCGGCGAGCGTGACGTCCACCTGGCGGGGCCGGACGTCGCTCTCGGGGTTGGCCGAGAAGTAGTGGTCGTTCGCCATGGATGAACCGTACCGGCAACCGAGTGTGTCGGAGGGCCGCCGGAGGTAGCCTGTGCACAGGATGACGGATACCCATCAGCAGAACCACCAGACCAACGACGACAGCGCAGACGGTGTCGTCGAGAGGGTGTTGCGCAACGCAGACCGCCGCGCGGCATCGTCCATCTTCGCACCCGCCCAGGCCATCCAGACGCAGTCGGTCGACGACCGCAGCTGGACCGGCGACGGCGACCAGTACGACCGTGAGGACCGTGCGGCGCTGCGCCGTGTCGCCGGCCTCTCCACCGAACTCGAGGACGTCACCGAGGTCGAGTACCGCCAACTGCGGCTCGAGCAGGTCGTCCTCATCGGCGTGTACCCCCAGGGCGACGCGCAGGACGCCGAGAACTCCCTGCGCGAGCTGTCCGCCCTGGCCGAGACGGCCGGCGCAGTCGTGCTCGACGGGCTCCTGCAGCGCCGACCGCACCCGGACGCCTCGACCTACCTCGGCAAGGGCAAGGCGGAAGAGCTCGCGATGATCGTGAAGGCCACCGGCGCCGACACCGTGATCGCGGACACCGAGCTCGCTCCCTCGCAGCGTCGTGCGCTCGAGGACGTCGTGAAGGTCAAGGTGATCGACCGCACGGCCGTGATCCTCGACATCTTCAGCCAGCACGCCAAGAGCCGCGAGGGCAAGGCGCAGGTCGAACTCGCCCAGCTCGAGTACCTGCTGCCGCGGCTGCGCGGGTGGGGTGACTCGATGTCCCGGCAGGCCGGTGGCCAGGTCTCGGGCGGTGCGGGCATGGGCTCGCGCGGCCCCGGTGAGACCAAGATCGAGCTGGACCGCCGTCGCATCCACACCCGGATGGCCAAGCTGCGCCGCCAGATCGCCGGGTTCCGCCCCGCGCGTGAGGCCAAGCGCGCCGAGCGCAACCGCAACGAGGTGCCGAGCGTCGCGATCGCGGGCTACACCAACGCCGGCAAGTCGTCGCTGCTCAACCGGCTGACGAGCGCGGGCGTGCTGGTGCAGAACCAGCTGTTCGCGACGCTGGACGCCACGGTCCGCCGGACCGAGAGCACCAAGGGCCGTGAGTACACGTTCGCCGACACCGTCGGCTTCGTGCGCAACCTGCCGCACCAGCTCGTCGAGGCCTTCCGCTCCACCCTCGAAGAGGTCGGCGACGCCGACGTCATCGTGCACGTGGTCGACGGCTCGCACCCCGACCCCGGGGCGCAGCTGTCCACCGTGCGCGAGGTCATCGGCGACGTCGGGGCCGGCGACATCCCGGAGATCGTCGTCTTCAACAAGGCCGACCTGATCGACGACGCGCAACGCCTCGTGCTCATCGGACTCGTGCCGGACGCGGTGTTCGTGTCCGCACGCACCGGCGAGGGCATCCCGGAGCTCCTCAGCGTCATCGAGGACCGCCTGCCCGAGCCCGACGTCGACCTGACGATCGTGGTGCCGTACGACCGCGGCGACCTGGTGTCGTCGCTGCACGACGCGGGATCGGTCGAGTCCGTCGACTACGCCGAGGACGGCACGCGCCTGCGGGTGCGCGTCTTCCAGCGGCAGGTCTCCGAGCTCGAGCCGTACGTGGTCACGCCCGCCACGACCGTCTGACGGTCGGCTCCGGCAGGCGCTGCCGCGCGGTCTGGAGGCCCGTCACGGGTCCGCTAGACGCCGTCGCGTCACCGAGACGCCCCGGAACACACGAAACGCCGCCGATTCCGGCGGCGTTTCGTCGTGCAGGGGGCGTCGGACGGTGACGACGGCGTCTCGCGCCGGTGCAGCGCGAGTCGCGGGCCGCGCTCAGAGGGAGCGGAGGACCGCGACGACCTTGCCGAGGACCGAGGCCGCGTCGCCGAGGATCGGCTCGAAGGCGGAGTTGCGCGGCAGCAGCCACGTGTGACCGTCGCGCTGGCGGAAGACCTTGACGGTCGCCTCTTCGTCGAGCATGGCCGCGACGATGTCACCGTTCTCGGCGGTCTGCTGTGACCGGACGACGACCCAGTCGCCGTCGCAGATCGCGGCGTCGATCATCGACTCGCCGACGACCTTGAGCATGAAGAGCTCACCGGTGCCGACGAGCTGGCGGGGGAGCGGGATGATCTCGTCGACGTGCTGCTCGGCGGTGATCGGGACACCGGCGGCGATCCGGCCGACGAGGGGCACGAGCGTGGTGGCGTCGATGTCCGGGCCACCGGCGTCGGAGGACGGCTCGTCCACCAGGACCTCGAGCGCACGAGGGCGGTTCGGGTCGCGACGGATCCAGCCGCCGAGCTCGAGCTGGCCGAGCTGGTGGGAGACGCTCGAGAGCGAGGAGAGCCCGGCCGCGTCGCCGATCTCACGCATGCTCGGCGGGTAGCCCCGGGAGGCGATCGACGCGCGGATCGCGTCGAAGATCGCCTGCTGCTTCGGCGTCAGCGGCTTCTGGCCCCGCAGTTCGTCCACCACGTCGTCTCGCTTTCGTCGGTGCCGGTCCGGCCGCGGCGGGAATGTCGGTGGTCCCCGTCAGGCTTGTCCCAGTCGATCGAAACAGTATCCGACCAGCCAGGGCCGGACAAACACCTGTTCGAGCGTGTCGCAAGAAAACCCCGCAGAAATCCTCTCCCAGGACTTGTGCGTCGTCTGATTCGAAACTATGTTCGGTACACGACTTCGGTTCCACCGAACGGGAAGGCAAGAACGACATGAGCACCATCGCCATCGCTGACATCCAGCGCACCGCGGCGCCCGCCGTGCGTACCCGCCTGCGTCTGACGCGTCGCGGCCGCATCGTCTTCACGACGCTCGCTGCGATCCCGCTCCTCATCGTCGTCGCCCTCGGCGTGCTCAACGGTGGACAAGCGTCCGCCGGTGACGCCACCGCCGGCGGCACCCGTACCCCGTTCGAGACCGTGACGATCCAGCCCGGCGAGACGCTCTGGCAGCTCGCCGAGCAGACCGCGCCCAACTCCGACCCGCGCGATTTCGTGCAGGACGTCGTGAGCCTCAACGCGCTCGACGGCTCCGCGCTGCAGGCCGGCGAAGAGATCGCCATCCCCACCAAGTACACCAACGGCGAGTAGTCAGCCGGACAGCGCCGTCCAGACGGCTGGTGGTCGCACGGTGACAGCGGCCTACGATGGATCGGTGGCATTCACGCTCGAAGACCTCCCGATCCGAGACGACCTGCGCGGGCAGAGCCCCTACGGCGCCCCGCAGAAGCACGTCCGCGTGCAGCTCAACGTCAACGAGAACACGCATCCCGTTCCGGACGACGTCGCTGCCGACATCGTCGAGTCGATCCGGCAGGCCCTGTTGACGGTCAACCGGTACCCGGATCGCGAGTTCACCGAGCTCCGGCAGTCGCTCGCCAACTACCTCGGGCACGACCTGACCGCCGAGCAGCTCTGGGCGGCGAACGGGTCGAACGAGGTGCTGCAGCAGCTCCTCCAGGCGTTCGGTGGACCCGGTCGCTCGGTCCTCGGGTTCCCGCCCACGTACTCGATGCACTCGATCCTCGCGTCGGGCACCGGAACCACCTGGATCCCGGCGCAGCGCGACGACGAGTTCGGCATCTCGCCCGAGACCGTCGTGGCGGCGATCCGCGAGCACCAGCCGGACATCGTGTTCCTGTGCGGGCCGAACAACCCGACGGGCACGCCGCTCGACATCGAGACGATCGCGGCCGCCTACGACGCGACCGACGGCATCGTGATGGTGGACGAGGCGTACGCCGAGTTCATGCCGTCCGAGGCCCCGAGCGCCCTCACCCTGCTGCCCGGTCGTGAGCGCCTGGTGGTCTCCCGCACGATGAGCAAGGCGTTCGCGTTCGCTGGCGCCCGGGTCGGGTACATGGCCGCGCACCCCGCCGTCGTCGACGCCGTCCGGCTGGTCCGACTGCCCTACCACCTGTCCGCGCTCACGCAGGCTGCGGCGATCGCGGCACTCCGGCACGCGCCCGAGATGCTGGCGATGGTCGACGACATCAAGGCGCAGCGTGACCGCATGGTCACCGAGCTCCGGGCGATGGGGTACCGCACGTACGAGACCTGGTCGAACTTCGTGCTGTTCGGTGGTGTGGCCGACCCGCACGCCGCGTTCGAGGCACTGCTCGAGCGCGACGTCATCGTGCGCGACCTCGGGATCCCGAACCACCTGCGAGTCAGTGCGGGGACCGAAGCCGAGACGACCGCGTTCCTCGACGCCATGCGGCAGGTCGCCGCCGAGCAGCCGCCGGTTAGGGTTGAGGCATGACCGCCCGCACCGCCTCGATCAGCCGTTCGACGAGCGAATCGAGTGTCGAACTCGAGCTCGACCTGGACGGCACCGGGACCTCGTCGATCTCGACCTCCGTCCCGTTCTTCGACCACATGCTGACCGCGTTCAGCAAGCACTCCCTCATCGACCTGCGGGTGCGCTCGACCGGCGACACCGACATCGACGTGCGCCACACGGTCGAGGACACCGGCATCGTGCTCGGACAGGCGATCAAGCAGGCCCTCGGTGACCGCTCCGGCATCGGCCGGTACGGCGACGCCCTGGTCCCGCTCGACGAAGCGCTGGCCCAGGCCGTCGTGGACGTCTCGGGGCGCCCGTTCCTGGTGCACTCCGGCGAGCCCGCGGGCTTCGAGTTCCACCGCATCGGTGGCCACTTCACCGGCTCGATGGTCCGCCACGTGTTCGAGGCGATCACGTTCAACGCCGGCATTACCGTCCACGTCCGCGTGCTCGAGGGCCGCGACCCCCACCACATCGCCGAAGCCGAGTTCAAGGCGTTCGCCCGGGCCATGCGCACGGCGGTCGAACTGGACCCGCGCGTCGACGGCATCCCCTCCACGAAGGGCGCCCTGTGACCGCCGCCAAGCCGAACGTCGTCGTCCTCGACTACGGGTCGGGCAACGTCCACTCCGCCGCCAAGGCGCTCGAGCGCGCCGGTGCCGACGTCACCCTGACCTCGGACAAGCAGGCGGCGCTCAAGGCCGACGGTCTGCTCGTCCCCGGCGTCGGGGCGTTCGCCGCCGTGATCGACCAGCTCGAAGGCGTGCAGGGCGGCGAGATCGTCGACCACCGTCTGGCCGGCGGGCGACCGGTGCTCGGCATCTGCGTCGGCATGCAGGTCCTGTTCTCGCGCGGCATCGAGCGCGGTGCCGACGTCGAGGGGCTCGGCCAGTGGCCCGGCACCGTGCAGGAGATCCAGGCCGAGGTGCTGCCGCACATGGGCTGGAACACCGTGCAGGCCCCCGAGGACTCCGTGCTGTTCGACGGGCTGCACGACGAGCGCTTCTACTTCGTGCACTCCTACGGCGTGACCGACTTCCCGCTCGAGGCGTACGGGCCGTTCCGCGCGCCCCGTCTGACCTGGGCCGAGCACGGGCAGCCGTTCATCGCCGCGGTCGAGAACGGGCCGCTCACCGCCACGCAGTTCCACCCCGAGAAGTCCGGCGAGCCGGGCATCCGCCTGCTCTCCAACTGGGTGCGCTCGCTTTGAACCCGGCCGGCGCCGGGCGTGACGGCCGTGCCGGACGCGCACCGGGCCTCCAGGCCGAACGCAGCCCCTTCTCCACCGCAACGAAACCGACAGGACCATGACCGACCTCACCGACACCCCGCCCCTCGTCCTGCTGCCGGCCGTCGACGTCGTCGACGGGCAGGCGGTGCGGCTCACCCAGGGCGAGGCGGGGAGCGAGACCGGCTACGGCGACCCCGTCGCCGCCGCACGCACCTGGCGTGACCAGGGTGCGGAGTGGATCCACCTGGTGGACCTCGACGCCGCCTTCGGTCGTGGCGACAACCGCCGGGTCATCGCGCACGCGATCCGCGAGGTCGAGGGCGTGTCCGTCGAGCTCTCCGGTGGTATCCGCGACGACGCCTCGCTCGAGGCAGCGCTGGCGACCGGCGCCGCTCGCATCAACCTCGGCACCGCAGCGCTCGAGAACCCCGACTGGGCCGCCCGCGTGATCGGAGAGTACGGCGAGCAGATCGCCGTCGGGCTGGACGTCCGCGGCACCACGCTCTCGAGCCGCGGCTGGACCGAGGACGCCGGTGACCTGTGGGAGGTCCTCGACAGGCTCGAGGCCGCCGGGTGCGCCCGCTACGTGGTGACCGACGTCACCAAGGACGGCACGCTGCAGGGGCCGAACGTCGAACTGCTCCGCCAGGTGTGCGACCGGACCGACCAGCCCGTGGTGGCCTCCGGCGGGATCTCGACCCTCGACGACCTGCGTGCGCTGCGCGAACTCGTGCCGTACGGGCTCGAGGGCGCCATCATCGGCAAGGCGCTGTACTCCGGGGCGTTCACGCTGCCGGCCGCGCTCGACATCGCCACCGAGTAACGCCGTGGCGGGCATCTCCAACGGCCGCGGCACCGGGCCGGACGCCGACGACGCGCACACCCCGGGTGGTGCGGCGGACTCGGCGGGCTTCTCGTGGGAGGGCCGCACGTTCGACCACCACGGCACCGCCTTCGCCGACGACGACGGGCTCGCCGATCCCGCAGTGGTCGCCGCGATCGGCTCGCTCGCCAGCGGCGGGTCCCAGGCGACGATCGTCGAGTCACTCCGCACCGCCCGTCTGCTCATCCCGCTCATCGCCGAGGCCGGCGACGTGGGGGAGACCGACGCGGGCAAGCTCGTCGACAAGACCCAGGAACTCTCGATCGTGACGGTCGCCGGCCCGGACGGCCGCAGTGTCATGCCGGCGTTCACCTCGGTCGACGCGATGCACGCCTGGGACCCGGACGCGCGCCCCGTGCCGGTGGAGTCCCGCCGTGTGGCGATGGCCGCGGCGAGCGAGGACACCCAGCTCGTCGTGCTCGACCCGAAGTCGCCGACCGAGTTCGTGCTGCGTCGTCCGGCGGTGTGGGCACTCGGACAGGACCTGCCGTGGACCCCGTGCTTCGAGGACCCCGAGGTCGCGCAGGCCTTCGCGACATCAGTAGCCCAGGAGCCCAGCGTCGCCCGTGTCGAACTCGCGCCCGGCGACCCGGTCGGTCGGTTCGCCGGGCCGGAGCTGACGGTGGGCCTGGCGCTGCACCCGGGGCTCGACCGCGAGCAGGTCGGCGAGCTCGTCGGCCGGCTGCAGCAGCGGTGGTCGACCGACCCCGTGATCGCCGAGCGGGTCGACAGCATGCGCGTCGCCCTGCGCGCTGCCTGACGAGCTGCGGCGCTGCGGTCCCGCGGCGGTGCGGCCCGGCCCAGCCCGAGGTCGCCGGTACGATGGCGGGGTGAGCCCGAACCCGACGACCAACCCCACCGGCGCGACCACCCACGGTCCGACGGGGCGTCCCGTCCGGGAGTTCCCCGTGCCCGAGGAGCTCGACAGCACCGGACCCGCCCGCATCATCGCGCTCTGCAACCAGAAGGGCGGCGTCGGCAAGACCACGACGGCCATCAACCTCGGTGCGGCGCTCGCGGAGTACGGCCGCAAGGTCCTGGCCGTCGACTTCGACCCGCAGGGCGCGCTGTCCGCGGGCCTCGGCGTCCGGACGCACGACATCCACACCGTGTACGACCTGCTCATGGGCGCCGTGAAGGACCCGAACCAGGTCATCCAGCCGACGAACACCCCCGGTCTCGACGTCATCCCCGCGAACATCGACCTGTCCGCGGCCGAGGTGCACCTGGTCAACGAGGTCGCCCGCGAGCAGATCCTGGCCAGCGTGCTGCGCAAGGTCGCGAACGACTACGACGTCATCCTGGTCGACTGCCAGCCGTCGCTCGGCCTGCTCACCGTGAACGCCCTCACCGCCGCGCACGGCGTGCTCATCCCGCTCGAGTGCGAGTTCTTCGCGCTCCGCGGTGTCGCGCTGCTCATCGAGACGATCGACAAGGTGCGCGACCGGCTCAACCCGGCGCTCAAGCTCGACGGCATCTTGGCGACGATGTACGACTCGCGCACGCTGCACTCGCGCGAGGTCATGGAGCGCGTCGTCGACACCTTCGACGACCGCGTGCTCGACACGGTCATCGGCCGCACCGTGAAGTTCCCGGACGCCACGGTGTCCGCGCGCCCGATCACGCAGACCGCTCCGGACCACCCCGCCGCCCACGCCTACCGGCAGCTCGCACGAGAGCTCGTCCAGCGTGGCGCCGTCGCCTGACGCGGGGTTCCGGGTCCGGCTCACCAACTTCGACGGACCGTTCGACCTCCTGCTGTCGCTCATCACGAAGCACGAGCTCGACATCACCGAGGTCTCCCTCGGCGCCGTGACGGGGGAGTTCATCCAGTACGTCCGCCAGGCCGAATCGGCCGACGAGCTCGACGAGGCCAGCGAGTTCCTCATCGTCGCTGCGACCCTGCTCGACCTGAAGATCGTCGGGCTGCTGCCACAGGGTGAGCTCGTGGACGCCGAGGACGTCGCCCTGCTCGAGGCCCGCGACCTGCTGTTCGCCCGTCTGCTGCAGTACAAGGCGTTCAAGCAGGCGGCCCAGTGGTTCGGGGAGCGGTGGGGCGTGGAGTCGCGCCGGCACGTCCGCAGTGTCCGGCTCGAGGAGCGCTTCCGAGCCCGGACCCCGGAACTCGTCTGGACCCTGTCGGTGCAGGACTTCGCCGCCCTGGCCGCGCTGGCGTTCGCGCCGCGGGAGATCCCGACCGTCGGCCTCGACCACCTGCACGCCCCGCTCATCAGCATCCGGGAGCAGGCCGCGATCGTCGTCTCGATCCTCCGCACCCGCGATGGTGAGGGCGTCTCGTTCCGCGAACTGGTCGCGGGCGTCGACCAGGCGGGTATCGTGGTGGCTCGCTTCCTCGCGATCCTCGAGCTGTACCGGAACGCGTCGATCTCGTTCGAGCAGCTCGAGCCGCTCGGGGAGCTGACACTGCGGTGGACCGCCGAGGACTGGTCCGACGAGAGCCTCGCGAACCTGGGAGCCGACTATGACGGATGACGTGCACGACACGTCCAGCGCCGAACCCGGCGGCGCCGACGAGATGGCCGATGCCCGCGCCATCGAGCGCGAGATCCACGCCCGCGCCGCCCACGCCGCGCCGACCGCTCCCGATGGCGCCGAGCCGCAGGCCCACCCCGCCGTCCCCATCGACCGCCAGCTCGAGGCCATCCTGATGATCGCCGACGAGCCCCAGTCGCTCGTCGCCCTCGGTGCCGCCGTGAGTGCCCCCGTGCCCGCAGTCCGCCAGGCGATCGAACGCCTGGTCGCGGACTTCGACGGCGTCGACGGCACGATCCGCCGCGGCTTCGAGCTCCGCGAGGTCGGTGGCGGCTGGCGCTTCTACGTCCGCGAGGACCTCGACTCCGTCGTCGAGCAGTTCGTCGAGGCCGAGCGCCCCTCGCGGCTGTCGCAGGCCGCGCTCGAGACCCTGGCGGTGGTCGCCTACAAGCAGCCGATCACCCGCTCGCAGATCGCTGCGATCCGCGCCGTCAACGTCGACGGCGTCGTCCGAACCCTGGTGGCACGCGGCCTCATCGAGGAGTCGTTCACCGACGCCGAGACCGGCGCCATCAACTACGTCACGTCCGACCTGCTCCTGCAGCAGCTCGGCATCAACTCGCTCGACGAGCTGCCGCTCATCTCGCCCCTCCTGGACGACGGTGCGGACGGCTTCGAGCAGAACGAAGGGATCCCCGATGGCAGGGTTTGACGACCGGGGGCGCGGCGCGCCCCGAGACCGAGACGACCGCAACGGACGTTCGGGAGGCCCGGATCGCTCCGGCCGCCCGGCCGGCGGGCGCGGCGGGGCCGGCTCCAGTGCCGGTGGCCGCTCCGGCGGGTACGGTCGCGACGACCGCGGGGGCGCACGCCCGCCGCGTGACGACGACCGTCGTGGCGGGTACCCGTCGCGTGACGACCGCGGCGGCGACCGTGGCGGGTACCGCGGGGCTTCGGCTCCGCGTGACGACCGTGGTGGCTACCGGGGTCGTGACGACCGCGGTGGCTCCGCTCCGCGTGATGACCGTGGTGGCTACCGGGGCAACTCCGCGCCGCGTGACGACCGTGGTGGGTACCGCGGCTCGGCCCCGCGCGACGACCGCTCCGGGGGCGGCGACCGTGGTGGCTACCGTGGGTCTGCTCCGCGTGACGACCGTGGTGGGTACCGGGGTTCTGCGCCCCGAGACGACCGTGGTGGCTACCGGGGTTCTGCTCCGCGCGATGACCGTTCCGGTGGCGGCGACCGTGGTGGGTACCGGGGCAACTCGGCTCCCCGTGACGACCGCGGCGGCTACCGGGGTCGCGACGACCGTGGTGCGTCTGCTCCGCGCGACGACCGCGGCGGCTACCGGGGCTCGGCTCCGCGCGACGACCGTGGTGGGTACCGGGGCCGTGACGACCGTGGTGCGTCTGCTCCGCGTGATGACCGTGGCGGCTACCGTGGCTCTGCTCCGCGCGATGACCGTTCCGGTGGCGGCGACCGTGGTGGGTACCGGGGCAACTCCGCGCCGCGTGACGACCGTGGTGGCTACCGGGGTCGCGACGACCGCAGCGCCGCTCCGCGTGACGACCGCGGTGGGTACCGCGGCCGGGACGACCGTGGGGCTTCGGCTCCGCGTGACGACCGTGGTGGGTACCGCGGCCGCGACGACCGTGGCAGCTCCGCTCCCCGCGACGACCGGCGCGACGACCGCGGTCGCGATGACCGCCGCGGCCCCGACGGCCAGCAGAGCCGCGTCTGGCACAACGGCCGCCGCTACGTCGGCGGCACCACGAGCGTCCGCAACAGCGACCGCACGACGCCGAAGCCGAGCGGGCAGCGCGACGACCGGGGCAACCCGGCCGAGGGCACGCCGGAACGGCCGATCATCGAGGACTGGGACGCGGCGGACGGATCGGCGCCTGCCGGGGCCGAGCCGGGCCTCCAGGCAGAGGGTGAGCGCCTGCAGAAGGTGATCGCCGCTGCCGGCGTGGCATCCCGCCGGGTCGCGGAGAACCTGATCGTCGAGGGCCGCGTGACGGTCAACGGCGAGGTCGTGGATGCCCTCGGGCGTCGCGTCGACCCCGAGAAGGACGCGATCAGCGTCGACGGCGTGCCGGTGCAGATCGACTCGTCGCGGCGCTACATCGTGCTGAACAAGCCGACCGGTGTCGTCTCGAGCCTGCAGGACGAGCGCGGTCGCCGCGACCTGACGGAGTTCGTGGACCGCTACGAGGAGCGCCTGTTCAACGTGGGCCGTCTCGACACCGAGACCTCCGGACTGCTCGTCCTGACGAACGACGGCGACCTGGCACACGTGCTGGCGCACCCGTCGTTCGGCGTGCAGAAGACGTACATCGCGAAGGTCCACGGCAACGTCAACCCCGCCGTGGTGCAGCGCCTGACCGAGGGCGTCGAGCTCGAGGACGGTCCGATCAAGGCCGACAAGGTGCGGTTGCTCGAGTCCTCGCGGGGTGAGTCGCTCGTCGAGATCACGCTGCACTCCGGGCGCAACCGCATCGTCCGTCGCATGCTCGAGGCGGTCGGCCACCCGGTCCTCGAACTCGTCCGCCGGTCGTTCGGGCCGCTGCACCTGGGCAGCCTGCCGCCGGGCAAGATGCGCGAGCTCGGCACGGTCGAGGTCGGCAAGCTGCTCAGCACGGTCCGTGACGCCAAGCCGTCCGCTCGTGACGACCGCGACGTCGCGCTCGACCAGGACGACGACGAGTACGAGGACGAGTCCGCGGACTGACCGACCCCGAAGCTCGGGCATCGACCGATGCCCGAGCCTCGATCGGTAGGCTTGCCCGGTGACCGACGTGACCCCGACCGACATCGACCGCCGTCTGCGCGGCCCGGTCCGGGTCGTCGGTGCCGGGCTGCTCGGTGCTTCGATCGGTCTCGCCCTGCGCGAGAAGGGTGTGGACGTCGTCCTCGACGACGTCTCGCCCGCCGCGCTGGCGCTCGCCGTGGACTACGGCGCCGGGCGTCGACCGGCTGCCGGCGACCAGCCGGAGCTCGTCGTCGTCGCGGTGCCGCCGGACGTCGTCGCGACCGTGGTGGAGCGCGAACTCGCCGCGTACCCGGACGCCGTGGTGACCGACGTCGCCAGCGTGAAGTCCGGGCCGCTCGCCGCCCTGGTGGCGGCCGGGGCCGACGTCTCCCGCTACATCGGGTCCCACCCGATGGCCGGACGCGAGCGCAGCGGTCCGACCGCCGCCCGCGCCGACCTGTTCGTCGGCCGCCCGTGGGTCATCGCCGGGCACGACGGCATCACGTACCAGCGCGCCGCGGTGGTCGAGGACCTCGCGCTCGACGTCGGCGCCACCGTGGTGCCGATGGACCCCGAGTCCCACGACCTCGCCGTGGCGTACGTCTCGCACGCACCCCAGCTCGTGTCGACGCTGATGGCCTCGCGCCTGCGGGACGCCCCCGACGGGTCGCTCGGCCTCGCCGGTGGCGGCGTCCGTGACGTCACCCGGATCGCCGCGAGCGACCCCGGGCTCTGGGTGCAGATCATCGGTGCGAACGCCGGGCACATCCGGCCGGTGCTCACCGACCTGCGCGACGACCTGTCCCGCGTGATCGACGCGCTCGGCGACCCGGACGGTGCCGGTTCGCCGCGCACCATCGCCGAGACCATCGCCGACGGCAACCGCGGGGTCGAACGGCTGCCGGGCAAGCACGGCACCACCAAGCGCTTCGCCCAGGTGGTCGTCCTGGTCGACGACACCCCCGGGCAGATCGCCGCACTCCTGACGTTCATCGGGGAGATCGGCATCAACCTCGAGGACATGCGCCTCGAGCACTCACCGGGCGCACAGATCGGCATCGTCGAGGTGTCGGTGCTGCCCGAGCAGGAACAGCGACTCGTCGAGGAACTCGAGGGGCGCGGATGGAGGATCGCAGCAGCATGGGCCTGAACGACGACACGAACGCAGCGATGAACGACTCGGGTGTGACCGGCGGACGCGCTCCGGCCGGTGGGACCGACGGGCCCGACTCCGGCCTGCCGACGCCCGGTACCGGCGGTGCCGGTGGTCCGCTCGGCGGCCCGGGCGACGGCTCCGGCGGTGACGGCGGTCCGCTCGGTGGCCCCGCCGGCGGGCTCGGCGGACCCGCCGGGGAGCCCGGTTCGACCAGCGCCCCGGTGCCGTCCGGCCTGGCCGACGGCGCCTACGTGGCGAAGATCGTCATCGCGGTCGACGGCCCCGCCGGCAGCGGCAAGTCGAGCGTGTCCCGTGCTGCCGCCCGCGCCCTGGGCTACGGCTACCAGGACACCGGCGCCGCCTACCGTGCGCTCGCCTGGCACGCCCTGCAGCAGCGGGTCGACCTCGACGACCCCGCGGCGATCCTGGCGAGCTGGGACACCTTCGACTACGCCATCGGCACCGACCCCGACGACTACTACGTCAAGGTGGGGGAGACCGACGTCACCGAGGCCATCCGCACCCCCGACGTCACCGGCGCGGTCGCCCACATCGCGAAGCTCCCGGACGTCCGGAAGCGCCTGGTTCAGCTCTTCCGCAACGTCATGCGGAAGACCGACGCCCCGGGCATCATCACCGAGGGCCGGGACATCACCACGGTCGTCGCACCCGACGCCGAGGTCCGGATCCTGCTGACGGCCGACGAGTCCGTTAGAATGGCCCGACGCTCGGCAGAGGTCACGACCCAGTCGGCCGCCGAGACCTCCGCAGCACTCGCTCGTCGCGACGCGGCGGACGCGAAGGTCGTCGACTTCATGAACGCCGCCGACGGCGTCACGACGCTCGACTCCACCGACCTCGACTTCGACCAGACCGTGCAGGCGGTCGTCGACCTGGCCCGCGCGGCCACGCACTGACGCACGACCGGACGGCCTCGGCCGCCTGGTCACACCACGGCCGGACCCCCGGCCCCGGCCGGCAACGGCCACCGACACCGCGGCCCCGGCCGCTCGCGAGGAACCCAAGATGGCTCAGCTGGACAACCCGGACAACGACGACTTCCCCCGGTACGACGACGCCCTCGGCGAGCGGCTCGCCGGACTCGACGAGGCCGAGGCCGAGCAGCGCGCGACCGCGCTCCGCGCCGGACTCGAGGAGTACGACCTCGAGGACGAGGACCTCGCCCTGCTCGAGGCCGGTCAGGTCGGCGAGGACGGCGTCCACTACCTGCCCGCCTACCCGGTGCTCGCGATCGTCGGCCGCCCGAACGTCGGCAAGTCCGCGCTCGTGAACCGCATCCTCGGTCGTCGTGAGGCCGTCGTGCAGGACGTCCCCGGCGTCACCCGCGACCGTGTCAGCTACAAGGCCGACTGGAACGACAAGCGCTTCACGCTCGTCGACACCGGCGGTTGGGAGCCCGGCGCCGAGGGCATCAACGCCTCGGTCGCCGCGCAGGCCGAGGTCGCGATCGACCTCGCCGACGCCGTGCTGTTCGTCGTGGACGTCACGGTCGGGATCACCGCCACCGACGAGCACGTCGTCAAGATGCTCCGCGGCACCGACCGCCCCGTCATCGTCGTCGCGAACAAGGCCGACGACGAGCGCCGTGAACTCGACGCCTACGAACTCTGGAACCTGGGGCTCGGCGAGCCGCACCCGGTGTCGGCCCTGCACGGTCGCGGCGTCGCGGACCTGCTCGACCTGATCATCAAGACGCTGCCCGACACCTCGGCCGTCGCCAAGCAGGAGGTCGGCGGCCCCCGCCGCGTGGCCATCCTCGGGCGCCCGAACGTCGGCAAGAGCTCGCTGCTCAACAAGGCCGCCGGTGAAGAGCGGGTCGTCGTGAACGACATCGCCGGTACCACCCGCGACCCGGTGGACGAGCAGATCGAGCTCGGCGGCAAGGTGTGGCGCTTCGTCGACACCGCCGGCATCCGGAAGCGCGTCCACATGCAGCAGGGCGCCGACTTCTACGCCTCGCTCCGCACCACCGCCGCGCTCGAGAAGGCCGAGGTCGCCGTCGTCGTCCTCGACGTCACCGAACCGGTGTCCGTGCAGGACCTCCGCATCATCGACCTCGTCCTCGAGTCGGGCCGTGCCCTCGTGCTGGCCTACAACAAGTGGGACCTGCTCGACGACGAGCGACGCCGCTACCTGGAGCGCGAGATCGAGCAGGACCTGGCGCACGTCGCCTGGGCCCCGCGCGTGAACATCTCCGCCCGCACCGGCCGCCACCTCGAGAAGCTCGTGCCCGCGCTCGAGACCGCACTCGAGTCGTGGGACACCCGCATCCCGACCGGCAAGGTCAACGCCTTCATCGCCGAGCTCGTGCAGGAACACCCCCACCCCGTGCGCGGCGGCAAGCAGCCCCGCATCCTGTTCGGGACCCAGGCGTCGAGCCAGCCGCCGACGTTCGTGCTCTTCACGTCGGCGTTCCTCGACCCGCAGTACCGACGCTTCATCACGCGTCGACTCCGCGAGGTCTGGGGCTTCTCTGGCACGCCGATCAACGTCAACATGCGGGTGCGCGAGCGCCGGAAGCGCTGAGCCCTCCCACTCGTCACGCAGAACGCGCCCCGATCCGTCGGGGCGCGTTCTGCGTCCGCGTTCGGCCTGGAGGCCCGGGGCCGGTCCGGTGCGCCGGTGCGGCATCATGGGGGCGTGGGGATCAGGCTGTGGGCAGCGGACCGACGTCGGCTCGCCCTGGTGGGTGTCCTCGTCGGTGTGGTCGTCGTGGGTTCGGTGTCCCTGTGGACGATCTCGCACGCACCGGACGACGGCGACTCGGTCACCCGTGCCGACTCCGTGCCCTCCGAGCCGGCGCGGTCGCCCGACGTCCGGCTGCCGCCGTCCGCCGGCCTCGAGGAACCGATCGAGCCCGAACCCGTCCGTCCGGTCGACGGTTCGCCCATCGACCCGTGGTGGCGCCGCGTCCCGCCGGTCTCCGGTGACATCGTCGGCATCGGGGCTGCTGCCGCCGGACACGTCCGGATCGCCGCGAACACGAGCGACGAGACCCTCGCGGTGGAGATCGACCACCTGGAGACCGGCGGGGACGGCCCGGTCGACGTCGTGCTCTCCGCGGGGACGGTGCGCGGTGGCTCGAAGCCGGTGTGGACACCCGCCGGGGAGTCCTACGACCTGTTCCAGGCCGCCGGGGTCGAACAGGGGCTGACCGTGGTGCTCGGCGAACCGTGGACGCTGCCCGACGAGGTCCGGTCCCTCGTCTTGCTCGACGCCGACACCGGCACCGTGCTGGGCGGCGCGGCACTCGTCCCGTCCGACTGAGCGGGGCGCGCTGGCCGGGGCTGTGCTGAGCCGTGCTGGGCCGACGCAGAACGACGGTGTCGTGGTCGTCCGACGTCGACAGTGTCGTTCCGCGTCCGCAGACCGGCCCGTGCCGCGTCCGCTGCCGCCCTCGGGATGGGGCACGATGTACTGGTGACGCAGCAGAACGACGGACTCGGTGTGCTCGCCGACCGTGTGTGGTGCCGTCTGCGGCTCGACCGGTTGGCCGGAGGCCGGCAGTCCGGGTACGTGATCCGCGAGGACATGCTCGAACACCCGGACACCGTGCGATCGTTCCGGCGGATCCGGTGGCTGCTCGTCGCGGAGACCGTCGTCGGCCTGACCGCCATCGTGGTCGCCGTGCTGCTGACCCGCGCGGGGGACACCCTGTCGTGGGCGGTGTGGTTCCGGTCCACCGTGGTGCTGCTCATCACGCTGACGCTCTACGTGTTCGCCTGGCGGGCACAGCTCGGGTACTACTGGGCGTACCAGCGGCTGCGGTTGTTCAGCCGGATCTTCCCGATCGTGACGCTCATCGTCGCGGCGATCCCGGGGCTCTACCCGTTCTGGATGGTGATCGAGCAGATCCTGTTCTCGGTGCTCATGGTCGGCATCGGCGACGTGCTGACGAGCGACCACATGCGGGCGACGTTCCCGAAGCCCGCGCGGCGGTAGGGCTCCGGCCGGGCGGGTATCGACGCCGAATGACGATGTCGGTGTCGTACGACGTCGGTGGTGTCGCTTCTTGCGGGCGCGGGTGGTTGCACGCGCCCAGGAGCGGCGATGTCGGTGTCGTACGACGTCGGTGGTGTCGCTCGGCGTCGGCGGCGCGGGTGGACCGGCACGGCGTCAGAACACGCGCCGATCGACACGTGGACTGTCGCAACGGTGGTGCGAGGCCGGAGCGACCGCAGCGACCGGAGCGACCCGGAGCGACCGGTGCGCCTGGACTACGCGACCGTGGCCAGGGCGAACGGGAGCACGGCGGAAGCCCCGGCGCGCCGGAGCTCCCGGCCGGCGACGGTCATCGTCCACCGGCTGTCGACCAGGTCGTCGACGAGCAGCACCGGGCCCTCGTGCGACTGCAGGGCAGCGGCGAGCGACGGATCGACCACGAAGGTGTCCCACACGCCGGACAACCGGTAGGCACTGTTCGTCGCACCGTCGCCACGAGGGGTCCCGCCGGCACGGCCGAGGGTGCCGAGGAACTGCAACCGCCCGATGGTGGACAGCGCCTGGGCGAGGGACCCCACGAGCTCGGGCCGTGACCGTGACGACATCGCCACGACGCCGGTCGGCCGGGTCTCCCACGGCCAGTCCTTGAGCGCCCGGACACAGCCGTCGACGAGCTCGCGCGAGATCGGGGCATCGGGGGTGGACGGCGAGAACAGTGCACGCAGGGGACCGCCCCAACCGAGGTCGGTCAGACGCGCCACCGCACGGCCCGGCTGTACGAGCTCGTCCGCGCCGATCTTGCCCCGCACCGAGACCCCGAGCGACGACATGCCCGAGGGCCACTGGGCACGCGGGGCGATCTCGACACCGACCTTGTCGAGTGCGGCCGCGGCACCGGATGAATCGGTGTCGGACACGGCGGTCGGGAACCACGAGCCGGCGCAGTTGTCGCACCGGCCGCAGGGCTCGGCCGAGGGGTCGTCGAGGTCCTGCTGCAGCAGTTGCATGCGGCAGGCCGAGGTGGACTCGTAGTCGAGCATCGACGCGGCCTCGGCAGCGCGGGCCGCGGCGACCCGCTCGTACCGGGGCGCGTCGTACTCCCACGGCTGCCCGGTCGACACCCAGCCGCCGGTGACCCGTCGGACGGCGCCGTCGACGTCGAGCACCTTGAGCAGGAGTTCGAGGGTGGAGCGCTTGATGTCGACCAGACCCTCGAGTGCGACGGTTGACATCGCCGAGTCGGTGGACAGGGCCCCGAGCACGGCGGCGGCGCGGGCCTCGGTCGGCATCGAGGCGCTGGCGAAGTACTGCCAGATCTCGCGGTCCTCGCGCCCGGGCAGGAGCAGGACGTCGGCGTTGTCGGTCGCACGACCCGCACGACCGATCTGCTGGTAGTAGGCGACGGGGGACGACGGAGCGCCCACGTGCACGACGAACCCGAGGTCGGGCTTGTCGAACCCCATGCCGAGCGCGCTCGTGGCGACCAGGGCCTTCAGCTCGTTGCCCTTGAGCTGCTGTTCGAGCTGTTCGCGCTCGTCGGTGTCGGTGCGCCCCGTGTAGGCGCGGACGGCGTACCCGTTGTCGCGCAGCAGCCGGGCGATGTCCTCGGCCGCCGAGACGGTGAGCGTGTAGATGATGCCGCTGCCGGGTAGGTCGCCGAGGTGGGCGAGGAGCCACCCGAGCCGCTGCCGGGCATCGGGCAGCGTGAGCACGCCGAGGCGCAGGGACTTGCGGGCCAGGGACCCGCGGATCGTGAACACCGGGTCGGCCGGGCCGGCGGTGAGCTGTTCGGCGACGTCCTCGACCACGCGCTCGTTCGCCGTCGCGGTGGTCGCCAGGACGGGGACGCCGTGGGGGAGCGACCGGATGAGCTCGGCCAGTCGGCGGTAGTCCGGCCGGAAGTCGTGGCCCCAGTCCGAGATGCAGTGCGCTTCGTCGACCACGAGCATGCCCATCCGGGCGATCAGGGTCGGCATCTGCTCGTCGCGGAACTTCGGGTTGTTCAGGCGCTCGGGGGAGACGAGGAGCACGTCGACCTCGTCACGGGCGAGGGCGGCCTGGGTCTCGCCCCACTCGTGGGCGTTCGCGGAGTTGATCGACACCGCACGGACACCGGCCCGCGCGGCTGCGGCGACCTGGTCGCGCATCAGGGCGAGCAGCGGCGACACCAGGACGGTCGGGCCGCCCCCGCGTCGGCGCAGCAGGAGCGTCGCCAGGAAGTACACCGCCGACTTGCCCCACCCGGTGCGCTGCACGACCAGGGCGCGCTGCCGGTGCTCGACCAGCGCGGAGATGGCCTCGAGCTGGCCGGGGTGGAACACCGCGTCGGGGCGCCCCGTGAGCGCAGCGAGCGCCTGCTGCGCCTCGGCGGCGATGTCTGCAGAAGGCGGGGCGGTGGTTTCCATGCCCCCATGCTGTCAGCACCGACCGACGGAACGCAGGCACCTCCCTCGCAGGCTCGGTCGGCGCGCCCCGCGCAACGCTTCGCGTCGCCGCTGAGCGGAGCGCGCCACGCTGTGGAGAAGCGCCCTACTGGTACGTGACCAACGACGGCGTCGGCTGCACGTCCTGCATCGTCTGCGCGGGCGTCAGCATGGGCGTGTCCTCGTCGTAGAAGTTCTTCCAGCCCCAGTGCAGCCCCTCCGGCGCGCCGACGTGCAGCGCGTTCCAGGTCGCCTGCTTGTCCGGCTGCGACCCCTGCCCGTCGACGTGCACGAGCATGTCGAGCTCCGGGTGGGTCTTCAGGGCGGAACGGTCCTGGATCATCGACAGCCGGAACTGGTGCAGCACCAGGGCCTTCGGCGGCAGCCCCTCGTCACGCACGAGCCCAGCCAGCCACGAGGACACCTCGTTCACCTCGGACGCCGACACGCTGCCGATCTGCTCGAGCGGCACCTGGTCCTTCGTGAGCCGCCACTCCGGGTCGAGCGCCAGCCAGACGCCGGGCTTCTTCAGCAGCGACTCGTACTTCTTGGCCTGCGACAGGAAGTCCGACCGGCCGGGCTGCAGGTCGATGATGACCGGCATGTCCGCCTCGTGCGCAGCGTCGACGTAGGGTTCGAGCGTCGACACCGGCAGCTCCGTCGAGTAGTCGCCGTCGGCTCCGGCGTCCCCGGCGGCGACGGTCGCGATGACCTCCATCGCGGGCGTCACGAGCTCGTCGGACTCGGCACGGTACGGCTTCGCGACCTGCTCGGCCCGCTGCACGGTCTCCTTCGGCCCCTGTTCGCCGAGCACGCCCAGCGCCGGCGCCCCGGGAGCCCCGTACAGCGCGACGTACCGGTGCCCGTCGAAGGGCCGCTGGCCGCCGTTCCGCAGCTGGAACCCACCCTCGGCAGCCCGGACCGTCCACTCCGGGTCCGGCAGCGCGTCGAACGCCGCACCGACCAGGACGGTCGGGTGCTTCGCCCGCTCGTGCAGCGCCCTCACCACGTCGGGTGCGGCAGCCGGGTCCGTCACGCCCTCCGGCATGGTCACCACCCGCGCGCCGGCGGCCTTCGCGGTCGCCACGGCAGCGGCATCGGCACGCGCGTCCGCCACCACCACGGTCGCCGGCCGGGAGGCCCGGGTCGACTCCGGCGCGTCACCGCCGTCCGGCGCCTGCCGCTGTTCGACGTCCGTGTCGAGCGACACGTCGCCTTCGGCCTGGTACCAGTCGGCACCGAGCCGGTCGAGCTCGCGGGCGACGACAGTGCTCGTGTTCTTGGTCGTCAGCAGCACCGGGACGCGGGCGCTCGCCGCAGCCTTGCTCGCCGCGCTGATGCCCTCGGTGTCGCCGGCCCGGGCGACGACCGCTCCGGGAGCACTCGCGAACAGGGCCTTGCTGACACGGACGGACCGGGCTGCGGCGTCCGCAGCATCGGCCACCGTGACGGTGTCGGCCGAGGCCTTCGCCAGTGTCGGGCGGCTCGTGTCCGGTCCGCTCGACGTACACCCGGCGGCTCCGAGCAGCAGCCCGGAGACCGCGATCGCGACGAGGAGACGAGGGGTGGAACGAGAACGCATCGGGCCACCCTACGAGCCAGACGGAGAGGTCCCTGGGAATCCGACGGGTGTCGTCTCGTAGAAGGGAGGCATGCCCGACCACCCCGACGACCGCCCGCTCATCGGACCGGTCCGGTCGCCCGAGGTGCACTGCATGACGCTCAACGTGCGTCGCCGCGTGCCGCGACAGCCGACCCACCTGGACGCCTGGGAGCGCCGCCGCGACGCCGTCCTCGCGCTCGTCACCTCCGAAGCGCCCACCGTCCTCGCCGTCCAGGAGGCCCTCCCCACCCAGGCGGACGACCTCACCGCTGGCCTCGGGTCGGGTTGGGAGCCCGTGCTGGCCGGACGGGGAGCGCGTGGCGGTGGTGAGCAGGTCGGCCTGTTCCTCGACCGCTCCCGCCTCGACGTCGTCGAGCGCCGCACCTGGGCGCTCTCCCGCACACCCCACCGCCCCGGCTCGCGGTCGTGGGCCACGTCCTTCCCCCGGCACGCCGTCGGAGCCGTCGTCGACGACCGCGCGACCGGCGTTCGGTTCCTGGCGATCGCCACCCACCTCGACGTCGCCTCGCCGTGGGCCCGGCTGCGGTCCGCCGAACTGCTCGGCCGGATCGTCCGGCAGCGCGGCCTGCCCGCCGTGGTCATGGCCGACTGGAACAGCCCCGCCGGATCCGCACCATGGCGAGCCCTGGCGGAGGCGGGGGTCGAGGACAGCTGGGGGCGGGCCTCCAGGCAGGTGGGTGAGCCCTCCGGGACGTACCCGCACTACGGGAGTCCGCGTGTCGGTGGCCGGCGGATCGACGGGGTGCTCGTGACGTCCGAGGCGGAGGTGGACCGCGTCGCGGTCGACGTGCGACGGCCGGGCGGCGTGTGGCCGTCCGACCACGCCGCCGTGCACGCGGTCGTGCGGTGGGCGTCGTGATCCGGGCGCTCGGGTCGACGTTCCTGCGGCCGCGGTTCCTGGTGGCCGACGTGGTGCGGGCGCTGACGCTCGTGAGCGTCGTCGTGGCGAGCGTCGGGTGGGGCGGGACGGCGTTCCCGGTCATGGCGCTGGCGCTGCTCGGGGTCGTCGTGCCGCGGATGCTCGGGCTGCGGCCCGCCTTCGACCTGGCGGTGTGCGTGCTCGTGCTCGTCGCCGGGTGGTCGAGCGTGCTCGAGTGGTACACGTCCGTCTTCCTGTGGGACAAGTTCATGCACGTCGTGCTGACGGGGCTGCTCGCGGCGGTGCTGTACGTCATCGGTGCCGACCTGCGTGCGGTGCCGGCTCCGCACGCCGAGCGCCGGGCGGTCGTCGCGGTGCTCGCGCTGTGTGCGGGACTCGCGGTCGGGGCCGTCTGGGAGATGGGGGAGTGGCTCGGGCACAACTTCGTCGACTCGAAGATCTTCGTGGGGTACGACGACACGGTCGGGGACCTGGCGGCGGACGGGTCCGGTGGGTTGCTCGTCGGGCTCGGGTTGCCGTGGTTGGCGGCGCGGCGCGAGGTGGTGCGGGCGGGCTGAGCGTGCGTGCGTGCGTGCTCGTGGTCTCCGCTCGTTCGGTACCCGTTCGGTGTTCGTTCGGTTCGACTCGCCGTGGCACGGAGGGGGTCTGACGTCCGCTATGCTGGACCGGTCGCTCGCGCTCCGGTCGGACGCGGGCGAGGATCCTCCGGGATCCTGAGTTCTCCGGAACTCGCGGGCTGTGGCGCAGCTTGGTAGCGCACTTGACTGGGGGTCAAGGGGTCGCAGGTTCAAATCCTGTCAGCCCGACCGAAACGTGTCGGACACGACGACAGAAGCCCACCGAGGATCTCGGTGGGCTTCTTCGCTGTGATGGCCGTGGGGCCGTTCGCATGGGGTGCCCTCACTGCGATGATCACCGGACCACCTATCTGAGACACGGCACTCCTGGCCGCTGCGGGCTGGTCCATTCCGATACCGCGTTCCGGGGAGGGACCTTACTTACGGGCACGTTCGGAGCACAGTGGCGATCCGATCGGACCGCGATAGTAGGGCGCGGATCGTGATGACCCGGAAGTGTGGGTGTCGAAGGAGGCGGCATGATCGCGGAGCTGAACAGACTGGTCGGACTGGTCGAAGGTCGTCTGGACGACGACCTCGACGTTGCATCCTTGGCGAGAGAACTCAGCACGACGGAGTACCACCTCCGTCGGATGTTCTCGTCGCTCGCTGGGATGCCGCTGTCGGACTACATCCGGCGTCGCCGCATGTCAGTCGCGGCAGCAGATGTTCTCGGAACCGACGACCTGCTGAGCATCGCGGTGCGCTATGGCTACGGATCGACCGAAGCCTTCGGCCGGGCATTCCGATCGGTACACGGCGTCAGCGTCGGCGACGTCAAGCGAGACGGCGGCCCCCTTCGAACACAACCGCAGCTCAGGTTCCGCCTGACCGTAGAAGGGAACATCACCATGGACACCCGAATCACCGAGCGACCGGCGTTTCTCCTAGTCGGCCGCGCCACCCGCGTGCCCCTCATCCACGAGGGCGTCAACCCGCACATCCAATCCCATATAGCCTCCCTGCCGACGGCAGAACACGCACGACTCAAAGCCCTGAGCGACACCGAGCCGGCCGGCCTGCTCCAGGTCAGCGCCGACGTCGACCCGGACTACACCGAGGGAAGCGAACTGACCTACCTGCATGGAGTTGCTGTCCAGGGCACGGCCCCGGTGGCCGACGATCTCGACACGATCGAGGTTCCGGCTGGCACGTGGGCGATGTTCCACACCGAGGGTGAGTACCCGATTGCGCTGCAGGAGGCATGGGCTGCGACCGCGACTGATTGGTTCCCGTCGAACCCATGGCGGCTCCGGCCTGGTCCGACCATCGTCGCGGTAGTCGAACGCGCCGACGACTTCAGCACGGCCACCTGCGAGCTCTGGCTCCCCGTCGAGCGCGCCTAGTGGCGTGGACCCGTCGGCCGTGGGATGCCGGCAGGTCCGCCGCCCGCTCAAGGATCGGTCAAGCCCCCGCAGCGCGGCGGATGTCCTCGAGAGCGGTGTGTTCCCCGATCCTGGTGATGCCCCACGGTTCGGGGACCACGACATGATCGGCGGGTATGTAGTGGGCGCTGTACACGCGGAAGGGGGTCCCATCGATTGGTTCGATTACAACCCGCATCCGCGACCCTGACCTTCCTGCTGCGACTCTGATCCGGCCCCGGTGTTGCCAGCACGCAGGACAGGATTGAGCCTCAGCTATGCGGAAGCTTCCAGTAATCATCGCTCTGGCCATCTCGGCGGTCCTGTTCACGCCCCTTGCTGCACACGCCGACCCACCGGGTTGGAAGGTGTACACGGAGCCGACGCGCGCGCAGTGCGACGCCTCGCGAAAGGCCTTCCAGTCGGCTGGGTATCAGGTGACTGGGTGCCATCCGATCCTCACTGATCAGTGGTATTTCCAGTACCAGTAGTCGGAGCGACGAGGCCACGATCCGGAAAGCCGCAGTCGATACCGAGCGTGCGAAACCGCGACGCGATACGCAAGCGCTGCAGGGAACGAGAGCGGCGCCTTGCCTGCGAGCACCCACGGGCCGCCGTGCCGATGCGGCTGTGGCAGTGGGAGCCATGGTTGTGCTGGCGGTCGTCGCGACCGTCCTCGCCGGTATTGCCCTCGCTCGTAGCTAGCGAATTGCGGTCCGTGGGCGCCGGCGTACGAAGGGCGGGGTGGCCGGGGCCGCCTGTCGGTTAGCGTGCGTCGATGCGCGCGTTGGGCCATGATCGCGAATAGCAGCAGGGTGGTTTTATGACCTCTCGTATCCGAACGGTGTGCTGGGATTCAGTTTGCGCTCCTGCCCGCCGCGGCGCGGTAGTAGTCGGCGAGCTGCAGCCCGGCGGCGGCTTCCTCGTCGACGACGACGGTCGCGTGCTCGTGCAGCTGCAGCGCGGACCCGGGGACGAAGGAGCTGAGCGGCCCCTCGATCGCGGCGGCGACGGCCGCTGCCTTCGTCGGGCCCTGGGCGACGAGGACGAGCTCACGCGCCTCGAGGATGGTGCCGAGCCCCTGCGTCATGCAGTGCGTCGGGACCTGCTCGGGCGAGTCGAAGAAGCGCGCGTTGGCGTCACGGGTCGACGGCGCGAGGGTCTTGATGCGGGTGCGCGAGGCGAACGACGAGGTCGGCTCGTTGAACCCGATGTGCCCGTTGGCCCCGATGCCGAGGATCTGCACGTCGATCCCGCCTGCGGCACGGATCGCGGCGTCGTACTCCTTCGCCGCGAACTCCAGGTCGGCGGCACGGCCGTCCGGCACCCGCACGCGCGAGGCGTCGAAGCCGAGCGGTGCGACGACGTCGCGGGCGATCACGGCCGCGTACGACTCCGGGTGCTCGAGCGGGATGCCGACGTACTCGTCGAGGGCGAACCCCCGGGCTTCGGCGAACGAGATCTCGCCCGCCTGCACCCGGCGCCGCAGGTCGGCGTAGATGCCCTGCGGGCTGGATCCGGTGGCGAGACCGATGACGGCGGACGGCTTCTTGGCGACGACGGACGCGATCTTGGCCGCGGCGACGCGACCGACCTCGTCCGGCGTGGGCAGGATGATGATCTCCACTTGTGTCCTCGTCAGCGATCGGCGAAGCCGCCGAGCATGCCGGAGATGAACCGCTTTTGCAGGAAGAAGTACAGGACCACGATTGGCAGAGCGACGATCACCCCGGCTGCGGAGAGCAGGGAGTAGTCGGTCAGGTGGGCCCCCTTGAAGAACGCCAGGCCGAGGGGCGCCGTGCGGTGGTCTTCGCTGGTGATGAGGACGAGGGGCAGCAGGAACTCGTTCCAGGTCCACATCGTGATCAGGAGCGCCATCGTCATGATCGGGGCGAGGGCAGCGGGCACCATCACCTGCCAGAGCAGGCGGACGTCGCGTGCTCCGTCGAGTCGAGCAGCTTCGATGACCTCGCCGGGGAAGCTGCGGAACTGGCTCCGCATCCAGAAGATTCCGAACGCCAGGGACTGCGCGGTCTGCGGCAGGATGAGCGCCGGGTAGGTGTCGGTGAGCCCGACCGAGCGCAGGTTGAAGTAGAGCGGGATGATGAACGCCTCGGCGGGGAGCATCAGGCCGGCGAGCATCACGAAGAAAATGACGTTCGATCCGAAGAAGTCGAGTCGCGCGAACGCGAATCCCGCGAAGACGGCCAGCACGGTCGTGAGCGCGACGACGGAGACCGTCACGAGGACGCTCGAGAACATGTACGACGCGAAGTGCCCCTGCGACCACGCGGCGCCGTAGTTCCCCAGGTCGATCCCGGTCGGCATGCTGAAGCCGCCGGAGTTCTGCGCGGCGGGGGTGACGGACGACAGCAGTACGCCGAGCAGGGGGATGATCGCGAAGAGGGCGAACACCGACAAGATGACGTAGTTGACGGTCTTCTCGCGGACGGAGATCCTCATGCGACGTCCTTCGGCTGGAGGCGGTTGATCAGTGCCGTGACGATCATGATGACGACGGTCAACGACACGGCGACGGCGGCTGCCGATCCGACCTGCCCGGTCTGGAACGCCCTGCTGTACGCCTCGAACGCCGGGACCGACGTGGAGTTGCCGGGACCGCCGCTCGTGGTCACGTAAACCAGGTCGAAGGTCTTCAGCGCGGACACCACCGTCAGGGTGAGGGCCGCGGCGATCTGCCCACGGAGCGATGGCAGCGTGATCGAGAAGAACTCTCTTGCGGCCCCCGCTCCGTCGATGCGCGCCGCTTCGAAGAGACTCGGGTGGATGTTGCCGACCCCGGACAGGAAGAGGACCAGGCAGAGTCCGACGTTCAGCCAGGTGCCGACGAAACCGATCGCCGGCAGGGCCGTGTCGTACCCGCCGAGCCAGACCTGCGCGAGCTGCCCGAGGCCGACCAGGCGCAGTGCGTCGTTGAGCAGCCCGTCCGCGGAGTAGATGGACACCCAGATCGTGGCCACGACGACGGACGCGATGACCTGGGGCAGGAACAGCACCGTGCGGAAGAACGACATCCCCGGCAGGCCGTTCGCCCGCGAGATCAGCGCTGTCAGGAACAGTGCCACCGCGACGGGGATCGCCGCGTAGAAGACCATCAGCACGAGTGCGTGCCCGAACGACGCCCGGAGCTGCGCGTCCGTCACGACGGCGACGTAGTTGGACAGCCCCGTCCAGGTCGCGGTCGACAGTCCGTCCCAGTCATAGAAGGAGTACTGGATGCTCTGCAGGAACGGCCAGCCGAGGAACACCGCGAACACGAGGAACGCCGGGAGGATGTAGAGGTACGGAACGAGGCTCCGGCGCTGCTTGCGGGTGCCGACGGCCGTTCCGCCGCGCCCTGCCCGGCGGGCGCCGCGGTCAACGGCGCCCGCCGGGGCTCGGGTGATCTGGGTCACGGGGTCCTCGCCTACTTCTGCACGAAGGCGGCGTAGTCGTCCTGGAGTGTCTTGGTGTACTGCTCCGGTGTTGCCTTCCCCGCGACGAGGTCCTGCATGGCTGCGGTGAGCGTGTCGTAGAACGTCGGGGTCGCGTAGTCGAGGTACGGGGTGATGCTGTTGGCGCTGGAGATCGTCTTGTAGTTGCTGGTGATGTCCCCGGCGATCGTGCCCTCGGCGGGAGTGTCGTCGTCGGGCACCACGGTCGGCAGGTTGCCCTTGTCGACGAGCGTCTTCGCGGCCTTCGCGTTCGTCACGAAGTCGATGTACGCCGCGGCGGCGTCCGCGTTCTTCGTCTTCGACGTGATCGCCCACGCCAGACCCTCACCGCCCATGGTGACCGGGGTCGATGCGCCGGGCGGGGTGAGCGCCGTGAAGCCGATGTCCTTCGCGGCCGTCGCTGCCTCGAGGGTGGCCTGGTACCACGTGCCGGTGATGAGGAAGGCGGACTCGCCCTTGCCGAAGGCGCTCACCGCGTCGTCGCGGGAGACACCGTTGGCGCCCTCGGTGACGTAGCCCTTGTCGACCCAGCCCGAGATCGTCTTCGCCGCCTCGACCTCGTCGTCGCCGGTCCAGGTGCCGGACTTGCCGGCGACGAGGTCGTTGACCGCATCGTGCCCGGCGAGGGCGGAGAGCACGAGACCGTAGAGGTGGATTCCCGGGCTCTTCTCCACGTCTCCGTAGCTCAGCGGCAGCGTGCCGGCCGCCTTGACCTTCTGCATGTCCGCGGTCAGCTCGGCGACGGTCGTGGGCGGGGAGTTGATGCCGGCCTCCTTGAGCACGTCCTTGTTGTAGTACAAGCCGACGAGCTCACCGGTCTGCGAGACGCCGTAGAGGTCGTCTCCCTGCCAGGTTGTGCCGTCGGGCGAGAACGAGTTCAGCTTGAGCAGGCTCGAGGGGTAGTAGTCGTCCCAGCCGTACAGCTTCGAGTAGTCGTCCACGGGCCGCAGGAAACCGGCCTTCACGAAGGCGCCCATGTCGGGGTACCCCTGGTTGGCCTGCACGACGTCCGGCGGGTTGTCGCCCGAAAGAGCCAGCTTCAGGGTCGTCTTCAGGTCCGCGAACGAGCGCGAGACGCGTTTGATCGTGATGTTCGGATGCGCCTTTTCGAACTCGTCGTTGAGCTCCTGCTGCGCGTCGTTGATGCCGGTGTCGGTGTTCTGGTCCCAGACGGTCAGTGTCGTCTTGCCCGAGCCGACGTCCTTCGAGACCGGTCCGAGACTCTGGGAGGCAGCCGGTGCCGCGGACCCGCCGGGCGTGCAGCCGGTCAGGCCGATGGCGACCGCTGCGGTGACGCCGATGAGCATCGTCGCCTTGCTGAAGTGCTTCATGGTGGTCCAGTTCTGCGAGGGGAAAGGGGAAAGGGGAAAGGGGAG